>CBFDTW010000132.1:0-1652 GCA_965613085.1 uncultured bacterium | reverse complement strand
CGACCACCGAGATCTACACCTAAGCCTTCGTCGGCAGCGTCAGATGTGTATAAGAGACAGTCCTACCACCATAGCCCATCTGCTGATTACTGGAGCATAGATTAAGGAGTGTAGATCTGGATAAGAGATTGTCTTGATGATTAAAAAAAGTTTAATCAACATTAAAAACACCACACCAGCAGTTCCTTTTGCTCCTATATGGGTGTCTCTCATTATATTTAGCATTTCCTCTTTGTCTTTCCCCCCACTTAGCCCATCAATGGTATCTGCCAGACCATCAAGATGTAAGGCTCCGGTAAGGTATATCCATCCTCCCAGAATGAAAATTGATGTAATTTCTGGAGAAAAAAAATTATTAAAGATAAAGTAGATAAAGAAAAGCAGACCTCCGATAATAAGTCCTATCACGGGGAAAAATAAAGTAGAATTTGCTATATCTTCATCCTCTGGTTTTAGCTCCTTTTTCAAGTTAAGAGGAATAACAGTTAGAAGTTGCAGTGCTACCAGAAAATATCGGAAAAGAGCAGGCCATTTTAAAGCTGTTTTTTCTCTCAGGGAGGAGTTTATTGCCTTTTTCATATTTTCTCTTCTTTTAATTTGTAGGGAATCCCACAGACAATAAGCCACACCTGGTTGGCTTCTCTGGCAATAATCTGATTTGCTACTCCAGCAATATCTCTGAATTCTCTCCCAAGTTTTGTTGCAGGAACAACTCCCCATCCTACTTCATTGGACACTACAATAGTAGCCCGGTTAAGTTTTCTACCCTTATCAGCTATGGCTTTAACCTGGTCTAATATTTCTTTTTCTCCTTTTTTTTCCAGCAGAAGGTTGGAGACCAAAAGAGTAAGACAGTCAATTATAACCACCTTTTGAGATGAGTTAATTTTAGAAAGAACAGAGGCCACATCTTTTTCTTCCTCTATGGTTTCCCAGTGAGAGGGGCGGGATTTGCGATGGAGATTAATTCTTTTTTCCATCTCCGGATCAGAATAGCAGGGTGCTGTAGCTACGAATACTACCTGTGATGAAAAACCTAAGGCAAGCTCCGTAGCAAATCTGCTTTTACCGCTTCTTGCTCCTCCGGTGATTAAAATAAGTTCGGGCATTTTATCCTATTATTATTTACCTATACAAAAGCGTGAGAAAATGCGATTTAACACTTCTTCTCCCAGGGATCGACCGGTTAACTCATCCAGATGTTCAATTCCCTCTCTCATCTCCAGAGCCAGAAATTCCACGGAGAGGTTATTTTCTAAACCTTCCTTTGCTCTTATCAGACATTTTTTTGTTTTCTCCAGGCAGTTTTTCTGCCTCATATTGATCATGAGATCTTCGGAGGTAGGGGTTATCTTTTTTAATATAAGATTAGCTATTTCCGTTTTCAATCTACCAAGACCACTTCCCTGGGTTGCTGAAATTTCTACAGGGTGAAGGTGGGGAAATATTTCTCTTAACTTATTTTTGTTAATCCTTTGAGGCAAGTCTATTTTATTTATTATCAGTAATGTTTGCTTTTTCAGATCTTTCACTGTGGCAAAAACTTTTTCATCTTCTTTTTCCAGGGAAGATGAACCATCCACCATAAGGAGGATCTGTCTCTTATACACATCTCCGAGCCCACGAGACTAGGCATGATCTCGTATGCCGTC
>CBFDTW010000131.1:0-1728 GCA_965613085.1 uncultured bacterium | reverse complement strand
TTTTCAAGCAGAAGACGGCATACGAGATCATGCCTAGTCTCGTGGGCTCGGAGATGTGTATAAGAGACAGAAATAAGTAGAAAAGGTTTTTTAATAAGCATCCTATTTAAGGCTGATGGATTCCTCTATAAAATGGTTAGAAATATCACAGGGACACTGGTAGAAGTGGGAAGAGGTAAATTCCCTCCAGCGGAAGTTAGTGATATTCTGGCCGCCAGAGACCGCAGAAAGGCAGGCCCCACTGCTCCACCTCAAGGACTTTTTTTGTGGCGAATAATATATCCAGAAGAATGAAATCTAAACCTGATTTGACAAAAATTTCTATGGAAGGTACAATGAAGTGTCAGAGTTGGCCTATGGTTGAGGATTCTCTGTTAAAAAAAGTGATCTTTACGATCAATGAGTTTAAGATGCTCTTTAAAGGTGATAAGGTGATAGTAGGTGTTTCCGGTGGCCCGGACTCCACTGTTCTTTTGCATCTACTTTACCATCTTAAGGACAGGTACAATCTCCAGCTGTGGGCTGCTCACCTTAACCATTCTATAAGAGGAGAAGAGGCAAAAGAGGACGAAAGATGGATCAGACTGTTTGCCCGGAAGCTGGGCATTTCTTTAATCTGCGATACTATAAATGTACCTCTTCTGGCAAAAGGAAAAAAAGCTGGACTTGAGGCTATTGCCCGACAGGTAAGATATAATTTTCTGGAACATGTTGCCACTCAGGTGGGAGCAGATAAAATAGCAGTAGGACACACAGCTTCTGACCAGGTCGAGACCATTTTAATGAGATTGGTGAGGGGAAGTGGGGCTGATGGACTGGCCGGTATTCCCCCAATGAGGGAAAGAATAATCCGTCCGCTTATCAGGGCGTTTAGATGGGAGATTGAGGACTATTGTAGAAGACATCATATTACACCGAGAAGGGATTCTTCAAATAAAGACACCTCCTTTTTCCGTAATCGGATTCGATTTGAACTTATCCCCTATCTGTGCAACAACTACAATCCTCGTGTAAGTGAAGCTATATACCGCAGCGCAGAGCTTTTGCGGGTAGAAAAAGATTTTTTGGATAAATTTACCAATGAAGTTAAAGGAAGGGTAATCAAAAAAGAAAGTAATACAGAGATTATAGTTAATGCTCAAGCTCTCTCAAAATTACATCTTTGCTTGCAGCGGAGAATTATTCGCTATTTCTTGAAGCAGCTAAAAGGTGATCTTGAGGGTATTGAATATTCTCATATTGAACAGATTTTAAATTTAAAAGAAGGGGAAGGTACCAGGTTAACCCATCTTCCAGAGGGAATCAAGGTCTGGCGGCAGTATGATGAATTTATCCTGAGAAAAGGGGAAAGAGAATCATTTGTTTTTTTTACCTATCTTAATGTTCCTGGAAGAACCGAAGTGCCGCAACTTGGTATGGTTCTTGAAGCCAGGGTTCTGTCTGAGTATCCGGCTTGTTTTTCAAAAAATCCCCGGGAAGCATTTTTTGATTTAGATAAGATTCCAGGTCCGTTATATGTACGTCCCCGAAGGGAAGGAGATAGATTTGTTCCGTTGGGAATGAAGAAAGAAAAAAAACTCAAGGACTTTTTTATAGATCTTAAGGTACCGAGGCTGGAAAGAGACAAAATTCCTATTTTACTTAGCAAAGAAAAGATACTCTGGGTGATAGGTTACAGGATAGATGATAGATTTAAAATAGATAAAAGTACTAAAAAAATACTTAACC
>CBFDTW010000130.1:0-1731 GCA_965613085.1 uncultured bacterium | reverse complement strand
AGGAAAAACTGCCACTCCTGATCAAGCTCAGAAAATGCATGAGTTTATAAGAGGGGTTGTTGGGGAGCTTGCGGATGAAAAGGTAGCTAAATCAATTCGAATTCAATACGGGGGCAGTGTTAAACCGGATAATATAAAATCCCTTATGAATGAACCAGATATAGATGGAGCTCTGGTAGGAGGAGCCAGTTTAATACCAGAGTCCTTTATTAAGATAGTAAAGTACGGAGAGATATAATGGGAGTTCTTTTAGTTATTCAGACCGTTGTTTGTGTTCTTTTAATAGGGGCCATCCTGCTTCAGGTTGGTAGAGGGGCAAGTACCGGGGCAGCTTTTGGAGGAGGGGTTGGCACTTTCTTTGGTCCTTCAGGAGAGGTAAGTTTTCTGGGTAAAGTTATAATAGCTCTGTCTGTAATATTTGTGGTTATGAATGTGCTTTTATACATCTCTTCTCGAAGACTTCCTCCTCCTTTGCCTAAACCACAAAAAACATCCCTTTTACCCTCCAGCGGAAAAACTATGGTCTGTGGTCTAAAGATAAACAGGATGGGAGGGTAATGTAGTAGCAGTTTTGATGATTTTCCCCTTTTGCAGGAAAATGTGGGTAACTCTTCTTTTATCTACAAGTGGGACAATTTCATAAACAATAGTTTCTGCTTTTTTTGCTATTTCCGAAAGGGTAATATACTCCGTTCCCTGTTTTCCCCACATAACCACTTCATCTCCTAATTTTACTCCCGGTATATCAGTGACATCAATCATACAGTGGTCCATACATATCCTTCCAATAACAGGAGCTCTTTTTCCTTTAATGATAACTTCCCCTCGATTTGACATTTTTCTACTGTATCCATCAGCATACCCTATGGGAATTGTGGCCACGGTAGTTTCTCTTTTAGTCCTGTAGGTGCCTCCGTAACCAACCTTAGATCCAGCAGGTATTTTACGCAGGGAAATTATTCTTGTTTTTAGTTGGGATACAGGTTCAAGTTTAGCTTTGTTTTTTATACTTTCAGAGGGATAGGCTCCATAAATGGCTATTCCTGGCCTTACCATATCAAGGTGCATTGATGGAAGATCCAGTAAGGTAGCAGAATCGGCTACATGATGAATAGGTATGTATATTCCCTCTTTCTCCAGCTTATCTATTATTTCACGATACTTTTTAAATTGGAGGTAAGTTGGTGTTTTATCCTCTTCACAGGCTGAGCTAAAATGGGTGAATATAACTTCTACATAAATTCCCGGTAAGCTTACGATTTTTTTAATCTTATCTTTAGCTTCCCTTGCTACTATACCTAACCTTGCCATTCCTGTATCTATATTTATATGAATTTTTGCTTTTTTTTCATATTTTTTTGCAAGATGGGATAGCTGTTTTGCTATTTCCAGATCACCTATAGCTATGGTAAGATTATAGTGAATAAAGGCTTCAAGATCATCCTGTGTTGATACTCCAAGGACTAAAATTGGGGCTTTAATTTGTGCCTTTTCCCTTAACTCTACAGCTTCCTCCAGAGTGGCAACGGCAAGATGTGTAGCGCCATTTTCCAGAACTACACGGGACACCTCTACTGCACCATGACCATAGGCATTTGCTTTAACCACTGCCATAATTCTGGTTTTATTTCCCACCAGTTTCTTGAGTACTCTTACATTAGCAGCAACCGCATCGAGGTTTACCTCGAGATAAGCAGAGTGAAAGTTGAACATTTTAACCTCTCTATAGAT
>CBFDTW010000129.1:0-1735 GCA_965613085.1 uncultured bacterium | reverse complement strand
TCTTTATCTCGAGCACCTCGGTAGCCTTCTCTTCCTCCACTTTTCTTATGACATGGTGAGCAATCTGCTGGGAGATGGAAAAATCATGCATTAGCTTTTATCCAGGTTTAAATGCCCAGAGCTTTGATAATTTCTGATATCCCCTTTTTTTGCCGGCAGCTTACAGGAATACTCCTTGCCCGAGGGTTAATTCTTTGAATATCCTCGATTAGTTTTTGGGGAAAAACTCCCATAGCTTCGGCAAGGTCTATTTTATTTATGGCTACCACATCCGCCTCTGCAAAGATGTAAGGGTGTTTTACCACCATCCAGGGCCCTTCAGTGACCGAAACCACCACCACCCTTTGATGAGTGCCCAGGGGAAAATCGGCGGGGCATATAAGATTTCCCACATTTTCTATAAAAATTACATCTATCATCTTTATATCCAGACTCCTTAGAGCTTTTTTGATAAGACTGGCATCAAGATGACATTCTTTTCCCGTGTTGACCTGCACTACCTGTACCTTATCCTGTTCAAGCCTTCTTGCATCTATATCAGTGGTTAGATCACCGGCTATTACACCTATCTTGAATTTGTTTTTCAGGAGGGAGGTTAAAAGCTGTATTAAAGAGGTCTTACCTGATCCAATTGAACCCATTACATCAATTGCTCTTACTTTGTTTTGATCCAGCAAGGATCTGTTCTCTTCTGCCAGTTTTCTGTTTTTTGCAAGAAAATCCTCTTCAAGCTCTATATCCAGTACTTCTCCTTCATCTGGTTTTATTATCTTCATTACCATACCCCCCATAACTTTTAGTCAAAGAAATCTTCAACCAAACTAACAACCAGGAACTTAGAACCAGCAACTAACAGCTAATGCCCAGAAGATACCTTCTCAAAAGATCAAGAGCCTCCTGTGAGGTTTTCCATTTTATCACCTCTCTTTTCCCCGAGAAAAAATATCTATTACAGATGCTTCTTTCTTTTGCATCAAGAGCTATATACACAAGTCCCACAGGTTTTTCGGGAGTTCCCCCACCCGGTCCTGCAATTCCTGTTATTCCAATGGATACGTCAGAACCTGTTATATCTCTTATCCCCTTTGCCATCTTTTTAGCAACTTCGGAAGAAACTGCTCCCTTTTCTTTTATAAGTTGTGGAGAGATATTTAACAGCTCAGTTTTTGCCCTGTTGCTGTAGGCAACAAGTCCACATAAAAAAACCGCAGAAATTCCCGGTATATTGGTGAGACGCTCACAGACAAGTCCTCCTGAACAGGACTCAGCCACACTGAGGGTGATTTTTTTCTTGATTAAAAGCTCACCTACCACCTTTTCAAGAGTATCCTCATCGGTGCCAAAAATGTAATCTCCCAATTTTTCTCTTATTATCTTCTCTGTATTTTCTATTTTGCGGTCAACTTCCCCGGGAGAAAATCTTGCAGTAATCCTGATGTGCACTTCTCCTTTTTTGGCAAGAAGGGCAACAGTGGGATTAGTTTGAGACATTAAAGGGGCTATTTTTTCATTGACCCGGGACTCACCTATTCCGCAGACCTTCAGTGTACGGGACTTTATAACTAAATTAGACTCAATTTTTCCGGAAAGATACTCCATAACCTGAGGAATCATAGCTTTTAGTTCTTCAGGAACTCCAGGAAGCAGGATGACCGTTTTGCCCCTTTCCTGTCTCTTATACACATCTGACGCTGCCGACGAAGGCTTAGGTGTAGATCTCGGTGGTCGCCGTATC
>CBFDTW010000128.1:0-1833 GCA_965613085.1 uncultured bacterium | reverse complement strand
TGCCTAGTCTCGTGGGCTCGGAGATGTGTATAAGAGACAGTCCTGAGGAAGAAGAGCAAGATTTATTTTATCTTCCAGATGTTGCAGTTTTTTTTCTATCTCTCTTTTCTCTTCTTCTGCCAGTTCTCTTAGTTCCTCCTCTTCTTCACGCAGCATAATTTTTAAGTTCTCCATCTCTTTCTGCAGTTTTTGATATTCTTTCCACATATCAATTATTTCTTCCAGGCGTTTTTGCTGCTTGCTGTAAGTTTGCAGCAACCTGGGTTCCTTGATTGTTTCAGGATCCGTGAGAAGCCGATTTAGCTCGTGGTATTTTTTTTCCAGTTCCCTGAGCTTTTTTATATCTTTCTCATCCATTGAATCACCTGCTTTGTTAATTTTATAATTTCAATCCTCTCTGTCAATGCTAATAAACCGTTTTTGCGAAAGTTCCCTTTAATTTTACCGCCCGCCAAACCCATTTTTTAAAAAGATTGGTTTGTTTGTTAAGGGTCAGGAATGGGTCTACCTGTTATTCTTTGGTAGGCTTGCTGGTAAATTTTGCTAGTTTTCTGGATTATCTTGGGGGGGAAGGAGAGGAGGTGGAGGGTGTTCCAGTTTATAATCTTGCCGTTTAAAATGCCAAATTCAAATTTGGTATCAGCCAGAATAAAGCCAGGTGAGTTTAAGGCTTATCTTTTCTGCTCAATCCTCCTCCAGTTCCACATTCCAGTAAGCTACATCCAGAAGTTCCTTCCAGTTTTCCCACCCGGGAATATCTGGAAATGTGCTTTTTACAAATGTTTTCCAGTTAGGCTTCCTGGGTTTTCTGATAAGTTTCATCCCCGCCTCTTCCAACGTTCTATTTCCTTTACGCACATTACAGGAGATACATGAACAGACAACGTTTTCCCAGGTGTTTTTGCCTCCTCTGGAGAGAGGTACCACATGGTCAATGTTAAGCTCCTGGGTTGGTAGTCTCTTTCCGCAATACTGGCAGGTATTGTTATCTCGCCGGTAAATGTTTTTGCGGGTAAATTTAACACGTCTTGGAGGGAGTCTATCATAGAGCATAAGAATTATTACTTTGGGCACCTTCAACCGGTAACTTATAGTTGAGATAAAGTGACCTTCACCAGGGGAATTTTGAGAAAAATCTCTCCAGTCTTCAAAACCAAAGGTATAAAAAGAGCCACCCTCCTTTACCACTACCTGGGCATGTCTCAGGTATAAAAGACAGATTGCTCTTTTTACCGAACAAACATCAACAACCTGCCACAGTTTGTTTAAGACCAGAACATTAGCTTGTAGGATATCTGTAGCCATTTTTAAAGCAACTTAAAATATAAAAAGTCCTTTTATTCCATTACCTCTTTCAAGTTCGGTAAAAAGCCTTTTCCCACCTGATGCTGGTTTCTTTCTCAGCGGTCAGTCCTATTGCTGCAATTTTTCCCAGGCGTCTTGTAATTTTAATCGCTGTGTTGATTGAGGATTTTGCTCCGGCAACTTCTACTACTATATCAGCCCCTTTTCCCTTACTCAAATTAAAAACCATTTCTTCAATATTTCTACTCCGGCCTCGAGAGATTAAAACTTTTATCAGTTCATACCCTTGTTTTGTCCCGGGTTTTGTTGGGGGAAATACGAACAGCTCTTTTTACAAATTTTCTCCAGTATTCTTTGTTGTAACTCAAAACATTGAGAGATAAAGGTGGATTGGTGGTTACTCCCCTGAAGAGAGATTTTTCCAGGTTATCCAGGTCGTAAAGATGCAGAAGCTGATTTCTTATCCTTTCTTTTTTATCCTTATCATCTATTGAATTTAGAAGCTCTTCTGACCAGGCCCTGTAAATA
>CBFDTW010000127.1:0-1916 GCA_965613085.1 uncultured bacterium | reverse complement strand
AGGATTGATTTTGCAGAGAAAATGATTAGTTAAAGGTAGGTCTATAGCAAGATTTCAAAAACTGGGGGATGGCAAGACCTTAAAGTGGGGTTGGCACCTCTTACACCATCATCTTCCCCGGAGAACTGATGGAGTTTGAACAGGTGGCAATAATTAACAAAAATAAAAAAGAGACTAAAGCAAAGAATATTTTTCTCATACTTGCACCTTTTTTCAAGCTGTTTTAATACTCTGGTGGCTTAACAGCTTTTTATTATAATTTTTTCTGGAATTTAACCTCACTCCAGCAATTCCAATCATCCTTAGGGCTAAAGAATCCTGCTTCGTTAAAAACGATCTCTACCTCCCGGGTTAAACCTTTAGCAATGCATACGGTCTTATTCCGCTTATAACTTTTACCCTTATGTATATTTTTCGCAGTAGAACAAACAGCAATGCAAATAGCATCTCCTTTGTTCCTGAAAACTGTAATAACCCTTATGGAATATCTTGTCCGGGCTGTACGAACGCTAATTTGTCCTTTGAAGAAGTCTCTGATACTTATTTACCCCCTCCTGCCTTGCATACAAGACCTTTTCTTGTTGCTCGTGGGTTCCCGGTGATTTAAGCTCTTTGTTTACTCCTATCATTACTAATAAATCTCAGAGTAAAAGTCAAACGAAGCCTGTCCTTTTTTCTTTTTTTCTTGACTAATGCGAGGTGGCTGGTAAAGTACTAACTGAAATAATCTATGGGATAGGTGTTTAACATAAACCAATCATAATAGAATTTTCGCTCATAAAACTCTTATGGGAGATCAAAGATAAAAAATAATAAAGCTAAATTTAAAGGACCCCGTATCCCTTTTCCTCATGACCTGAGGGACCTTTCCAGGCATCTTTCACAGACGCTATATCAAATACTATTTGAAAATGCTCAGGAAGGGATCTGGATTGTAGATAGTGAGGTCAGGACCGTGCTTGTCAATCAGTGTATGGCCGGGATGTTAGGTTATACGAGAGAGGAGATGTTTGGAAAATCTTTATTTTCATTTGTTGATAAAGACGAAATTGACTCGGCCAGACGTGCCATTGAGCGGCGCAAAAAAGGCATTAAAGAACAATACGATCGTAAACTTCTCAAAAAGGATGGAACCACCATTCACACAATTCTCACAACAGTGCCAATTTTTGATACTTATTCTGTGAGATTCATTGACAAAAAGGGCGACATCAGGTGGATAGAAGTAAATGCAGTCAAGATTGTATGGGAGGGAAGAGCTGCTACGTTAAATTTTGCAACTGACATCACCAAACGCAAACGGGCAGAACAAGAACTCCAGCAAAGTTTTGAGAGGCTGCGGAAAACACTGGGGGGAATTATCCGTGCAATGGCATTAACCATCGAGAAAAGGGACCCCTATACCGGTGGTCATCAACAAAGAGTATCCAATCTTGCCCGTGCCATAGCCACCGAAATGGGCCTTTCAAATGAGCAGATTGAAGCAGTCCGCACAGCAGCAACTATCCATGATATTGGCAAGATAGTCATACCGGCAGAGATTCTTATCAGACCCGGCCGGGTCACAGATATGGAATTTTCACTGATTAAATATCATCCCCGGGCTGCTTATGAAATAGTAAAGGAAATAGACTTTCCCTGGCCGGTTGCAAAGATTATCCTCCAGCATCATGAAAGGATGGATGGGTCTGGTTACCCTCAAGGTTTGAAGGGTGAAGACATTCTACTTGAGGCAAGGATCTTAGGGGTAGCCGATGTGGTTGAAGCAATGTCCTCTCACAGACCGTATCGGCCAGCCCTTGGTGTAGATAAGGCACTGGAGGAGATTAAAAAAAATAAAGGCAAACTCTACGATCCTCAGGTGGTAGATGCTTGCCTGAGACTCTGTCTCTTATACACATCTCCGAGCCCACGAG
>CBFDTW010000126.1:0-1955 GCA_965613085.1 uncultured bacterium | reverse complement strand
ATGATACGGCGACCACCGAGATCTACACCTAAGCCTTCGTCGGCAGCGTCAGATGTGTATAAGAGACAGATTTTAATAAGATCTTTAAATTTGTTTATAGAGTTAAGCTCACTATAGCCTCCGTTTTTAAGGAATTGACCAATATAAACCTTTAATCCTGCACCAGCTGCTCTTAAAGCAAGTCCAAAAGCTGCCGTTGTCTTGCCTTTTCCATTTCCTGTATACACTTGAACATATCCCCTCATTTTTTATTTCCCCCTTCTTAAAGAACCAGAACTCTTTTTAAAAGTAACTTCTTTTCCTAATCTCTTTTCACTTTGCTTCTCTTCTTACCTGATTCTCCTCTAAAATGCCTTCAATGTCAAGGTATATTTTTTGCAATTCTTTCTTCATCTTCTCCTCTGCTTGCCACATTCCTCTCTTGATAGCTTCCAATAAACGCTCAGTAATATTCTGAAGAGCATAAGGGTTAACTTTCTTAAACCACTCTTGCATATTTTTATCCAGCGCATATTTTTTAGCCAGCTCCTCATACATCCAGTCTTCTAAAACTTCAGCAGTAGCATCCCAGCCAAATGCTATATCTACCATTCGAGAAATATCTCCTGCTCCTTTGTAGCCATGTCTTTGCATACTCTTAATCCACCTGGGATTGAGAACCCTCGCTCTAAAGACATACTTGGCCTCCTCCTCTGCGGTTCTAACCTTTGTCCTTTCAGGATCTGAACTATCACCAATATAAGAGCGAGGGGATTTGCCCTTAAATGCCTTTACAGCAGCAATCATCCCTCCATGGTAAGAGTAAAAATCATCACTGTCCATCATATCGTATTCACGAGTATCTACATTTTTAACAGCGATATCCATAACAGAGAGCCTCTTCTTAAAGTCCTCAGGCGCTAATCTACCATATTTTTTCTTCCCGTAAACATAACCACCCCAGGTTACATAAACCTTGCCCAGGTCTTTTTCATCCTTCCAGTTTTTGGAATCAATAGCATCGTTTACCCCGGCACCATAAGCTCCCGGCTTGCAACCAAAAACTCTATAACAAGCCTCCTCCTTTGCCTTCTCAGGATCAATCCCTTTAGCTAATTTTTTCTTTACCTCATTTGATACATGTTTAGCAATAAAATTACTCTCAAAAGGCTCATCAAGATCGGCAATCATCTGCACTGCTTCATCTAAAAGTTCTACTACATTAGGAAAAGCGTCTCTGAAAAATCCACTAATGCGAAAGGTAACATCAATCCTTGGTCTTTTCAATTTCTCAAGAGGAATAATTTCAATTCCTTTAACTCTTCCACTTTGCTTTCTCCAGGAAGGTTTAACTCCCATTAAATACAGAGCTTCTGCTACACTTTCTCCCTGAGTACGCATAGTGGGACTTCCCCAGATAACTATTCCTACATTTTCCGGATACTTACCCTCATCTTGAAGGAATCTTTTAATTAAATCATCTCCCATCTTCACTCCAACTCTCCAGGCAGCAGGGGAAGGGATAGCATAAGGATCAAGGGAATAAAAATTTCTTCCTGTAGGTAAAATGTCAGCCATTCCTCTGGTAGGAGCACCAGATGGGCCTGGAGGAACAAAGAATCCATCGGAAGATAATAAAGTGTTGGTCAGCTCCCTGGTAGTATCTGCAAGCTTGGGAACAAGAGAGTGGGAGATATAGAAAAGAACCTTTTTAACATTGGGATCATCTTCTCCTAATATTTTAGTGAGTTCATTCTCAATAACCTTTTCTTTAAAATTCATCTCATGGAGCTTTTTTATAATTCTTAGTGAAAATTCATTAAGCTCATCAATTATTTGTCCGTTAGTTTTACCGTTAAGATTTAGTTTCCCTCTATTTATTAGAAGTTTATCGTCTGTCTCTTATACACATCTGACGCTGCCGACGAAGGCTTAGGTGTAGATCTCTGTGGTTGCCGTATCATTCAAAAAAAAAA
>CBFDTW010000125.1:0-2267 GCA_965613085.1 uncultured bacterium | reverse complement strand
ATTGAGGAATTATAGTTAGCATTTTCTCTCCTTCCAAAAAGGGGAAACTATCTCTTTTGAAGAGAAGGGGATTTTTCTCTTTCCCCTTCTCTTCTTTAAAGCATTTTTAATTCACAAAACAGGCTTATTTTTTCTTCCTTTCCTTCCATGTAGACATAGGGAGAAAAAGTTCTTTTGCTTCAACCGGCCATACAGTCCAAAGTTCTTGCTCTTGCCATTGATCCACAACAGGAGTAGCTCTTAAATTTTGCCCAGCCATTGGATGTCCAGGAGGAGCAAATCTTGGACTTGCGTTTGGAGGCGAAAAGTCCACATTGCAGACAGATACCGTTAACAATACTTGTAAATCGCTCTCCGTCTCTGATTGCAAACTCATAGTACCATCACCACTTACTTCCCCGGTTCTAAAACTACTTTGATAGCCTCTTTCATCTCTGCCATTTTAAAACCTTCTTTCCACTTTGAGATAGGTAGGGAAGTTACAAGAGGTAAAGTATCAACCAAGCCTTTTCCTAAAAGGGATATAGCTTTTTTCCAGGCTGAATTTTTCTGGGCAAATGAGCCTTGAAGAGTTAACTCATGATAACTCATCTTATTAATAGAAAAAGGAACCTCCTGGGTGAAAAGTCCAATTTGAGTATAATGTCCTCCTTTTCGCAAAAGATCTATTCCTAAACTGAAAGAGTCTGGAGCTCCAGAACATTCTATAACTACATCAACACCGTAGCCTTCAGTTAGATTCTTGATGATGCGGGATAGGGTTTCTTTTTCCTCATCAATATTTATAACAAATTCTGCTCCCAGCCTTTTAGCTAAATCAAGACGTAACTTATCTTTACTTGTTCCAATAACTATAGGGCATGCTCCTGCTGCCTTAACAAGTTGTAAGGATAAAAGTCCAATAGTTCCAGGACCAATAACGATAACAATATCTCCAGGATAAATGGGCGTTAGCTCTAAAACAGCATGACAACAAACAGCTAAGGGCTCACAAAGTGCTCCTGCAATATAACTTACCGAGTTAGGGAGCTTATGAACATATTTTTGCCTTCTCACCGCATACTCGGCAAACCCTCCAGGAGCATTAAATCCAGCAATCAATCTGTTAGAGCAAAGATTGTAACGGCCATTTCGACAATACCTACACTCTCCACAGATTCTTGTTGTAGGCTCAAAAACAACCTTATCTCCCACTTTAAATTTTTCGACCTTATCACCTACCTCCACTACTTCTCCAGTAAACTCATGTCCCATAATTACAGGAGGGTGAAAAAGAGCATCTTTTCCGTGAAAAATTTCAATATCCGTCCCACAAATGCCTGCAGCTTTAACCTGAATTTTTACCTCATCATCCTGATTAATTTGGGGTTCATCTACATCTTTAATAGATACCTTCCCTTCACCCACATCCAGTTTTACAAGTGCTCTCATTTGCCTCCCCTTTTGCAGGATAAAATTGAACTTTCATAAAGGAGCATTAAGTCGATGCGAAAGCTCATAAGCAGCATCCTTAACAATTTTAATTAAGCGAGGGAGCTTGTCTTCAGCAAAGTGACTGGAAATACCAGCAATACTTATTGTGGCACAAACTTCACCCCTCCAGTTTCTTACAGGACAGCCCAAAGCTGCTACATCTTCGGTTGCATCCTCAAAACTTAGCGCATATCCTTGTTCGCGAATCTTTTTCAAATCTTCCTTTAGCTTACAAGGATCGGTAATGGATTTTTTTGTCCAGGCAGGAAGCCCCTTACTCTTAATTATTCTGTCCACCTCCTCATCTGGAAGATAAGCTAAGAGCACTCTGGGACCTGCCCCAACGTGGAGTGGCATTCTCCCACCTACCTGAAGAAAAAGAACTTTAATGTAATGACGGCCATCAATTCTTTCAAGGCAAAAAGCCTCGTCATTATCCAGAATAATTAAATAAGCTGACTCTCCCGTTTTCTCTGCAAGGTCTGTTAAAATTGGGATTGCCTCCTCACGCAGGTTAAGATGCCTTACTACTATATTACCAATTTCAAAGAATTTAAAGGTTAACTTATACTTTAAGGTTTCCGGATTTTGCTCTACATAGCCACGGGATTTTAAAGCATTTAAAATTCTATGAGTGGTGCTCAGGTTAAAACCTGCCTTCTGGCTAAGTTCAGTTAGAGATTTTTCTGGTACCCCATCTGCCAGAATTTCAATGAGGTCCAGGCCCTGTCTCTTATACACATCTCCGAGCCCACGAGACTAGGCATGATCTCGTATGCCGTCTTCTGCTTGAA
>CBFDTW010000124.1:0-2289 GCA_965613085.1 uncultured bacterium | reverse complement strand
TTCAAGCAGAAGACGGCATACGAGATCATGCCTAGTCTCGTGGGCTCGGAGATGTGTATAAGAGACAGTTTTTATTCTGACTGCTCAGTTGTTATCCTGCCATCGATGTAAATAGGTATTCCTTTTTCCACTCTTTCTCCTTCCCACCAGCGAAGAATTTTCTCCCCCCCAACCCGGTCAATATTTAAATTAACGTCAATTATTTGCCTTTCACCTGAAGCACTGGCTTGTTCGGAAGTAAAAAGGGGTCTTAATACCATTACCACAAGAGCTATTGCAATGATGGTGAGGACTAACTTAGTATACCAGTCTACTGTATGCACAACTTGCTGCATTTTAGCCTCCTTCATATTTTAAAGATTCAAAGGATACATCCCGTATTTTCTTGCTGCCTCATACATTTTCAGGATATTCTCGGGTTTTACTCCTGCCTGGATATTGTGAACGGCACAGAGCACATAACTACCTGGATGTAATCTCCCCCTGCATCAAGAAATGTGCTATAGATTTCCATTTTTATTTGGGTAACTTTTTCCAGGAGCATCAAGGCAAACTCCTGGTTAACCACCAAATCCTCCAGGAATCTTTCAAATCCTCTGAGCATCCAGGCTGTCTCAAATATACCCGCTCCCAGCATGTCAGGCACTACGGCATAATCTGTTTTTTGATGAAGATACCTTACCCTCTCTTTCAATCCTTCAACTCTTCCCGGATCACGAGGGTCAGGCCAGCTGTATTTTTCAAGGTTCTGGAGTGTGGCATCTGCTAAGGGATGTCCTACTGGATCGTGGTACAGGCTGGATGGTGGTTTTTTCCACCTTATCCCCCATTCATCAACATAAGAGTTATCAGGATATATTTTTAGCTTCCCGCTTTTAGGTAGCCCGGGATGCAGGTAGCGAGTATCTATCTCTAAAAGCTGAAGTATCTGCTCATCAGGCTCAACATGGTCTCTCAAAAAGGTTCTGGTCTCGCCTTTCATACCCAGATAACTTTTCAGTTGAGTGTAGGGAACACTTTCAATGGTAGTTACCAAGTCTCCCAGATCAAGAGGAACTCTGTCTGGTTCTTTGCAGGCTAAGCTGGCTAAAACTCTCTCTCTTGGTGTCATTCCGGACTGCCCTGATTAATATTAACAGCATTATACTATAATGTTAAAGGCTTTGTCAAATTGAGAAGGTAAATGTGTCAGGAGATTGTTACCACCCCTGACTGCCCAGAAGGTAGAGACATCATCTAAGATTGTGGGAGGTAATAAAGCAAATTCTTTAGGAAGATTATATCCTAAATCTTTGAGCTTTTCAAATGGAGACCTACCATCCATTCCTTTGCCAAGATGAGGCCTTTTTACGTTGTACCAGTATATCCATTTGCTGCATACCGCAAAAGCTTTCTTTCACTGTTAATAGAGGACAAAAGAGGTATATAAAATTCCTCATCATCTGTCTTGTGGGATCTTTCCACTCTTCCCTGATACCCCTTTCTCCCCTTAGGTGCTCTTCCTAAGATTGCTCCGTAAGGTTTATAATACTTTTCAAGATTATCTCCTCCCACATCCTTCTCCCAATCTTCCTGCCGAAAAACTTCCTCCTTTATTCCCCAGGCTCTTAACCAGCTCATAACTAAAGATACAAAGCAAAGCCCATTGGTAATATGCAGCTTCCTTGAATAAGCTATAAACCTTAGTCTTGTCCTTCCTTCAAGAAAAGTCCACTGGTAGCGGGGAAGCCTCTTTTTGGTTATATGGTTCCATATATGTGTTCCTAAGGTCCCTTTATCATAGATATCTTTTACATCTACCTGGGCAAGTTTAAAAGGTGCATCCTCATCAAATGCCCACTTTGCTGGATAAAATACCCTTCTCTTTTTCCTTTTCCTGCATTCCCCATTTCTTCGAAGAATATGGGTTATAGTATTCTCTGAAAGATATATTCCCTCCTCTACAAGGAGAAAATAAGAGATTCTCCTTCTCCCATAACCTCTTTCTTTCCTTATCTTTAAAACCTTTTCCTCTATATAAGAAGAAGTTTTAAAAGGAGATCTTTTAGCTCTTCTGGATAGATCCTCCAGTCCCTTTTCTCCTTTTTCTTTATACCTTTTAAGCCACTTTCTTACAACACTGCGGGAGGTTCCCCAAAGCTTTGCTGTTTTGCTTATGCTCTTTGTCCTCTCATAGGTCTTGATAAGCTTTTTTCTTGCCTTAACCCTTTTCATTTTCTGTATTTCCTGGTAAAAATCTTTATAGCCGGTGTCCCTCCTTCTTGGTTTCCTGGAAAAACTTTTCCAGGT
>CBFDTW010000123.1:0-2343 GCA_965613085.1 uncultured bacterium | reverse complement strand
TGATACGGCGACCACCGAGATCTACACCTAAGCCTTCGTCGGCAGCGTCAGATGTGTATAAGAGACAGTATATATACAACTAAACATTAATTTATCAAGTTTTTTATATCTGTCAATATCGGATTTGAAATTTTATTTTGACAGAATTCAAAAAATTAAGCTTTTATGGCCAGGAAGTTTAAAATAAGACTGTGTTAATTTGTCAACTAAATTTAAAATCAACGAAAAAATTAATGGTGTGATAAGATAAGTGAGGGCAGAAATGGGGAATTAAGGCAGCACTTCCTGAAAATTCCGGAACAAAGATAAAATTTTAAAGATTATCTAAATTAAACTCCTTTAGCTTTTTCTCAGTTGGGATACCCATCTCATCCCAGCCTCTTAGCTCGTAGTAATCACTTAAAAGCCTGCCAAGAGGTGGGAGTTTGTCTTTATCCCTTTTAAGGGTGAGAAAACGGGGTGGCAGAGTATCATCTTTTCTACTTATACCGCATCTTACATTGTACATCCTCTGCAGGTTAAATACCCGCTCACCTGTTTTCATAAAATCCTCAAGGCTGAGTTCCCAGCCTGTTGTATAATTTAAGAAATTTACTACCTGATGGGGCCTTAAGGAATCAGTGTTATGGAAAAACTTACAAAAAACAAGACAGTCATAAACACACATAAGGTTTTGAAACTTTATTGTAAACTCTGCCTTTCCCTCCACCTCATGCCTTCCCTGAGGCTCATCTATCCCCAGATCAGGACAGCTCAAGGCCTGCTCACAGGAATGGGACTGGCTTGAGTTATGGCAGCCTCCCCTTGCAGCGGTAGCATAGTTCAGAGCGTGACTGAAAAAGCATCTCGGGTCATGGTAAGAAGGCTCAAGTCCCTTTACGTGTATGGCAAACTCAATGGTATTTTTCCCCAGCTTATTTGCCGCAGTCCTCACACCTTCTGATAGAATCTCTCCAATATCCTCTTTGTTCGCTATTTTCCTAATCATATTTATTAAAGCATTGGCATTTCCCCAGATAAGTTCAATCCCCCCTGTATCTTCCTTGGTAATGATTCTTCTCTCAAAAGCCTCCATGGCAAAGGCAACTGCTGCACCTGTTGAGATTGTATCAAGACCTAACCTGTTACAAAGCTCGTTTGCCTTTGCTATTGCCTCTATATTATCTACAAGGCACAAACCTCCAAGGCCTGCAACAGTCTCATACTCAGGACCTCCTCCATCAACAGGAGCAAAAGGACCGGTATCTACCTTAACCACCCTCCCACAGGCAATTGGACAGTCACGGCAGGCATACCTTCCTGTCAGAATAGTTCTTTCCATAACCTGACCTGATATATTATATGCCTTCTCCCAGTTTGAAAGAGCCCAGTTCTTATGGGGAAAGTTACCCAGATCTTCATATTTGGAAACCCCTCCTGATGTACCAAATTTTCTAAAGGCCTCACTAACCTGAATAATATGGGGAAGAAGTTTTTTTTTGTACTCTTTCAGTTTATCAGGATAGGCAATTTCTATCTTATCTTTTCCATAAACAACTATTGCCTTGAGATTTTTGGAACCCATTACAGCTCCACCTCCACAGCGGCCTGCCATGCGAGAGTGAGAACCATCATGGGAGATGCCGGCTATTTTTACTTTCCTCTCCCCTGCAGGGCCAATGACGGCAACGGTGGCTTTTTTATCTATTTTCTCCCTCAGAATTCTGTCAGCTTCATAGGTATCTTTTCCCCAGATATCTTCTGCATTTTTAATTTCCATTTTTTCATCGTGGATTAGAAGATACACAGGCTCCGAAGCTCTACCAGATACAACTATCCCATCATATCCAGCTTTTTTTAAATTTACACCAAAACTTCCACCAACGCCGGATCTTGCAAAAATACCGGTTAGAGGTGATTTAAATACAACCTCATGGCGTCCGGAACCAGGGGTTCCAGAACCTGTCAGAGGACCTGTCATAATGATAAGCGGGTTTTCAGGAGCAAAAGGATCTATTTCAGGGCCTGTCTCCTGATATAAAAATTTTGTCCCCGGGCCACTTCCTCCTATGTACTTTTTAGATCTTTTTCATCCAGAGGCTGGGTAGAAGCTTCTCTTCTGGTTAAATCTACCCTGAGAACTTTACCTTTATATCCCTTAGGTATAATCATCCTCCCTCTAAAAGAGTATTGTTAGAGCTCTCCCTTGATAGCTTTGCAGAAAATCTCTTCCAGATCTTCAACTCGAAGCTTACGAGGATTCCCGACCAAAAGGCGTTGAATCTTTAGTGTCTCCTTTGCAAGGCGAGGAGCATCTTTCTCCTTGCACCCAAATTCTTCAAGATTTTTTGGTATCCCTATATC
>CBFDTW010000122.1:0-2400 GCA_965613085.1 uncultured bacterium | reverse complement strand
TAAGAGACAGGTTGAAGCCTATCTATCCGGAAGGGCTTTATTATATCAAACAGACGAAAGAAGATAAATCCCAGAAAAAGAAAAAAAATGGAAAAGGAAAAACCTATCAAGCTTACCAGAAAACCGCCCACCTCATCAATCACAATGGATCTGTGATCCTTATTTTTTAAAACCTTTTCACATCTTCCACAGATCCATACCCCCGCCATCAAGATAAATACAGTTATAACAAACTGCCACCAGAGACTGGGGGTAACCAACCAGATCAGAAGATAAATCACAACTCCCCACAAACTTCCAACTGTCCCGGGACAAAAGGGAAAATACCCCACCCCTAATCCTGTCCCAAGAGCTAAAATTACCTTTTTCACTTTGCCAGTATTTTTCTTCCTTCCAGTAGATATTGAACACCTGAGACTACAGCAAAGAAAGCAGCCAAACCCAGGGTAGAATAAACAGATATCCTTAATGATATCCGGATAAAACCCGGTGATGTGAGCAGATAAATAAGGGCAAAAAGAACAGCCGCGTATTCCAGCACTGTTTTAAATTTAGCCACAAGATTTGGAGTAAGGATACATCCCCTGTTAGCAAGCTCAACCCTTAGAGCCATCACCACCAGGTCCCGAGCCATAATAATTATTACCATCCAGAAAGGAACAATATGCAAATAGACAAAACAGATAAAGGCACTGAGAGTGAGAATCTTATCAGCCACGGGATCCATTATCTTTCCCATGGTAGTTACACTATTTCCTTTTCTGGCTATATATCCATCAAGCCAGTCAGAAAGGGAAGCTATTATAAAAATAAAAAGAGAAATGACTGCCCCCAATTTTCCCAGAATAAACAAAAAGAGAATGAAAAAGGGAACCAGAGCTATCCGCGAAATGGTTATCCTGTTAGCTGTATTCATCTTTATTATTTTTCTTTTCACCTTTAAGATGGTCTCTTTCTATCAGAACCTCTCTGGGTTTGCTTCCTCGTGCAGGCCCCACTATTCCTTCTCTTTCAAGCTGTTCCATAATCCTGGCTGCCCGGTTATAACCAATAGCTAACCTTCTCTGAAGATAAGATGTAGATGCCCTGCCTGTTGCCAGAACAAGTCTTTTAGCCTCTCTATAAAGCTCATCCTCAATTTCTTCTTCCTCTTCCTTCCCTTCCTCAATCTCTCCTATTATATCTTTATAAACAGGTTTTTCCTGCTCTCTAATAAAAGCAACAACCTTTTTTACCTCGGTGGGTGAAATGTAGCTTCCCTGAACTCTGAAAGGTTTTGACGCCTCTACAGGTGAGAAAAGCATGTCACCATTCCCCACCAGCTTCTCGGCCCCTGAAGTGTCAAGAATGGTTCGAGAATCAACCTGTGAGGCAACGGCAAAGGAAATACGGGAGGGAAAATTTGCCTTTATTAAACCGGTGATAACATCAACCGAAGGTCTCTGGGTAGCGACTACCAGATGGATACCTGTTGCTCTCCCAAGTTGGGCAATTCGACAGAGAGTTTTTTCCAGACGGACCCCGGCAAGCATCATAAGATCAGCCAGCTCATCAATAACCACAACCAAGTAAGACATCCTTTCTTCCTTCTCTTTATTCTTGTTAAATCCAGAGATATTACGCACACCTTCTCTGTTAAATTTATCATATCTCTGCATCATTTCCTGTACCACCCAATCCAGGGCTTTGGTGGCTGTTTTAAAATCCTTCACAGGAGGAAAAATCAAATGAGGAATCTCTGCATAGTCAACCAGCTCTACCGTTTTGGGATCGATGAGCAAAAATTTAACTTCCTCAGGTGTGACTCTATAAAGAAGACTTATCAGAATGGAGTTTATACAAACGCTTTTTCCGGAACCGGTTGACCCTCCTAATAGAAGATGGGGTAAGGTTTCCAGATTTACCCATACTGTTTCACCGGCAATATCTTTTCCCAGAGGAAATAAGAGCTTTTCCTTTCTTTCTCTAAATTCAGCCTCTTCCAGAAGTTCCCGTAGATAAACAAAATTAACTTTCTTCTTAGGCACTTCAATTCCCACCAGAGACTTTCCACTCACAGGTACCTCTATTCTAACATTAGGAACAGCCAGAGATAGAGCAAGATCACTTGATAGGTTCATAAGTCTGCTGACCCTTATTCCTGGAGCAAGTTTGACTTCGTAACGAGTAATAGCTGGACCTTCTTTTACCTCCTCTATTTCAACCTCCACACCGAAATCCTTAAGAGTTTGCTGAAGTTTTTTGCCTGCCTCCATCACTTCGCTGGATGAGGTATGCTTCGCACTGGGCAGCTGGAGCAAATCAATAGGTGGAAATTTATATCCAGAGAAAAGAGGCTGCTCAATATCTTCTCTTTTTCTCCCTCCCAAAGTAATCTCTGCAGGAATTTTTCTTAGAAGG
>CBFDTW010000121.1:0-2459 GCA_965613085.1 uncultured bacterium | reverse complement strand
CAGGATTGATTTTGCAGAGAAAATGATTAGTTAAAGGTAGGTCTATAGCAAGATTTCAAAAACTGGGGGATGGCAAGAACACTTCCAGTTTCCGAAAAAATCTTTTCGGTCAGATCGGGTGTGTAAAGTTTACCCAATTTTATTTTTACTCCGAGCTTTTTGGGGAGGTGAAGAGAATAGTTGACTTGGCACAAAGTTTTGCTAAATTTTCAAATCAGAGGAGGAAAAAATGCTTTCTCTTGAGAGAATATATCGTATAATTGATGCTAACTTAAATCGAGCTGCTGAGGGATTGCGAGTACTGGAGGATGCGGTAAGGTTTTGTATGGATGAGCAGGATTTAACCAGGGAGCTTAAAGATCTGCGTCATCTTCTATTAAAAGAAGTTAACCACCTGCCAGAAAAAGAAAGGCTGATAGCTTCAAGATTATCCTTACAGGATGTTGGGGCAAAATTAAAGGAAGAACCAAGAGAAAAAATTGAAGAGCTTATAAATGCTAATTTTAGAAGAGTTGAAGAGGCAGAGAGGAGTCTGGAGGAGTATGGTAAGTTGATTCTTCCTTCCTGGGGAGAGAGATTCCGTCGATTTCGCTTCCGGACATATGATCTGGAAAAAAAGATAAGAGCAAAATTAAAAAAAAAGGTAGATTACACCCTTTACGCCATAACTGAATCTTCCTTGCCCGAGGAGGATTTATTATCCAGGGTGAAGCAGATAGTAAAAGGTGGAGCAACTTGCCTGCAGCTCAGAGAAAAAAATATCTCTTCCCGGGAGTTTTTAAATCGGGCCATCCAGTTGCGAAAGGTAATTCCCTCCGATGTGAGTTTTATCGTAAATGACCGTGTGGATATAGCAGTTATCTGTGGTGCCGATGGGGTTCATCTGGGACAGGATGATATTCCTTTACCTTCTGCCAGAAAAATTATGGGGGAGGATAAAATAATAGGAGTTTCAACTCACAATCTGGAACAAGCTAAAAAAGCTGAAGCTGAGGGAGCGGATTACATTGGAGTAGGCCCTGTATTTTCTACTTCTACGAAACCCGATGCTTTACATCCTGTTGGGTGCAAGATGATTCGGTGTATAAAAAAGGAAGTTAAGATACCTGTTGTAGCTATAGGAGGCATCTGTCCGGAGAATTTAAAAGAGGTGCTGGAGGCAGGTGCAGACGGAGTAGCTGTAATTTCAGCTATTTTTGCCCGGAGGGATATATTAAAGGCAACACAAAATTTAATAAAACTGATCAAAGAATTTAAAGGAAAAGATGCTCATCGTCCGGACAAAAAGTGAAAAGGAAACTCTTGATTTAGGCTTTAAGATTGGAAAGAATATATTTTATCCTGCAATAATAGCTCTCATAGGTGAGCTGGGTAGTGGAAAAACTGTTTTTGCCCGGGGTATAGCAAAGGGGATGGGAATCAAAACCAGGATAAAAAGCCCAAGTTTTGTTATAATCAATGAATATGCGGCAGCTCATCCTTTATATCACTTTGATTTTTACAGATTGGAGGAACCCGGTGAGCTTTCTGGTCTGGGATATGAGGAGTATTTCAGCAGTCCTGATGGAGTGGTGGTGATAGAGTGGGCAGATAAAATTATAGATTTTCTGCCCCCCGAATACCTTGAGGTAAGGATCAAAATGGAAGATTTTAACCTGAGAAAAATTATTTTAATACCCAGGGGAAACAAAAGATACCATGACTTAGTTTTAAATGTTAAAAGTGAGATTAAATGTTGATTCTGGGAATAGAGACCTGTTTGCCTTCTGGATTGGTTTTTCTGGGAAAGGAAGAGGGGGTTTTAGTTTCTTGTAACCTTCCCGCCCACTCCTCCTCCAGATATCTGGTACCGGCTGTTGAGTCAGTTCTGAGGGAGGTTAATCTTTCTATCGATAAAATAGATGCTCTGGTGGTTAGCAAAGGCCCCGGTTCATTCACCGGATTAAGGGTTGGGATAAGCCTGGCAAAATCTCTGTCCTTCTCTCTGGAGCTTCCTCTGGTAGGCGTTGCCACTCTTGATTATATTGCCTCCTGTGTTCCTTTTAATGGATTTATATGTTGTTTAATCCCGGCCTACAGGAACTGTTTTTTTTCAGCCTTTTTTTATAAGGAGGGAGAGGATCTTACCAGAAGGAGCGATTATCTTTTTCTGCCCTTTGAAAAGATAATAGATGAGGCAAAAAAACTACTTCCGGAAAAGGTGGTATTTGTCTTTTTTCCGGAAAATTTTTCTTTACCAGGTAATTTGGATTCCAGATTTTCTCTTTTTAAGGAGAAAATATGCCTGGATAGAGCTTTGTTAAAATGGGCCCTGAGAGATGTAAGAAATGGAAAAATAATTGATCCCCTGGCTTTGGTGCCTGTTTATGTTTCTCCACCATTAATAAATATCTGTCTCTTATACACATCTCCGAGCCCACGAGACTAGGCATGATCTCGTATGCCGTCTTCTGCTTGAA
>CBFDTW010000120.1:0-2517 GCA_965613085.1 uncultured bacterium | reverse complement strand
GCTATCTTATTTTGCTTCACATAGTTAAATGCCTTGGCAAATCTATGCTTAAAAGCTATCATTAACTTAACATTGTTCTTACGTGTAACTTCTATCATCTCGTCACAGTCTTCTAAAGATGCTGCCATTGGCTTTTCACAGAATATATGAATTCCCCTTTCTGCAGCTAATCTGGTAGGAAGAAGATGAGCTGTGGGAATAGTGGCAACAACTACAGCATCAAGTTTTTCTTTTTCAAACATCTTCTCCATATCGGTATAGAAATTTGCATCTTTAAGCTCTATCTCCTCTTTTCTTTTAGGATTTCGACTCCAAACTGATGTAACCTTTACCCCTTTTGCTTCTCGAAAGTATTCTAAAAGTTGTTTCCCCCACCAGCCCAATCCTATAATACCAATTCTGGAAACCATTTTTTCCTCCTCGCTTTATTCTTGTTAAAAATTTGGATCATTATTACCTCTCCCTTTTCCCCTCAATAAACTCATCCAGAGCCTGTCTTGCTTCCTTGTCTGTTGGAAATTGCTCTGGGGCACTTTTCATAAGATAAGCTGATGCACTTGTAAGAACACCACCTACTCCCCTATCCTTTGCCAGCTTACAGCATCTTATAGCATCTACCATTACACCTGCTGAGTTGGGACTATCTACTACCTCAAGCTTTGCCTCAAGCTTTACTGGTGTTCCACCAAAGTTCTCCCCCCATATCTCTATTCGGCAGATTTTTATATCATTAAGTACCTCTAACTGGGAGACATTAACAGAAAATGGTGCCTCATAGGGCATTACAGCATCCACTCCTCTTTTCTTGGAAGCATGCTTTGTTTTTCCTCTTTCCCAGTCAGTTAGATTCCAAAAATCTGTATTCCCTCCATAGTTAAGCTGATATGATTTTTTAATCTTTATTCCCCTTTGGATACAAAGATTAAGAAGGTCTCTATCTAAGATTGTTCCTCCCAGCTGGCTCTTATAATCATCCCCTACTATTGGGACCTTATTATCCTCTGCTTTTTTGGCAAATTCTTTGTTGTTGGCAATTAGAACAGGGATTCCATTTACAATACCTACTCCTGCTTTTAGGGCTGCCTCAGCATAGAACCAGCTTGCCTTCTCAGATGCAGTTGGAAGGTTGTTTACCAAAACATCTACCTCCTTTTCTCTTAAAATCTGTGCCACCTCATCCACATCATCTATTGGTCTCTCAGATGATATTTTTACATACCTTTTAAGGTGTTCACTAACTCCATCTAATACAGGACCCATTAAAACCTTTACACCAAGATAAGGAACTTCTGAGAATTTTTCTGTGCAGTTAGGCTCAGCCCAGATTGCCTCAGATAGATCCTTTCCTACCTTTCTTGCATCTACATCAAAGGCAACACAAGGTGTAATATCACTTACCCTGTAGTCTCCTATTACAGGATGCATAAGTCCAGGGACAAATTTATCGGATCCTTTTACATTTTTGTAGTAGTATACTCCCTGAACTAAAGAGCTTGTGCAGTTACCTACTCCCACTATGGCAACTTTTATTTTGGGCATCTATTTAGCCTCCTTCTTTTTTTCATAATACGGTCTGTAATGAGGTGGCACCACCTCTTCCTTTAGGGGTAAATCAACCCAGCTATTTGTTTCCATTGACTTAAAGACCGCGCATAAAATCTCCATAACTTTAGCCCCATCCTCTCCAGTAACCAAAGGCTCTTTATCTTCCACAAAACAGGTGAGAAAATGCTTCATCATCCTGGTAAAGGACCACTCCCTGGGAGGAGTAATGGAAATCCACTTTTTCTCCAAAGGTTTGGTTATTAAATCTGTTACCCAGAACTCCTCGGGATAGCGGTATTTTTTTAATATCTCTGGATAATTTTCCCAGGTATAATCTTTCGCAGTATAAACAGCTAAGGGTACAGATTGGAAAGGATTGGTAGCCTCAGATGAGGCAAATAACATTCCCTCTGTGGCATAAATTTCAGTAATATTGGAAACAACAGGAGAGAACTTATCGGTAGTTACAAACCCATAAGCTCCATTTTCAAATTCTATAGCTACCCAGGAAAGATCATCCAAAGAGCAAACATCTTCCGGAGTAGCTACTCTTTTAGCCACCCCTACCACTCTTTTTGCCTCACTTCCGACAAGCCATCTTAAAAGATCCACCCGATGACTTCCCTGGTCAAAAAGAGTAGCAGAGCCTGCCTGTTTAGGTTTTAATCTCCAATCTGAATAGGCAACATTGTCTTGATATAAGTGCCAGGTCTCATGCAAAGAAGATCTACCAAACTTTACCTCCCCGATAACTCCATCATCTATAAGCTTTTTTGCCCATTCATGTTGAAGCCAGAACCTCTGATTAGTACCTACAGTGAGTTTTACATTATTTTCTCTACAAACTCTTACCATCTCCCAGGCTTCTTTATTGGTAACCGCCATTGGCTTTTCGATCAGCGTATGGACATTCGCCTCCGCTGCCGCCAAACCTTGCTCCCAGTGAAATTTCGGGGGGGATGAAATTACGAC
>CBFDTW010000119.1:0-2577 GCA_965613085.1 uncultured bacterium | reverse complement strand
TTTTTCAAGCAGAAGACGGCATACGAGATCATGCCTAGTCTCGTGGGCTCGGAGATGTGTATAAGAGACAGAGATTCCTTAAAGCCTCTGTAACAGTAGGCATTTTTACCCTTAACTTCCGGGCAATCCCTTTAACCCTGACCACCTTTTTTTCTTCTTCTATTTTTTTGATAGTCTCAAGATAGGTTTCCATACCGGGAGTAATTTTTTTGGCCATTTTTACCACCTTAAAAAGATTTTATCAAAGTAAAGAGCATATTTAAAATACCTCCCACTCCTAATGCCACCCCTACCATGAAAAGACTACTTTTAAAAGTGTCTTTTACTCCAAGCTCTTTTAAAAAAACGGCAAAAGTAGCAACACAGGGAAAATATACCGCCAGCATAACTACAACGATTATGGCCTGATAAAGATCTATAATACCTTTATTCAAAAGAGGAGCAATAATTCCAGTAGCTACATCTTTGCGTAAAAAACCTATTAAAAGAGGATAAATCGCCTCTTCAGGAAGCCCCAGCCAGTTTCCCAATACAGGGGACAAAATTTCCGAGAAATACCGGGTAATCTGTAAAATATAAAAAACATTAACAATTGCTATTCCTACAAATACCCAGGGCACAGCATCCAGAAGAAAACGCTGCAGCCTGAGAGTTGACTTCATAACCAGATTAGAAAAGCGGGGCAATCTATATGGTGGGATCTCGATAGCTATCTCAGGAGTTTCCCCGGGCAGTATCCTGTTGAGAAAAGTTCCTGACCCAACGAATATACAGAATAAAACACCATAGACCAGCACCACCCACCTGACACCAAAAGGACCAATTATACTCAAAATTACTGCTGTTTGCGCCATACACGGAATTGATATACCCAGAAGAGTAAGGACCATAAATCTCTGTCTCCTTGTCTCCAGTATCCGGGAAGCCATAGCTCCGGGGACATTACATCCAAAGGCCAAAATGATGGGAATAACAGAAAAGCCGTGCAGGCCAACCCTGTGGAATATACTATCTACCAGTACTGCCAATCTTGGAAGATAACCAACATCCTCAAGCAAAGTCAGGATAATATAAAAGATCAAAACAGCGGGAAGAACCACTCCTATGGGGACAAAAACTCCCGTGGTTAAAAGCCCCAGAGACTCAAGGTATCCACTTCCCGGAGCCCCAAGAAGCAAATCATGAATAAAACCTGCAGGGGAAAATCTCTCTACAAAGGAGCGAATAAATTTGTCATAAGGGCCTTCAAAAAAAGGAACCATAATCTGATCGGTTATCCACCCTGCCACTGTTAAAAAAAAGATAAATACCCCGTATAAAATCGCTGCAGCAAGGGGAATCCCAACAGCGGGTTTTACCGTGAGATCGCTTAGTTTTTCCAGCCAGGTAGGATGCCGATGATGGACCTTCTGAACCCTGCTGATAATAGAGCCTGCCTGACCGAACCTTGCTTTCAGCATGATGAGCTGGATAGATTCTTGATGATCTTCTTCTATATCTTTAACAGATTCCACAAAAACAGTGTCGGGAATTTTTTTTCTGAAATCCTCCAACCCCTCAAGAGCGAGAACCACCTGCCACCGAGGAAGACCTGTTCTCTGAATAATACTCTTTATAGCTTTCTCTATTCTGGGTTCAAACTTTGTTTGCATTTTTATCCTTCATCTTTGCAAAGGTTTCTCTTATAAGCTGATGGAGTTTTCTAATTCCCTCTCCTGATACAGCAACAGTAGAAACCACCGGGACCTCGAGTAGTTTTCCCAGAGCAGATGTATCTATTTCTATCCCCCGACATCTTGCCACATCAATCATATTCAGGTCTAAAATCATAGGAATACCAATCTCCCGCAACTGCAGGGTAAGATATAGATTTCTTTCCAGGTTGGTAGCATCCACTACATTAATAATAAGATCGGTTTTCTTTTCTAAAAGCAGATTCAGGGCGACCTCTTCAGCCTTATCAGACGGAATAAGAGAATAAGTCCCAGGTGCATCCACTATCTTCAATCTAACCCCGTTTACCCTCATAATCCCTTCCATATATTCTATTGTAGTCCCGGGATAGTTAGAAACCACCACCCTTACCCCTGTAAGGCGGTTAAAAATAACACTTTTCCCAACATTGGGATTGCCTATAAGAACAGCTCTCATAATTTTTCTTTTCTTATTATAATCTTGGCTGCCATACCTCTTCCTATAGCCACTTTTCCCCCTCCCATTATCTCCACCATCACAGGGCCTCCTACTGGCTGGACAGCTATCTTGCGTACCTTTTTCCCGGGTATAAAACCAAGAGCAGCAAGATTCCTCTGTGCTCCCCACCCTCCTCTGATAGCAACCACTTCAGCCACTTCACCAACTGGAAGCTCTAAAAGGGTTAACATTTTCCCTCCTGAATTAGGATTACCTATTTTAATTAGGATTACCTAATTATATCATAAAAAAATTAAAGTATCAAGAAGGTGTTAATTTTTTAAAAAGCAAAAATTCCAGGAATTGGTTGACCCTGTTTCTTATTTAAATAAAATTTATAATACCAGAATTTTTATAAAAACAATTCCATAAGAGGTGAGTATA
>CBFDTW010000118.1:0-2779 GCA_965613085.1 uncultured bacterium | reverse complement strand
AGACGGCATACGAGATCATGCCTAGTCTCGTGGGCTCGGAGATGTGTATAAGAGACAGCCCCAGATCCCCAGAATGAAAAGTATAATTATAAGATAATCAGCCATAGCTTATTTTTCCCTTAGAAGGTAAAAACAGACAAGGACTATCCCGGCTCCCACCTTCAGGCCTATAATAATATTGAGGAAAAATATGAATCCAGCACTGGGTACCTGCCCTGCTTTTCCTAAGGGAAGGAAATTTCCCAGAAAATACCTGCCAGCTACCAGGCCAGCTATACCAATGAGGAGAAAAAGGGAAAAAGCTCCCACCTCTACAAGGCCTATCCTATCTGCAGGAAATAACCTCTGAGTCAGGGTAGTTCCTCTGCTGAGACAGAGAAGAATCACTCCAGAGGCCAGGACCACTCCTCCCTGGAAACCTCCCCCAGGAGAAAGATGTCCAAAGGATATAAGGTAAAGGCCAAATAGCAAAATATAGGGAGCCAGTTTTCTGGATATCACATACACTATTTCTGATTCTTCCATCTTTTTACTCCGAGGATAAGAATTATTCCCGAAACAACTAAGAGCAGGACTATGGTTTCTCCCAGAGTATCAAATGCTCTATAGCTAAGATATATTGAAGATACCAGATTTATCGCTCCTGTCTGTTTTACTCCTTGCAGGGAAAAATATTCTTTCAGTTGAGAGGGAGGTGAGGTAAAATCGATACCCTGGATTAAAGTTAACCCTAAGGCTACGAAAATAAGTATGTCGCCAATTAACCTCATTACCTTTAGCCTCATTCCTCACTCCTCCGGGTTCTGCTTATCACCCATATAAAAATTACCGTAGCAACGCCTGCACCCACTGCAGCCTCAGCAATTGCAACATCAGGGGCATGCAGGTAGTAGAAAAGGAGTGAGGAGAGCAGGCTGAATATTGCAAGGCAGATGACTGCATTTAAAAGATCCTTAAATTGCAGGGATAAAACTCCCAGAATCACAAGCAATGTAAGGATTATCTCAGTCATTCCCGGGTTCCTTAAAATTTAATCTTTTGACCTTTTCCTTCTCCAGGGCAAAACCCCCCTTTTCCAGGCACGCCTTCCTATAATATGGGTGGTAACAGGTCCTGTTACCAGGAAAAATAAAGCAATGACCAGTATTCTACCGCTCATGGGAGTAAATCCTTTAAGCAACATACAGGCTATGAATATGGAAAAAACAGAGGTAATGCCACATTTTGAAGAGGCCTGGAGGCGGGTATAAACATCAGGAAATTTTAACACACCTATATTTCCCAGAATACCAAAGAATATACCCACTCCAAGGAGAATTTGAACTATTACCAGTATCATCTTTTCTCTTTCTCACCCCCGATGTACTTTGCAATTGCTAATATTCCAATAAAACCCAGAATGGCATAAACCAGAGCTACATCCAGGTAGATAAAGCGATTAAACTTTACGGCTGTGAGCACCAGGATTGCTGAGACTTGAGCTAAAACAAGGTTAAGTCCAATCATTCTATCCTCAGAAGTAGGGCCAATAACAACTCTCACCATGCTTAAAACGGATACCCCCATGAGGAAAAAGATGGTAATATCCAGGGTTAAAATACTTATATCCATATTCTCTTCAGCCAGCTTTCAAAGTGCCCTTTAATTAATTTTCCCGCGAAGTGGGAATGAGTTGTTTCGGCATTTAGCCAGTGGACAACCAGGTGATCCTCATCTAAATCGAGGGTAACAGTTCCCGGGGTAAGGCTAATAGAGTTGGCCAGAATTACTCGTGCCAGGTCAGATTTTAATCGGGTGCGAAAGTGGACTATTCGTGGATTTATGTCACCTTTGATCAGGTTAAACACCATCTTAAAACTTGCGAGATAAATCTTAAATAACAGTACAACCAGGTAAACGGATAGTAAATAGATGTGGGGAAGCAAAAAACGGCGGGCAGCCTCTTTTTCCTCAATAAATACACTATAGGTTAAAAGAGCTACACAAAAAGAAAATATTCCACCCAGGAAAAGAGAAAATAAAGCTAAGGTGCCGGTAAATAAAATCCAGCCCGTCATTAGATACAAACTGGTAAGGATGATTCTGGCTATTTTCCACTTTAAAAAAACATCCATACTCAGCCTTCTTTTTCCTCCTGCTGGTTAAAAATATTTAAAACGTCCTCCTCTTTTTCTGCCTCCATTAAGGCATTTTTAAACCGGGTGTTGTGCAGGAAACGAGAGAGCTTACAAAGCAGCTTAAGATGTGTAGATTCCTCTCCTCTCGGGCCTATTAAAAGGAAAATTAACTGAACAGGCTGGCCATCAATAGCATCAAAATTCACTCCCTCCTTTCTTCTTCCCAGCGCCATAATTGTTTGAGAGGTCTCCTTGGTCATTATATGAGGTATGGCAATCCCTCCTCCTATTCCGGTAGTTCCTATTTTTTCTCTTTCCATAATGTTATGCTCTACCTTCCGGGGATCTTTTATCTTGCCAGCCTGATAGATGAGATCAACCATTTCTTTTATAACATCTTTTTTCCTTTTTGAATTTAAACCAAGCTTTATACATTTAACATCCAGAATCTGGGATAATTTAACCATCTCATTCCTCCTCTTTTACCAATCCTCTGGCGTAATCTACCGGAATAGTAAAGAGAATTCCCGTTCCTGGCTGTGATAAGCTACCACATATTTTCTCTATGAGTTTTTCTAATTTTTTTATCTTTTCCTCTTTTTCTATCACCGAAAAAATAGTCTTATTGTAAGGTTTGTTGCCCTTCATAAATTCCCTAAAAT
>CBFDTW010000117.1:0-2997 GCA_965613085.1 uncultured bacterium | reverse complement strand
TCAAGCAGAAGACGGCATACGAGATCATGCCTAGTCTCGTGGGCTCGGAGATGTGTATAAGAGACAGGTATGGAAATGTAACGGAGGCTAAAAAATACTCCAATGCACCTGATTATTTTAAAGTCGCAAAAAAGGCTGTTAAAGAGATGCACCGTCAGGTAGGCCAGTTGCAAATTTCCCGGGACGGTATAGCTCGAAAGGGTCTTTTAATAAGACATCTGGTTCTTCCCAACAATCTTGCTAAAAGTGATAGGGTTCTAACTTTTATAAAAAATGAGATTTCTCCCCGAACTTATATAAGTATTATGAATCAATACTTTCCGGCTTATAAGGGTGTAAAGATAAAGGAATTGAACCGAAAGGTAACGAATACCGAGTATAGAAAAGTCCTGCATTTAGCTGAAAAACTATCTTTGAAGAGAGGGTGGCGACAGACCTGATACAACAACCATCTTGATGAGAAAAATGAAGGCAAAATCAGATATATCTTACTGGCAGACAGTCCAGAAAATTCTGGATGGACTGGTTGTATTAATAGCAGTGGTCGGAACTTTTCTCCTGGTAGCAGAATATAGCTTTACCCTGTCTCCAGAGAATATAGACCTCTTTCACCTTTTAATTCGTCTATTTAGTGCAGTCCTGGTCTTCCAGTTTTTTCTCAAATTTATTTTTTCCGGTCAGAAGGTAAAATTTATAAAAGACAGTAAAAGAGAGCTTGTTCTGATTTGTTTGTTTGGGGCAGCATTGCTTTTTTTAAGAACAGGATCGGTGGCCCCAACAATTTATTTCCCAGCAAAAACTACAGGATACCTGTTTTCCTGTCAAATCTTCATTGTTGCCTTTTTAGCTATCAAACTTGTGCATTTTTATAAACCACTCTTTTCCCCTCGTCTTTCGCCTCCTTTAATCGTAGTTGCTACATTCCTGGTAATAATAGCTATTGGCACCTTTTTTCTTTTTCTACCTGCTTCAGCAGCTCCCGGCAAGAAAACCTCCTTACTGGATGCTCTCTTCACCGCTACCTCAGCAACCTGTGTTACGGGACTGATCGTAGTGGATACCGGAAGCCATTTTTCTACCTTTGGACAAATTGTAATACTGGTTCTTATTCAGATAGGGGGATTGGGACTTATGACTTTTGCTTCTTTTTTTGCACTTTTATCCGGAAGTTTTGGGCTAAGAGAGAGAATAATCCTGAGAGATATAGTAAGATACCAGAATTTAAGTAAAATAGGGTATCTTGTCTTATATATTCTCCTGCTCACCTTTATTTTTGAAGCTACAGGGGCAATTCTTCTTTACTTCCACTTTCTCCCCACAGCAGGAAGTCATTTATCAGCTGCTTATTCTGCTCTTTTTCATTCTGTCTCAGCTTTTTGCAATGCAGGGTTTTCAATTTATTCCGACAGCTTCACAGGATATCAAAAAAATGTAGCGATAAATCTGATAATGACTCTTTTAATCATCTGTGGAGGATTAGGATTTGTGGTAATAGTTAATCTTCTGGGAGTCATTGGTTCCTGGATAAAAAAAAGAAAAGGGTACTTATCGTTACATAGCAAACTGGTAATTTTTACCACCATTATCCTTCTTGTTATGGGGACTTTTTTCCTTTATATAGGAGAGAGTGACAACCTTTTAAAAAACCTCTCCTTTAAGGAGAAACTTTTAGCAGCCTTTTTCCAGTCAGTTACTGCAAGGACAGCCGGATTTAACACCATCCATATTGGTAGTTTAACTACATTTTCATCATTTTTGCTGATACTTTTGATGTTCATAGGTGCATCTCCCGGCTCTACAGGGGGTGGTATTAAAACCAGCACTTTTGCCACTTTAATACTCACGATTAAATCCATGGTTCAGGGAAAAGATCAGGTGGAGGCTTTCAAGAGAACAATTCCTCAAACCTTTGTTTATCAAACTTTATGCGTGGTGACTCTTGCTCTCGGATGGAGTAGTATATCTGCTCTTTTTTTATCTTTTACCGAAAACTCCGATTTTTTGAATATTTTATTTGAAGTTTTTTCAGCTTTTGGAACAGTAGGACTTTCCAGAGGACTTACTCCTCATCTTACCAGTTGGGGAAAAATGATTATAATAATTACCATCTTTGTAGGGAGAGTTGGTCCCTTAACTTTGGCACTGGCTATTGGTGGTAGAAAGGCAGCCAAGCTTTATGAATATCCACAAGAGGGTATTATTATAGGATAAGGGGATAAATACATGCGTAAATTTGCGGTAATTGGCCTTGGACGTTTTGGTGCTACTGTGGCTGAGGCTCTTGCCCAGAGAGGTGCTGAAGTTATTGCTATTGATAAGGACCCTGCGTTAGTTGAAAAGTTCAAGGAAATAGTAACTCTGGCTGTAAAACTTGACTCTACTGATGAAGAGGCTCTTCGCTCCCAGGGAGTAGACAAAGTAGATGTTGCTATTGTAAGTATTGGTGAGTTCGAATCCTCTATTCTTACTACCGCCCTGTTAAAAAAAATAGGGGTTCCCAAAGTTATAACCCGTGCCTCTCACACCGTTTCCGATGTTCAGGAAAAGATTCTCAGCCTGGTAGGGGCAGATAGAATAATTCTACCTGAGGTGGAAATGGGTAAGAAGTTAGCCCAGAGCTTGATCATCTCTAATATTCTGGATTATTTTCCCATTACCGATAAGTATAGCGCAGCAGAGGTACGAGCTCCCCGTAGTTTCTGGGGAAAAAGAATAGGAGATCTGAAAATAAGACAAAAGTATCAGGTAAACATTCTGGAAATACGCAAACTATCTGCAAAAGGAGATAAAGTAGAAAAAATAAATTATCTTCCTCAGGCAACAGATACAATTGAAAAAGGAGATGTACTTATGGTAGTGGGTGAAGAGGAGGATATAGAAAGATTTTCCAGAGAAGATTAGAATGACTGGGTGAGTGGTTTATTGGTCTGTCTCTTATACACATCTGACGCTGCCGACGAAGGCTTAGGTGTAGATCTCGGTGGTCGCCGTATCATT
>CBFDTW010000116.1:0-3061 GCA_965613085.1 uncultured bacterium | reverse complement strand
GACAAAGAGTGTTATGCCTATTCCCAAAACCATTATTCCAATATAAGTCTCAAGGAAAACTTTCGGAATGTTCACCGCAACAAATACGGCTACCAATGCCCCTATAATTCCACAAATAGCTAAAATAAGAATAACTTTTGAGTCAAAAGATTTAGGGATATAGCCTAATCCTCGAAGTCTCTTTTTTACAGCCTCATCTTGTCTAAAATCTAAGTTTATATTTCCAAATTTGTGGTGAAATACTCCTCCAACCACACCACCTACAAGTTGACCTACCAAGACAGCCGGAACCACTTGTAAGGGCAAAAATCCTATAATAAGAAGCAAGGGAGTTAAAGTTGTTCCATAACCCATTCCAATAGAGGCATCCATGTATTCACATACAAAAGCAACCCACGCAACCACTATAAATAAAGTGGGAGTAATCTGCATATTTTAGTCCAGATAACCTAAGGCTCTCAGCCTCTTTTTTACCTCCTCCTCTTCCTCTTTGCTGAAGGTCTTTTCCTCCTCCCCTTCATCTTTTAGAACTTCCTCCAGAACAAAGGTAACGTATTCCTCTACAGAATTAAATTCTGTAACTTTTACCCTTTCCTCTATTTTTTTGTAAAGATCTGCCGTTAGGAAGACTGCTTTTTTCTCTTCTTTTTCCTTCATTTTCCCCTCCTTTTAAAGATAACCAAGTTTTTTTAATCTTTCCCTTACTATTTTTATCTCCTCTGCTGTTAACCTGTCTTCCTCTTCTACTTTCTCTGAGGCTAAGCTTCTCATAACAAAAACTATAAATTCTGTAACACTGGAAAACCCGGTCCCTTCTATCATCATACTGAGTTTTTCGTAAAGCTCCCTTGGTATCTTAATGGTAACCTTGGTTTCCTTCATTGTACATTGTAAGTTGCCAGGTTTGCACTCCAATTACACTCTAATTGTAGTGTCATTTTACCATAAAAAATTTTTTTGGCAAGTTGGGATGTTCTACCTTTGACGTTCAACGGTAGTCGGTTGGGGTGGTTGGTGGGGTGGAGTTTTGATCTCGCTTCCACTCCAGGATATGGTTAAACTCATAACCTATCAGTTTATGGTCTGCATTAGGGGGTAGAACAATATAGTACATATTCTTTCCCGGATCATAGTAGGTGAAGGCGTGAACTTTTTCCCACTGTTTCTGTCCACCCACTAACCTCCACCAGACATTGAGTGTCTCATGATCCATAAAAACAACGGTGATATTTTCAATGTAATGCTTTTCAAAGTAATGTTCACTGTTCTGTTGAGGTTCATCTGTAAGGCTGAGCAGAATGGCTAAAAATAAAATTACCCAGGCCATCTATTTGCTAAAGTGATTTTAATTTTTTTAAATTATCGGCAGGTTTAATATTTTCTTTAGTTAATAGTTCGTTCAGCGTTAGTCAGTTTATCAGTTAGTCAGTTAAGTCGGTTAGTGATTGGCCGGTTGGGTTGAATTTACTAATTTCAATTTTTCAGGTATAATTTAAACAAGGTTGCTTTCCAAAAACTAAAATAAGAGATGTGCGGATGAGTAGATTTGCCACAGTAGGGGTAGGATTGGCTGGATTTGGAGCTATCCTGGCCGCATTTTCCTACTTTGTGCTGCTTAGTGTTCCTTTGACTGCTCTGGGACTTGCCTTTCTTATCCTGGGATGTGTGGTGCTCATCTTCCCTGAATATCTGGTTCCTCACCAGGTAGTGAAGGGAATGATTTCAGGATCAGTAGCTAACATTGAAGCTATACTGGAGGAGTTTGCAGCAGCTCACAAGGCTGTTTATCTCCCACCAAAAGATGGAAAAGTGTATGCCTTTGTTCCTCTCTCGAGAAATAGCTTTTATCCTGAATTTAACAGGATAGTTGATGCACCAAAAAGAATAATATCTAATGTTAACGGACACCCTGGCCTTTTTATTTATCCTCCAGGCTCTGATGTGGTAGCGCTATCGGGAGTTGTAGAGGAAACTATGGGTGAGGAAAGGGAAAAAGAAGGCAAGGAATTTTCCCTGGAGGATTTTCTGCCTCAGCTGGAAAATGCTATAAGCTATCTGATAGTTGATTTTGCTGAGCTTGCCTCCAGGGTGCAGGTGAGCTTTGAAAAAAATAAGGCGCTGTTGCGGATGAAAAATATCAAACTAAATGTGGAAGCTCCCAGATTTACCAGAGTGTTAGGTTCACCTCCGGCAAGCCTTGCAGCCTGTGTGATTGCACAGATTACCGGAATGCCGGTAAAAGTTGTGGAGGAAAAGGGGGAAGGAAAATGGGTGAGGGTGGTGTTAGAGGTGGGAAGGTAGAAAAATGGACAGGCACATTCTTTTTATCTTGCTTTTGAGTGCTTTTTTCTTGTTTACTGTGGCTATTTTTGTGGGGGCAGGGGAAAAAAGACTGGATGTTTATATATCAGTATTTACCATAGAGTACCTTGCGCTGGTGGAGATACTTCGACCGAGAAGAAAACTCCTCACTCCTTTGCGATTGGACCCTGTGGGCCTTGGACTTTTTATTATCTTTTGTTTTATTGTTACCCGGAAAGTGGTGGAGATTTTAATGCGTTAAGATATGTTCAACGTTAATCAGTTAATCGGTTAGCCGGTTTGTCAGTTGAGTTGGTTAGACTGTTTTGTTCGGTGGGTGTGGTTAGTTGTTCTATGTTCGAGAATAAGAAAATGAGAAAATTCTTAATTTTTAAGGTGGTAGCAGCTATTATTTTGCTTACATTATCTTTTTCTCCAGCCTATCCAGCAAGCTTTCCCCGGCACAAAAATCCCGCCCAGATTCAAGAAGAGACCTTTTTTCCTCTCCAGCTTATATCTTTGTACGGGGAAGTTGTAAGGTTGCAGGTGGTAGGGAAATGGGATCTGGCCTCCTCTGAGCTTAAAAAAGTCTTTTTCACCTATATTCCTGAGCCCCTGCGCTATATTTTCACTCGATTAAATGAGCTTATTCAGGTAGCAGGGGATAAGTTGAAGATAGTAAAAGAGGATATAGACTGTCTCTTATACACATCTCCGAGCCCACGAGACTAGGCATGATCTCGTATGCCGTCTTCTGCTT
>CBFDTW010000115.1:0-3069 GCA_965613085.1 uncultured bacterium | reverse complement strand
GAAGATGTGGGAAGGTTTGCCCTCTTGAATAAATCAGAAATAAAAATACCGGAAAGAAGACCTGCAGCGAAAACAGCTATCAAAATTATGATAAATTTTTTCCTCATCTATTTTCCACCTCACCTGTGGTAGCCAAGCTAAAGTAAATCTGGGGTAGAGAACCTGGTGGAAAATCCTGAAAACTATCAAGTCCAATTGAAGATAAATATTCTTCTTCCAGATTAACATTTTGAGGAGGAATGACCTTACCCACCAGGTTCCCTATCATAACCCCTATAATTAAAGCGGCAGCAACTGCCGCCGGTAAAATGAGGTAAGCTACTCGTCTTAGAAAATGAGGTGCAGTTTCTCTTTTTTCTGCAAAGCGTATCCTTCTCCACAGATTAGCTTCAAATTCTTCAGAGGGTACAAGGCGCCTTTCACTCTTTAAAATATAAGAGGTTTTGTTGAGTAAATCTGCCTCTTTTTTGCATTTGGCACATTTTAAAAGATGCCTTTTTACTAAAAGTTCCTGTTCTTTATCAAGCTCACCATCTATGTAAGCTACCAATTTTCGTCTTATTTTTTTACACTTCATTTTGTTTTACCCTGTTTATATAAACACATAATTTTTTAAAAACCCCCGTTATATTTTCCACTTGTTAGATAAGGGGCGAGTTTCTCTTTTAAGTTATTCCTTGCCCAATAAAGAAGTCGCTCAACGCTTTTTATCGAACAGCCTAAGATTTTTGAGATTTCCTTGTAAGATAATCCTTCGTATATTTGGAGGATAGTGGCAATTCTTTGCCTGGTAGGTAAAGAATCAATTGCTTTTCTTATTAATGTACTTTTTTCTCTTTCTTCTAAAACATCCTGGGGAGAAGGAGAGGGATCGGCAATTTTCTCCAGTAACTCCTCCTCTTTTCCCTCCTCTGTCAAAATAGATTTGCTCAGTGAAACAGTGTGAAACTTTGTTTTTTCTCTTATTGTGTTAAGGCAAAGATTGGTAGTAATCTTGTATAACCAGGTAGTAAATTTTGCCCTGGCTTCGTATTTTTCCCTTGCCTGGTAAACTCTTAAGAAAACCTCTATAGCCAGATCTTCTGCCTCCTCTTTATCACCAATAAATTGATAGATAATATTTACAATTTTCTCTTTGTACTTTTCCACGAGCTTTTCAAAAGAGGATGTATCTCCACTTTTGAATTTAAGCATTAAACGGGAATCTGGATCCAGCATCTTTTTCTCTTTTTACCTTTTATATAGTAAACCCACACTTTCAGAAAAACCCCCGTTTTATCAAAAATTGCAGTACCGCTGCCTTCTATAAACTCATCACATTTTGTTATATATTTTATCAGGGTCAAAGGAAATTGAAAGCTGGGGCAAATTTTTAGGGTATATTAGATGAAGGATATATACTTTTTAACTCTGGTTAAAAGAGAATTTCGCAGTGCTTTTTCTCTATTCAATAAATTTTACCAGCTTATTAACTGGCTTTCGTTTCCTCTTTCCAAGATCAATTTTCTCATCCGGATATCCAACCGGCAAAATAGCTACTGCTTTAAACTCGCTTGAGATACCAAGCACACTGTTTAAAAAAGACATATCGGGTGGAGTATAGGTGAGGGAGGCAAGTCCTTCCTCCTCAATTTTCAATATCATATAACCGATGCTAATCCATACCGACTCTACCCCGTATGGTTCCCCCTCTTTCACAAATACCACAATCAAATAGGGAGCCTCTGTGAGAAAAGGTTTAACGGGTGATAGGTTAAAAAAAGATAAAGATTTTTTTAAATCATTATTTATTCGGGCATAAAAGTTGCGCTCACATCTTTCACACTCCCGGCGAATCTCTTCTTTTAAGCTGGGATTACTTACGGCAACGAAAAACCATGGCTGTCGATTTAATCCAGAAGGTGCAAAGCTGGCTGCTTCTATTATTCTCAAGATAAGCTGCCTGGATAAAGGTGTCGTCTTATACTTCCTTATGCTCCTGCGTTTTTTCATAAGCTCCAGTATTCTCATATTTTGTCCTTTTCACCTTGATTATCTTTTTTAATTTTTTTCTTACACCTTAAAAGTAAAGCTAACGGTGATTTCCGGCTCAACTCCCAATTAAAGGCTTTCGCCCTCCAGACTCATTTTATTGCTGCAAGAACTCCTGTCAATATCGCATATTAACTCAGGTATTGCTGAGAAACCCTGCAAAACCATCAATGGATTTTTGCGCAAAGAATGCACTCACACATAGTATGGTCCACAGGGAAATAAAATGAGGAGAGAAGGTCAGATGGTTCTTTGAATAAGTGGGGTAAACTTTTCCAGGATGACAGTTAATCTGATATAACCGGTTTTCATCCACGGGGAGCAGGTGTCACATAACCTCCCGCACCTACCCATCCAAAGACTTTCAGAAAAACCTCTTTGGTCAGGTTATCAAATTTGTCAGCAGGCCCTATGCACCCTTTCAGATGGACTTGAGTGGCCTGTCCCCCCGACATGGGAAAGATCATGCATAAAACAACTCCAACTTTTCCCTCATGGCGAAAAGCGATAAAACGAGCGTCTGCCCCTGGCCACATAGCTGAAACAAATTTGTGCAGCTCATCTTCAACCACAATATCTACCTGCGGATAGGAACCGGTAAGAAGATGGATGCCTTCTATGATTCCATCGTTAAGAGTCACTGTTCCAAAAACTACAGAATAATAAATGTATAGATTCGCCTCACCATCAGGGGATATGATTTTCAGACCTCCATAGTATCCTGAGGGGTCCTGCATAACCTCTTCCTTCCAGTCAGGAGGCCGGATGAGTTTCAGCATAAAAATTGTGGGATGGCCAACATGAACCCAATTAGAAGGTGGAGTCATCTGAGGAAGTGGTGGAGGATTTGCCCCCCGAGCCAGGTTTCTCAAGATTTTAATCCCTTCTGAGCCATCTCCGGTTTGCCGGGTAGTCTGAGGTTGTTGAGTTTGCCGGGGAGTAGTTGTTTGTCCGGTATCAGCAAGGGTAATACTGTTAAATATCTTCTCCATTACAGGAGAAAAATTGGGATACTGTTCTTTTACAATCCCGGAGCCT
>CBFDTW010000114.1:0-3101 GCA_965613085.1 uncultured bacterium | reverse complement strand
CGTCAGATGTGTATAAGAGACAGGGTGATGGAGAGTGTCAGGCTGGAGTTTTGTGGGAAGGGGCAATGACTGCGGGAAAGTATAGGCTCTCCAATTTGACAGCAATTGTTGATTACAACGATGTTCAGCTTGATGGCCCGGTACATAATATTATGCCCCTTGAGCCTTTTGCTGAGAAATGGAGGTCCTTTAATTTTGAGGTCATAGAGATTAATGGCCACAACATGAGAGAGGTTTTAGATTCATTGGATATGGCTCTGGAGATTCACGACAGGCCACAGGTTATTATAGCTCACACTACAAAAGGAAAAGGAGTTTCCTTTATGGAAAACAAGGCTTTCTGGCACGGTCGTGCACCGGATGATGAACAGTTCAACAGGGCAAAAGCTGAGCTTCTGCGGGAGGTAGAGTGATGGAGAAGGTGTCCTTCCGTGAAGCTTTCGGGAAGACACTGGTTGAGGTGGGTGCTAAGGATCCTGATGTAGTAGTTCTGGTAGCTGATGTCTCCTCCTCAGTAATGACCGACTACTTTGCTAAAAGGTTTCCTGAGAGGTTTTTTAATGTTGGGATTCAGGAAGCAGGGATGGTTGATGTGGCGGTCGGTTTTGCTCTGAGCGGAATGGTTCCTTTTATCAATACCTTTGCCGGACTTTTTCTTAGAACAGTTGAGCAGATCAGAACCTGTGTATCTTATGCAAAAACTAATGTGAAGATAGTGGGAGGATACGCTGGAGTGTCAGATTTTAAGGATGGCCCAACTCATCATTCCATTATGGATATTGCTGTTATGCGATCGATGCCCAATTTTGTTGTAGTTGCTCCTGCCGATGCCACTGAGGTAAAAAAGATTTTGCCCCTGGTGGCAGAGCATGATGGTCCTGTTTATATGCGCATCAGCAGAGCTGCAACACCAGTTGTATTCGATGAGGATCATAAAGTGGAGATTGGAAAAGGGGTACTTATTCGAGAGGGAGCTGATGTAACCTTAATTGGCAATGGTGTAATGGTGTACCGCTGTATTGAAGCAGCAAAGATTTTGGACAGGGAAGGGATAAGTTGCAGGGTAATAAATATTCACACCATAAAACCACTGGATGTTTCCTTGATAAGGCAGGCAGCAGAAGAAACAGGTGCCATTGTCACAGCAGAAGAACATTCCATTATTGGTGGGCTGGGAACTGCAGTAGCAGAGGTACTTGGTGATACCCATCCTGTGCCCCTTGAGAGGGTAGGCATTGCTGATACTTTTACTGAGACCGGACCGGACTTTGAATCACTCCTGGATGCCTATGGTATGGCAGTTGAGGATATTGTTAAGGGAGCAAAGCGTGTGCTTGGACGTAAGGAAAGAAGGTAAAAAATGAAGGCTGTGGTAAAAGTTAAAAAAGGTGAAGGAAATATAGAGGTTAAAGATGTTGAAGAACCAGAAGTTGGGCCTGATGAGGTAAAAATTGAAGTTAAAGCAGCAGGAATCTGTGGGACTGATATTCACATCTATCATGATGAGTTCATGGTTAATCCTCCGGTTATTTTGGGTCACGAGTTTTGTGGTGTGGTAAAGGAAGTGGGGAAAAATGTTACAGAATTTAAAGTGGGTGAGAGGGTCACCTCTGAGACAGCCGCCAGGGTTTGTGGAAAATGTATGTTTTGCAGGACGGGAAATTATAACCTCTGTCCGGAGCGTTTAGGATTAGGTTACGGGGTGAATGGAGCATTTACCAGGTTTTGTGTGGTGAGAAAACAGATAGTGCATCATCTTCCTGATAATGTAGATTTTATATCAGGTGCTCTGTGTGAGCCACTTTCCTGTGCTGTTCATGGAGTTATTGAAAAAACGGGTGTTGAGGCAGGCGAGGTGGTTGTAGTTATTGGTCCAGGACCACTTGGACTTTTATCCTCTCAGATTAGCAAGGTGGAGGGAGGATTTGTTGTTGTTATGGGACTTTCTATTGATGGGGAGAGACTTTCTCTGGCAAAAAAACTGGGAGCTGATGTGGTGGTAGATATTGAGAAGGAAAATCCAGAAGAGATTATTAAAGATTTAACCATGGGATATGGAGCGGATATTGTTCTTGAGTGCTCTGGGTCGCCTTCAGGGGCAAATTTGGGCTTAAAACTGATAAGAAAGAAAGGTAAGTTTACCCAGATGGGACTTTTTGGAAGGCCTATTGAGATAGACTTTGAGCAAATTGCTTATAAAGAGCTAAAGGTAACCGGGTTTTTTTCTCACAACTGGACCAGCTGGGAAAAAGCTCTAAAACTTCTTGAACAGGGAAAGGTGCAAACAAAGCCCCTTGTAACAGAAAAGCTCCCCATAACAGAGTGGAAAAAGGGCTTCGATAAAAAAGAGAAAGGGGAAGGAATTAAAACCATATTATATCCTGTGAAGTAGGTTTATATTATTAAGTAAGATAAAAATGGCAGAAATTAAGGATAAGAAGTTAGTGGAAATGTATCAGAAAATGCTGGAGATAAGATATTTTGAAGAAGCCGCTATGGAGCTTTTTCAAGCTGGAAAACTACCAGGATTTCTCCATTCTTACTTAGGAGAGGAGGCGGTAGCGGTAGGAGTTTGCAGTGCTTTAAAAAAAGATGACTATGTAACCTCGACTCACAGAGGACATGGTCATGTGATTGCTAAGGGAGCCCGGTTAGATAAGATGATGGCAGAATTATTTGCAAAGAAAACCGGGTATTGCAAAGGAAAAGGCGGCTCAATGCATATTGCTGATTTTTCAATTGGAATTGTAGGAGCTACTGGAATTGTGGGCTCAGGGATTCCTGTTGCTACAGGTGTAGCTCTTGCCTGTAAGATGAGGAGAAGCGGACAGGTGGTAGCCTGTTTTTTCGGAGATGGTGCCTCGAACACAGGAGCATTTCATGAGGGACTTAATTTAGCTTCTGTGTGGGATCTTCCAGTGATATTTGTTTGTGAAAATAACCAGTATGCAGAATCTACACCCCAGAGAGAGCATCAAAAGATTAAGGATGTATCTATCAGAGCAATATCTTACGGAATTCCCGGGCTAAATGCTGTCTCTTATACACATCTCCGAGCCCACGAGACTAGGCATGATCTCGTATGCCGTCTTCTGCTTGAA
>CBFDTW010000113.1:0-3120 GCA_965613085.1 uncultured bacterium | reverse complement strand
ACAGACTATAATCAATCCCCCCATTCTCCCGAAAAATGAGACAAATCCCCTGGAAAAAACAAAACCTACCAGACCTCCTCCATACCAGGGAAAACTAAGGCCCATACCTACAAGATGAAGGAGACTGCACAAAGCTATAAAACCTAAAACCAGGCTTACTCCTCGAACCAGAAAATTACCTATATAACCTTTTTTTGCCTTCCTCACGCCCCACCATATCAAAATAATCGGTAAAAGAAAGGCGGGTATACCCAACCCCAGAAAAAGATAAGTTGCAATAAAAACACCTGTTTTACCAATATAATTTCCCGGCGAAGCCTCGGGAGGAAAGGTAAAAAAAGAGGATCTTACAGGATGATAAAAAAGAAGGCTGATCAGAATAAAAAGGCCAATCACAATTAAAATAGTAGCCCATACAATATCCTTTTTTTTCTTTCCAGGGATCTGATCTGTCATAATTTATCTTCCTGTATGACCAAATCCTCCTTCACCCCTGTGAGTGGAGTCAAGGAAATCAACACATTTTATCCTCGCACGAGCAACTGGCGCAAGTACCGCCTGGGCAATTCTATCTCCTTTATTTATCGTAAAGAGGCTTTTGCCAAAGTTAATAAGACAGACTTTGATCTCTCCTCGATAATCATTATCCACAGTTCCCGGAGAGTTAGGTATACCAATACCTCTGGTGGCAAGGCCACTTCTTGGTCTTATCTGGAGTTCATATCCCTCGGGAACGGCTACTTTTATCCCTGTGGGTACCAGCTTTATCTCACCTGGTGCAAGGCAAACTCTTTCTGCTGCATATAGATCTATTCCTACAGCTCCCTCACTCATGTAGCTTGGAGAGGGTAGTTCCTTTTTTAGTTTAACAACTTTTAACTCTACTCTCTCCCTCATTTGAACTCTCCTCCCAGCAACCTGCCTACCACTCCAGCCCAGAGTTTAGCGCAAATTATAAGATTCTTTATCTCAACATACTCGTTAGCCTGGTGAGCCACTGACTCTGTACTGGGAGAATGAACTATAGCAGGAATTCTCCGAAAATAAAGATTTTTAGCCAGGGTTATGCCACCCATAGTACCAATTTTTAGAGATATACCCACCTTCCCCGCCACCTCCTTAAATACCTTAACTAAAGGATGTTTTATATCAAGAAGATGAGGTTTTGCAGAAAAGTCTCTCTTCTTAATTTCAACCTCCACACCACATTTTGAGGCAATGGTTTGCAACTGGAATATTATATTTTCTTCTTCCATTCCGAGAGGATACCTTACATCTAAAGTTGCATTGCATCTGTCAGGAACTATATTGGAAGCCTGACCACCTTTTATCTCGCCCAGATTTACTGTAGGAGGGTCAAATAAATGGTGATGCTCACCTTCCAAATTAAATCTCTTCAAAAAACCAAGATAATCAACCATTTTATATATAGCATTCTCGCCCTTCTGGGGCAATGAAGCGTGGGCTGATTTTCCTCTCGTAGATAAATAAACCTCCATTCTTCCCTTCTCTCCTATAACTATTTGATCCAGCCTACCCCCATCTGGGATAATACAAAAATCGGGACGAAAACCTTTTTCCAGAAGATACTGCATACCATAACGGGAGCCTCTTTCCTCATCAGCTACTGCTCCCAAAACTATAGTTCCTTTTAGAGGAATATCTACATTAAGAAGAGCTTTTATTCCTGCCCAGCTGGCAGCAAAAGGACCTTTGTTATCTACTGCTCCCCGCCCATAGATCCTGCCCTCCTTCACCTGAGGGGAGAAAGGATCAAATTCCCACCCATCGCCAGGAGGGACAACATCCATATGACAGATCACAGCAACTACAGGATGCCCTTCCCCTACATAGCCCAAAATGCTACATCTTCCAGGAGTCGGCTCATAGAGCTTCACCTTGGCTGATATTTTTTCAAGATACTCCATCACAACATCTTTTACCAGACACTCATTCCCGGGGGGATTCACTGTATTTTTCTCAATAAGTTTTAAGGTAAGCTCCAGCATCTCTTCCTCATTTATATTAGATGAAAGAGCATCCATCCATTCTGCAAATTGCATAATTTTCCTCCTTAATATCAAAAGGAATTTTACCACACAAAGAGGGAGTGTCAAATATCAGATAAGGTAATAAAAAATTAAAAAAATTTTAACAATTATTGCCTTATCAGGAATGTTTATATTTGAGGTAGGTATAGCTTTGTTCAGAAGTTCAATCATCTGTATTAAGCTTCATCCTCCGTAGTCTTTCTTCACGGCGAGATTTTGCTTGCTGGTATTTTTTTCTTGCTTCCTCTGTTCCAGGTACAAGCTGAGGGACAGGAGTGGGACGTCCTTCATTATTAAGAGCTACCATGGTAAGATAAGCCTTAGCCACAGGAAGAGTTTCGCCTGTTTGTGGGACAAATATCTGTGGGTCAATGGGTCCTAATTCTGAGGCGTATCCCATTACAATTTCGTCGGCTGCCAAGGCAATTAGTGTTCCTGCGCTTTTGGCCCGTTCCGCCACGATCACACGGAAGCTTTTTGCCTTCTCCCAGCACATATAGACGATTTTTTCGGCTACGTCGATATCACCCCCTGTTGTTTGTAACAATAGGTCTATGTCGTTATATTTGCCCTCCAGCCTCTCTAATAGGTCTGAGAACCCTTGGATGTCCTCAAGGGATATTGAGCCTTTGTTTGTGCTGAAATAGACAAGTAGGCGACGCCCCGTTATTTCCTGTATTTTACTGATATACTCCTGGCGTGTGTAACGCTCCTTACGTAAAGCCCAATACATTGGACTTTGTTCGGGCACCTTCAGCTCTTCCTGACCCATGATAGGCCCCTTCTGTTCGTTCTCGTCTTCTCTGGCAGGCGTATCCCAAGTTTAAGGAGGTCTTCACGGGCTTGTTTCACCTGTTCCCGAGCCTCTCTTACAATCTCAACTAAGTCTGGGTATTGACTAAATACCTGCTCCTTTATCTCTAAGATCCTGTCCTTTTTCTTACCCATAGCTACCTCCCCCCGAAAAGTAAGGTTCTAATCTAATATACCCCCTCGGCCCGATTTGTCAAGGTGTGTGGCTCACCTCCTTTCAGTCTCAAGTCCAAAGCCTAACCAAATTTGATAGAAT
>CBFDTW010000112.1:0-3168 GCA_965613085.1 uncultured bacterium | reverse complement strand
CTACACCTAAGCCTTCGTCGGCAGCGTCAGATGTGTATAAGAGACAGGGGCCTTCTCTGCTGCCTGAAGGGCTCCTCCTGCCGATAGCATAGCGTATTGGTAAATATTTTCCAGATTAGGGGTATCAGGGTCAAAAAAGCTGCCAGTTTTCACCCTTTCAAGATGCTCGGGGGTATGAATCAGAAGCAGCTCCTCTTTTTTGCAGGGTTTAGCTTCCACAAATTTATAATTTTTTTTGTTGAGATGCTCGTATGTTCTTCTTACCCTCTCAGGAGATTCTGGATGCCCGAAGAAGCTGTACTCCAAACATCTGGAAGAAAAGAGGATCACTTTTCCCTCCCCGGTTTTTATTTTTAAAAATTAAGAAGTCCTTGCTCTATAAAACTAAAGTAGCCGCTTTTACCAACAATGATATGGTCTATTATCTTAATATCCAGCACACCTGCTGTCTCAGCGATCATGCGGGTAATTTTTTTATCATCATCTGATGCTTCGGGATGTCCACTGGGATGGTTGTGCACAAGAAGAATACCTGCAGCATGATAACTGAGAGCAGATTCTATGATGCGTCGAGGATAAATCACCGCTCTGTCAACTGTCCCCTCCTGGATTATCTCATAATCAATAACCTCGTTTTTGACATTCAGGTAAATAACCATGAATGCCTCATGGGGAAGTCCTGCCAGTCTTACCCGGGCGAAATCTACCGCAGCCTGAGGAGAAGAAACAAGGTTCTTTTTTCTCATCCTCTCATTAAGATAGATGCAAAAAACCTCTTTTACCAATTTGATAAGAACAGCCGATGCCGAACCAACACCTGGAATCTTTTTCAATTCCTCCAGGCTGGCATCAAAAACAGCGCCAAAGCCTGCAAATTGCTCGATAAGACGTTTGGCAACAGGTTTTACATCTTTTCGGGGGATAGCATAGGTTAAAAGAAGCTCAAGAAGCTCGTAATCCTGCAACCCCCTTGAGCCTGCTCTCTGGAATCTTTTTCTCAGGCGCTCTCTGTGCCCGAGATAATGGGGCTTAACTTTTTTATCCATCATTATACACCCGCAGTTTAAAGTATCTGTTGATAATGTCAATAATTCTTTAAAGACCTTTTTCCATTATCCAGCCAAGAAAAATTAAAAACAAAAATCCCCCTACCAGCAGGAAAAGAGAGTTGTTAAGACCTAACTTCAAACCTCGTATATATTTGAGTATTCTTTGACCCAGTGAGCTTCTTATACCAAGGTAGAGAGCAAAACCAAGGCCCAGGATAAATACACTGTTTGTAAGAGAAGAGAGGGAATAAACAACTGGAATGAGTCTCAGTTTCTCACCGGTTATAAGTTTAGATATTGCTCCTGTCCACAGATGGGGCAGAATGCCGGTAAGAATGCAGAGAATGGATAAAATACCAAGGGGTATGAGCATCCCTCTGGATAATTTTTTTTGATGCAGTCTGGATGCTGATGCTTCTTCTTTTCCCTGGTTTTTTCTTTTAGCCCTGTCCTTTCTAAAAATTTGGGATAACTTGGTAAAAGATGCCACGGTACCAATACTGGCAAGAAAGATAAGATAATAGGCAAGGGGATGTTCTTTCAGGGAAAGAGAAATAAGGTTTTTGCTCACATATCCATTAAAGGGTGGTATTCCGCAGATAGATAAGGCTCCTACCATAAAGGCCAAAAATACAAAAGGCATTTTTCTCCCCAGCCCACTTAATTTCTGGATATCTCTTTCTTCCATACTGCAAATTACACATCCAATGGATAAAAATAAAAGACTTTTAAAAAGGGAATGGTTGAGAAGATGATAAAAGGAAGCTGCAAGAGATAAAGATGTAGCTACACCAAAGCTTGCTATTATAAATCCCATCTGGGATATAGAGTGATAGGCAAGGAGTTTTTTGCTATCATCTTGAGCTATAGCCCAGATTACTGCCATAAAAGCAGTAATAGCTCCAATCCACAGAAATATCTGCTGAGTTTTGATGGCCTGGAAAAGTCTCAGTATGCGCCATATACTAAGAAAAGACACTTTAATCATCACTCCGGACAAAATAGCAGAAACAGGATGAGGCGCAAAAGCATGAGCGTCAGGAAGCCAGGTATGCAAGGGAATAAATGCAGCTTTAACTCCTATTCCTACTATTAAGGAGATTATCGCCAGGTTAAATACAGGTAGATTTCCCTTTGTCTGGAGCTGAAGATAAGCTATTTCTCTCAGGGAAAGGATACCTGTTTGCTGGTAAAGAAGGAAAATCGCCAGAAGAAAAAAACCCATTCCCAGGGAACTTATAAGAAGATAATTAAAACTTGCCAGGATAGATTTTCTTTCCCTGGAATAGGCAATAAGTATGTAAGAGGCTATGGAGAGTATCTCGAAGAATACAAACATATTAAAAAGATCTCCAGTGAGTATAACCCCTTCCATTCCTGCTATCAAAATTAAAAAGAAAAAATAAAAATTATATCTGTATTTTTTCTCCCCCCAGGCAAAAATGAGGGCAAGAAGAGCAATTGTCATTCCCATCAAAGAACTACCCCAGGCAAGGCCATCCATATAAAGATTGATTCCTAAAGGCTCTTGCCATCCTCCCACCGGGTAATTAATTACTTTCTGCTTGAGGAGAGGTTGGAAAAGCAGTCCAAGGAAAATTAGGCATAAAATGAGAGCTCCAAAACTGGCTGCCTCAGCTATCCGCAAGCGAGGAAAGTATCTATTTAACAAGCTAAAAGAGCTGGCTACCAGGGGAATAAGAATAAGAAAAATTACCAGATTATTCATTGTTTTTGTTTGATGTTTTCTTCTATCCTGTGAATACTTAAGGTTTCATAATGCTGGTAGATTTTCAGGATAAGTGATAAAGCAAGGGCGGTAAGACAGATTCCAATAACTATTGCTGTTAGCATCAATGCCTGAGGAAGAGGATCAACAACATCTTTTATTCCTTTCTCCATTATGGGAGCAGTTGACCCTGTGCGAGAGCCAAGGTAGATAAAAAGAATAACTATACAGCTATTAAAAATATTAAGGGCTATAACTTTTTTAATTAAATTATCCTTTTTAATCATACCCCAGATCCCCAGAATGAAAAGTATAATTACTGTCTCTTATACACATCTCCGAGCCCACGAGACTAGGCATGATATCGTATGCCGTCTTCTGCTTGAAAAA
>CBFDTW010000111.1:0-3206 GCA_965613085.1 uncultured bacterium | reverse complement strand
CCTAAGCCTTCGTCGGCAGCGTCAGATGTGTATAAGAGACAGGGTGTAAATATTCTCTGCTTCACATGGACCTCCTGAGCTATTTAAATTCTAAATCCGAAACACTAAGTCCTAAACAATTTACCAGAATCCAAATAACCAAAACAAACCTTCTTTCGAGATTTGAACATTTGAGATCTGGATTTCTTTAGAACTTAGACATTAGAATTTGCCATCCCATCGCTGCAAACATTCACCCGCCGGTTAGAGGTAAATTTTACGTATCCATCAATTTTAGCGAACAGAGTATCATCACTGCCTCTGCCTACACCTTTTCCGGGATGGAACCTGGTTCCCCGCTGACGCACAAGAATGGTTCCAGCTTTAACGAATTGCCCACCAAAGGCCTTCACTCCCAATCTTTTTGATGCACTGTCACGCCCATTGGAAGAGTGACCCTGTCCTTTTTTATGAGCCATTTTTACACCTCTTTTAAATTCAGTCTTTTAACTCACTAATGCCAATTGTGAGAACTATAAGACCAACAGCTGCTGCAGCGATTCCCACAATTCCCTGCAGGAATCTTAAAACCTGCAGTGCAAAAATCACTATTAGCCATATTCCTACTGCGGTAGCCACCGCGCCCCCTAAAATCTTCCACCATTTCTTCATCTATCCTCTCCTTTCTGTATTTTCTTTTGCCATCCAAATAAAAGAATAAGAAAAAAACTCGACTCTCCTGAGGAGCATTCCAAAAGGTGAGAGGATGAGAGAAGTGTAAGCCGGGTTCTGTTACCGGGAATATCCCGGCGGTGACCATTCATCTGGGATCCAGGTTACCCTGGACCTCAAGCGGCCCACCCGAGGTTAAACCTCCTATTTGGCCTTGCACCTGACAGGGTTTACCCAGCCAGGAAATCACTTTCCTGCTGGTAGGCTCTTACCCCACCTTTTCACCCTTTCCCGGCAGTTTTATCTGCCGGGTGGTGTGGTTTCTGTGGCACTTTCCAGAGGTCACCCTCTCTGGGGATTACCCAGTGTCACCAGAGGTGCCCGGACTTTCCTCAGGGAGCATTTTCCCCGCGGTCACCCATTCTCTCATCCTCTTTGCAGCTTCCTTAGCTAACCTGTCAGCTCTAGTATTACAGGTCCTGGAGATATGGCAGAATTTGACCGTTTCAAAAAAAGTTTCCAGGTGTTTTACCTGATTGTAAAACAGCAGAAGGTTTTTATCTCGAACCCTGTACTCCCCGTTTAACTGACGAACCAAAAGCTGAGAATCGGTATAGCAGACAAGTTTTCTTGCTCCTACTCTCAGAGCTTCCTGCATCCCGTAGATTAAAGCAAGATACTCTGCAACGTTATTGGTGGTGGTTCCAATAAAACTGCCGCCTTCTTTTATCAGTTTGTGCTCAGGAGTGTAAAGTAGAAAAGCTATTCCTGCCTTTCCCGGGTTACCCAAAGAAGCTCCGTCTGTATAAAGGATAACTCTGGAAAAACTGCTCAATATCTTTTACCTTCCCTACCCGCTTTTTAGCTTCTTTATTTTTTCTTCTTTTTCTTTTATCTCTTTTTCCAGGCCGGAAATTTTTTCCCCTAACCTCTTTAACTCTTCCTCCTCCACCTTTTCATAAATTTTCAGTTGGAAAGCAAGCTCACCCATCTTCTGAAATTCTTCCTGAAGTTGTCTTTTTTGATCTTTAATCTGGGATCTGAGTCTTGCCACCTGTCCAAGCTCCTTAGTTTCTGCAGTAAACCTTTCAAGACCTTCCTGGGCAGTTTTTTTAATTTTCTCTGCTAAATCATCAAGATATTTTCTCCATTCTTTGGTTTCTGCAGCGGTTTTCTCTATTCCGGTTTGAGTAGCAGATCTTACCTCTTCAGCTAATTTATCTAACTTTTTACCAAGCTCCTCAAATTTCCCCATTTACCTCACCTCCAAAGCTGCCTCTTCTCTGGCACGCCTGGAGGGACTCGAACCCCCAGCCCGCGGATCCGAAGTCCGCTGCTCTATCCAAATTGAGCTACAGGCGCACTCTTGAATTTTTATTTAATTAACCTTTTTGCCTTGTATATATTATTAAATTATGCCTTCCTGTCAACTGGACGCATCAAATCATCTATAATGTAACCGAAGAGGTACTGGTTGAATCATTTAAAAAGTAACCGAAATATGATACAATCCTCCCTGGGTATTTTATTTGCTCCAGGGAGGTAAGGAGATGAATATGGACGCAAGAAACCAATACCTCAAGGTCCTGCAAGATAGGTACTTTAAGGCAAAGTCAAAAAAGGAGAAATCCTCCATTCTGGATGAGTATTGCCAGAATACCGGGCAGAATAGAAAATACGTCATCAGGAAGATAAACTCTCCCATTCCCTCAGCCCCTAAGAAGAGAAAAAGAGAGGAAATCTACGATGGCCATGTAAGGACAGCCCTGGTGAAGGTTTGGGAGATCTTTGACTATCCCTGCGGACAAAGACTGGAGCCGATACTTAAAAAGCAGGTAGATAATTTGAGAGAGCTGGAGGAGCTTTTGATACCGGACGAGGTGGCAGAGAAGTTGAAGAAAATATCTCCCGCCACCATTGATCGAAAGCTCGGACATCAAAAACAGGTTCTACATCGAGAAAGAAAACACCGTCGTGGGAACAATTCCCTCATCTATCAGGAGATACCAATTAAGGCAGGCGGCTGGGATAGATCCTTAGTTGGTCAGGTGCAGATAGATTTAGTCTTGCATTGTGGATCCTCTGCTTCTGGACTGTTCATCAACAGCTTAAGTGTGGTGGATATTGCTACCGGTTGGTGGGAGGCAGAGGCGATAATGGGTAGTGGTCAGGAAAGGACATTCAAGGCCTTAACCAACATAAGGAAAAGAGCTCCCTTTGTCTGGCTGGAAATCCACTCAGATAATGATACTGCCTTTATCAACTGGCACCTGGTAAGATATGCTAAGGCTGAGGGAATTGGATTTTCCAGGTCAAGAGGCTATAAGAAGAATGATAACTGCTTCGTAGAACAGAAGAACTCAACTCATGTTAGGGGCACCATTGGACACCTGCGATATGATACTGACAAAGAACAAAAGATTATCAACAGCCTTTATCGAGATGTGTTAGCACCCTACAAGAACTTCTTCCAGCCGGTGATGAAGCTAAAGGAGAAGGTAAGGATTAAGGGAAAGATCCACAGAAAGTATGATGTCCCCAAGACACCCTATGAG
>CBFDTW010000110.1:0-3280 GCA_965613085.1 uncultured bacterium | reverse complement strand
CTAAGCCTTCGTCGGCAGCGTCAGATGTGTATAAGAGACAGGTTCTGTTATTTCTAATTCTCACCCTCTAATTAAAAAAAATAGGGATGCATCCCTTTAGCTTTTTCCTGCCTGAGGAATTCTCGTTTATAAAAAGGGTGTATCTCTAAACCTTGGAAAGTAAAAAATGGAAAAGACATATTCAAGAATATATCTGATTTTGCCTGAAATAAAGGAACTTCTTGCGCAAAAAAACAGAGAAGAGTTAAAAGAAATTTTTAAAGATTACGAACCTGTAGAGGTAGCACAGGTTTTAAGAGAATTTCCTTTAAAAGAAAAAGTGTATCTTTTTTCCTTATGGGATATTGATTTTGCCGCCGATGTATTTGAAAAACTTGATGAAAAGGAACAAATAGAGATTCTGGGAACAATTGATGATGCAAGAAAGGGTAGACTTTTAAACGAGCTTGCCCCAGATGAAAGGGCGGACCTTTTTGAAGAACTTCCTCCGGAAACAGTTAACCGATTTCTCTCTATAATGGCTAAAGAGGAGGCACAAGATGTAGAGGAGTTGATGAGGTATCCATCCACCAGTGCCGGAGGAAGAATGACCACAGAATTTGCCAGTATAAGAGAGGATATGACCGTGGAGCAGGCATTTCAAATACTCAGGAAAATCGCAAAGGATCTGGAAATGGTATACTACATCTATGTGCTTGATAGGGAGGATAAACTGGTTGGAGTTCTTTCTCTAAAAGAGCTTATTCTGGCAAATCCTGAAGAGAAAGTGAGCAAACTGATGCACAAAAATCCCATTGCCTTGCCTGTTAACATGGATCAGGAAGAGGTGGCAAAAGAAATAGCTAATTATGATCTTTTAGCCCTGCCGGTGGTTGATGAAGCTGGAAAAATGAAAGGTATAATTACCGTAGATGATGTTATTGACGTTATAAGAGAGGAAAACACAGAAGATATGTATAAGTTTGGGGCAGCAGGTGAGCATACAGAGGAATATATGAAGATGCGACCCGCAATTATTGCCAGAAATAGATTGACCTGGCTAATTATTCTCGGTATTACCGGGTTTTTTTCCGGAATAGTAATGCAACGTTTTTCATTTGCCCTGGAAAGCGTTGTGGCCCTGGCTTTCTATATACCTGTCCTGATGGATACCGCGGGTAATGCGGGAACTCAGGCAGCTATGGCCGTAGTAAGAGGGTTAGCAATAGGAGAGGTAAAAATAAAAAATATATGGGCAGTAGTGAAAAGAGAAATTTTAATAGGAGGCCTTCTTGGTATTCCCTTAGGGGCACTGGTTCTTTTAAGGGCTCTTTTACTCCAGAAAAGCTCCCTTCTGGGAATTTGTGTTGCCTTTAGTATGCTTATAACAATTATAATTGCCACCTCCGTGGGTTCACTTCTTCCCCTTATTTGCAAAAGATTAAAACTTGATCCTGCCGTTGTCTCCGGTCCTTTAATCACTACCATCCTTGATATTTTTTCCCTTATTATTTATTTCAGTATATCTATTTTTTTTCTAAAACTTTAGTTTTTTCCTCACCTTTTATCATTTTTGTCGGATGCAAATCTTAAGAAAGCTTCTTTATTTGCGGTTGACAGAGCCCTTCTTTATGCTATAATCCCAGAAAATTAACCTGTAACAAGAGGGTAAGAGATGGATAGATATATTGCAGGGTTAGACCTGGGGTCAATCTCTGTAAATATGGTGATTATAAACCAAGAAGGTAAAATTATTTACGAGCAAGAATACACTCGTCATAACGGACAGCCCCTGGAAAAGGCAAGAGAGATTCTAAAAAAAATATATCCAACCTATCCCTTTAACTCAGTAGCAATAACCGGATCAAATGGTGAACTTTTAAGCAAAGAGTGGGAAGTTCCCTATTTTGAAGAGGTAATTGCCCAGGCAAAAGGAACCCACCATATTGACCCTTCCATAAGAACCATAATTGACATAGGGGGTATGGATGCCAAATTTATCTCTCTAAATAATCAAGGAGAGGTAATAGATTTCGGAATGAACTCCAGTTGTGCCTCAGGTACAGGGTCATTTTTGGATCAGCAAGCCAAAAGGCTTGAACTTGACATTGAAGAGGAATTTGCTAAAGAAGCGCTGAAATCCACCAATCCTGCCCGCCTTGCTGGGAGATGTGCTGTATTTGCCAAATCTGATATGATCCATCTCCAGCAAAAAGCCACTCCCATGAGAGATATAACCATGGGTCTCTGTGAAGCTCTGGTTAGAAGTTACCGTAGCAATATTGCCCGAGGAAAAAACTTTAAAGGACCGATTTCCTTTCAAGGAGGAGTTGCTGCTAATAAAGCAATGCTTGTAGCTTTCAGGAAAGTTTTGCAACGCGAGGATATTATAATCCTGCCCCATTTTTTCTCCCTGGGAGCACTGGGGGCAGCTCTTTTGCTGAGGGAAAAAAGAGAAGTTAATAATTTTAACCCGGATAAATTAAAAACCTCTATCAGGATAAAAGAAGAAAAAGGAGCTTTACCAAAACTTTCTTTTGATTTTGAAGATAAAAAGCTTTCTCGAGAACAAGAAAACTATGTATTTCTTAAAGATGAGGAACCTGTAGATGCTTACCTGGGAGTTGATGTGGGTTCGGTCAGCACAAATGTAGCTATTATAGATAGTAATAATCAGCTCATTGCCAAAAGTTACCTTCCTACTGCAGGAAAACCTATAAAAGCTGTTCAAGATGGACTGAGAGAGGTCAAGGAAAAAGTAGGGGAAAAAGTAAAAATAAGAGGGGTTGGAGTTACTGGTTCAGGAAGGTACATGATAGGTGCCTTTATAGGAGCCGACGTCATTAAAAATGAAATAACTGCCCAGGCTAAGGGTGCCCTTAATATAGATCCCGAAGTTGACACCATATTTGAAATTGGCGGTCAAGATTCAAAATACATCAGTCTGGATAGAGGAGTAATAGTTGATTTTACCATGAATAAGGCTTGTGCTGCAGGAACAGGATCATTCCTGGAGGAACAGGCTGATGAGTTAAAGATAAACATAAAAAAAGAATTTGAAAATATCGCTTTTACTGCTGAAAATCCAGCTGATCTTGGAGATAGATGTACAGTCTTTATGGAATCAGCTCTTTTTGAGCACCTCCAGAGAGGAGTTCCCATCCCTGATCTTGTTGCAGGTCTTGCCTATTCTGTAGCTTACAATTACCTTAACAAAGTGGTAGAGAACAGAAACTGTCTCTTATACACATCTGACGCTGCCGACGAAGGCTTAGGTGTAGATCTCGGTGGTCGCCGTATC
>CBFDTW010000109.1:0-3369 GCA_965613085.1 uncultured bacterium | reverse complement strand
CGAAGCAAGATCTATTTGTTTTATGATCCTATTAACCGCTGCTTCTCTTATCTTCTCATCAGGATCTGTAAAGGTCAAACCATCTTTTAAGGCAGCCTGACCGGTAGCTATGGAGGCTAAGGAAATACCACTTTCTTCCAATACCCTGTGTAGCTTAGCTTTATCAATTTGTTCAGGATCCCTCAAGGATATCTCTACCCATCATAATCCATCCTCATCCCTCCTTTGGATACCTATCAAACACCCTTTTTTTATCCTCCAAAAAATTACTAACAATCAAACACCATTTTAATTTTAAGGCCAAATTAGCCACAAACACTTTTGCCGTCTCATAGATTGCCTTACTTTAACGCTGCTGCTCTATTTTATGAGCTCGAATAATTTTTTATCTGGGGTGAGGAAGTGGGAGGTCTCTTTATATTGTATTTTAACTTACCTATCCCCCCACTTGGACTCTTAAGTTGTACGATTCTATAATCTTTTTATGCTCGGATAAGGATTCTTTATCAAGGGGTTTTACCCCTTTAAGTTTGTAATTCTTACCTAATCTATCATATTTTGATTCACCCAGGCGATGATAGGGTAATAAATGAATTTCCTCTACCCCTTGTAAGGTTCTTGCAAATTCAGAAATGGCCTGCATATTTTTAAGGGAGTCATTGCAGTTAGGAATAACAGGTACCCGGATTATCATATCTTTTCCTAATTCAGCTACTTTTTTAGCGTTTTGAAGGATTAACTCATTTCCAACCCCGGTGAGCTCTTTGTGCCTTTGAGTATCCATATGCTTTATATCATAAAGCACAAGATCTACATACTCAAGTACCTTTTTGAAATCCTCCCATCTGGCATAACCACAGGTTTCAATAGCAGTGTGAATACCTTTTTCCTTACAGCTTTTAAGAAGCATCCTGACAAAATCTGCCTGCATCAGAGGTTCTCCTCCAGTTACCGTTACTCCTCCCCCTGAGCGCTGGTAGAAAAGGATATCCTTTTCTACCTCCTCTATAACCTCATCTACCATCATATACCTTCCAACCATCTGTCTTGCAGTGCTGGGACAAGCCTCAACACACCTTCCACAGACAACACAGAGCTGGTGAGCTTCCAGTGGATTTTTTTTCCCCGCAGCACCTGTAGGACAAACCTTGACACACCTTCCACATCCGATACATTTGATGGGAGTAAACATAATCTCTTGAGAGGGGGACTGAGATTCTGGATTGCAACACCAGAGGCAATGAAGAGGGCAACCTTTCATAAAAACCAGAGTCCGAATTCCGGGTCCATCATGAATGGAGTATCTTTGTATATCAAATACTAATCCCTTTAGCATGGGTATATCACCTTCCATCAGGGAGATAAAATTATCTTCATCACATCCTCACCTTTCTCCAACAGCCCTATACCTTCTATCGCCTCACCCAGGTGCAGTTGGTTGGTGAGCAAGGAATCTACTTTTAGCTTCTCTGAGGTGACAAGTTTAACAGCTTTTTCAAAATCCACCTCAGTGTAAACCCTTGAGCCTTGAAGATGGGCTTCTTTGAAAATCATATTCAAAAGGTCTATTTTTGCAAGCTGTTTGTAAAGTCCAACGATAATTATCTTACCCTTAGGCCTTGTTAAAGCAATAAGTTTACCTGCCATTTGAGGAACAGCTGCTGTATCAAATACTAAATCTACACCCTCTCCTTTGGTAATACTATGAATTTTCTGTACAGGATCATCTCTTGTAGAATCAATCACCGAAAACCCAAGTTTTTCAGCAAAATCAAGCCGATATCTGGAAACCTCTGCCAGAATAACCTCAGATGCTCCAGCTATTCTTGCAATCATAGCAATGAGTATGCCAATAGGTCCTGCTCCCAAAACCAGGATAGAGTCGCCAACCTCACAAGCTGAGATTCTAACTGCATGGAAAGCTACAGCTACAGGCTCAACTAAAGCCGCAACATCAAAAGGGAAATCAGAAGGTATCCTTAACACCTTCTCAGAGGAGGCCTTCACATACTCTGCAAAGGCGCCATCTATATCAACCCCTATTAATCCCAGTTTTGGACAGGCATTGGTAAAACCCCTCTTACAGGCAGTACATCTACCACAAAACAAAAGAGGATTCACCACCACTCTATCTCCTATCTTCAGATTGGAATGGGTATCCCTTATAGCGCTTATCCTTCCGGAAAACTCGTGACCAGGAATAAGAGGAGGGCGGGAGCGGGGGAATTTACCCCTATAGATCATCAAATCTGTGCCACAAAGCCCACAAGCTTCAACCTTTATCAAAACCTCTCCTTCTTTTAAAGAGGGTTCATCTCGCTCCTCAAGTTTTATCTTTCCATCACCATACCAAACAGCTGCTCTCATCAGATAACTCCTTTCAACTATCAACTACAGGAAGGTATACATCTACCTGTAGGAATTAAGTGATTTTTTCAGCCTTTTAGCTATCTTTTTCCAAAATCTCAGTTAGAACTTTTCTCAGTGAGCCTGTCTTAGCAGGCTCATACTCATGGGGAGGACAGCCATGCACGTAAATGCCTGTATCCTTGTATTTTTTAAGACACCTGCCAAAGAGAATAATGTATCTTGATGAGGTGTCCAGCTTTGCCTCAGGTCCCACCAGAATTGTTATATCTTTAAAATCCTTTAAGTTACCCTCATGCAAGGCAAGAGATTGACCCAGCTCATTCAAGCAAATACTACAAGGATTCCCTTGGATGATCTTTATACCTCCTTGAGTTTTCTCTGCCAGTTTAAAAGGGTCCTTGGGGAAAGAAAAGGGGAACTTACCCACCCATTTCTCAATCTTTTCTCCTCTAATCTCAATATCTTCTGGATCAAGCTTACCCAATCCTGCCTTTTCAGCTAACCTTATATGCTCTACCTCCTCGGGATCGAATCCCATAATCCTTGCACAAACAGCATCTGCGGCTACAGGATCCTTACTTGCTATAATCAAACCTACCGGATAGCAAACCCGTGCGGATAGGTCCTTGCCAAATGTTGCATCAATAATGGTAAAAGCTGGTTTCACTGCAAGATTTAAATCCACAATACCCTGGTTTAATCCCTCGCAGTGAAATTTCCTCTTCCAGGAAGGTCTCACCAGTCCCTTCATATTTTTCAAACCCAGAGTCACAGTGGTAATGTTTGCTGATTTCATTGCCGCAACACCTACCAGAAAATCGACTTCTTGAACGATTTTGGAAACCTCAATCTCTGGAAAAAAGCCATCTCCTGGAACCTTTACTTTAATATGGGGACCATGACGAAGAGAAACCACCTCTGCCCCTGATCTGTCTCTTATACACATCTCCGAGCCCACGAGACTAGGCATGATCTCGTATGCCGTCTTCTGCTTGAAAA
>CBFDTW010000108.1:0-3397 GCA_965613085.1 uncultured bacterium | reverse complement strand
TTTTCAAGCAGAAGACGGCATACGAGATCATGCCTAGTCTCGTGGGCTCGGAGATGTGTATAAGAGACAGGGGTTAATTATAATTCCCCTGGCCCATCCTTTTGCCCTCTGGATGAGGTCGACGATTTCTCCTTCTGAGTTGGATTGTCTGATCCTTACCTCACAATTTAATTTTTTTGCCCTTTCAATTATCAACTCATTAACAGATGAAAGAGAAGCCATGCCATACCACTCTGGTTCCCTTTCTCCCAGCAAGTTAAGATTGGGACCGTGGATAATTAAAATGTTTATCATCTGACAAGCTCCTTTACCACCTTTTCTACCAGGGCGTAAGGCACATCATCCCTGAGATGCACCCTACCGATTTTTTGAGGTACTACAAAAAATAACCTTCCCTCTCTTATCTTCTTATCAACCTTTAAAGCCTGAAGAATCTTTGCAGGGTTTAATCCTCTTGCCCGGGTGGGAAGCCTAACCCTTCTCAAAAGTTTCATCAGTCTTTCAAGATGAGTTGAAGGGAAAATACCCATCTCCTCTCCTATTCTGGCCGCACCTATCATTCCTATAGCTACTGCTTCTCCGTGGGTATACCTTGCAAATCCTGATACTGCCTCAATAGCATGAGCTATAGTGTGTCCAAAATTCAATACCTGCCTTACACCTTTTTCCTCCTTTTCGTCCTCTTCCACCACCTGAATTTTTACCCTGAGTGATGTTGCTATTACAGTTTTTAAGGTCTGAAGGTCCTTTTTCATCACCCCGGCAAGATTTCCTTCCAGATAAGAGAAAAAATTACCATTTTTTATAATGGCGCATTTTACAACCTCGGCCATCCCTTCCTTCATCCTTCTAAAAGATAAAGTCCTTAAAACAAGAGGGTCTATTAACACAAATCTGGGTTGATAAAAGGCACCCACCAGGTTTTTCCCCTGCGGAAGGTTAACTCCCACTTTCCCTCCCACCGAGGAGTCAACCTGGGAAAGAAGTGTAGTTGGAACCATGATAAAATTAATTCCTCTAAGGAAAGTAGCTGCTACAAACCCTGCCACATCTCCCACAACTCCTCCTCCCAGGGCAAGAATTGATGAGGTTCTATCAAGCTCTGTTTCCAGGCAGAAGTTATAGATTCTTCTTGCCCGGGCAAGTGATTTTGACTTTTCTCCTGGGGGAAGCTGGAGCCAGCGCACCTGGTATCCCTCCTCTTCCAGAGAGTTTTTCACCCTATCTCCATAAAGAGGAAAAACATTGGTATCGGAAATGATAAGTATCTTTTTCCCTATTTTAAAATCTTTTGCAATCTCGCCTATCTCATCAATAGAGGCACCGATAAAAATAGGATAACTTCTTTCCCCCAGCCTTACCTTTAGTTTTTCCGGGGCAAGAATTTTAACTATTTTCCCCACAGCCTCTGAAACCGAAAGGGAGGAGGTATCAATCATAATATCAGCTTGAGAATAAAAAGGGGCCCTTTTTTTAAGAAGTTTTTTAATTTTTTCCCTCTTATCACCTGCTCCTTGCAAAAGAGGTCTTTCCATGTTATCCCTGGTTCTTTCAAGAATTACCTCCGGCTTTGCCTTAAGGCAGATTAGAACCCCTCTTTTTCTTAACTGTTGCACATTCTCTTTTCTCAAGACAGCTCCCCCTCCTGTAGAAATCACATACCCATCCACCCCGGAAAACTCCTTAATCACCTGGCTCTCCACCCTGCGAAAATACTCCTCCCCCTCCCGGGCAAAAATCTGAGAGATGGAGCGACCTTCCCTTTTTTCAATAATCTCATCTACATCAATATATCTTTTGCCCAGAATATTAGCAAGCTGTTTTCCTATACTGCTTTTACCTGTTGCCATAAAGCCGGTTAAAATAATATTCATCTTTCTTTTACATAATCCATGTAGGAAAGGTAATTTCGCTTCATCTCTTCAAGGCTATCTCCCCCGAATTTTTCCCTCATTGCCCGTGCAATCTCTATGGCACAGGCTGCCTCTGCTATAACTGAAGCTGCTGGGACCGCACAGACATCTGACCTTTCCCTGGCTGCTTTAACTTCCTTTTTGCTAACAATATCCACGGATCTTAAAGGCTTTGCCAGGGTGGATATTGGCTTCATAGCCGCTCTTAGCACCACTGGCTCTCCCGTGGTCATTCCTCCTTCAATGCCTCCACATCGATTACTCAGACGGTAAAAACCTCTTTTTTTATTATAGGCTATCTCATCTTGAAATTGAGAGCCAAAAAAGGAGGCTCCCTCAAACCCTGCTCCTATCTCCACACCAATTATCGCCTGTATGCTCATCAGAGCAAAGGCAAGGCGGGCATCCAGTTTAAGGTCCCATTGAATATAGCTTCCCAGACCCGGAGGAACTCCTGCAACTATAACTTCAAAGATACCTCCCAGACTGTCACCTTTCTGTCTTACCTCATCTATAAGCTCAATCATATTTTTCTCGGCTTCTTTGTCCAGACAGCGAACGGGAGAGTCCTCAATCCTTGCAGGATTATCAAGGAAACACTTCCAGCTACTTTCATCTTTTGCTTTTCCAATCTGGATTACGCGAGATAAAACCAAGATGCCAAACTCATCCAGCAGCCTTTTGCAAACAGCACCTGCTGCCACTTTTGCCACCGTCTCCCTGGCACTTGCCCTTTCCAGAACATTTCGCAAATCCTGAAAATTGTACTTTATCCCTCCCACAAGATCTGCATGACCCGGACGAGGTCTTGTAAACAAAGGCAAACTTGCAAAATCCTCATCCTCTGGCTCTTCAACTGCCATTATCCTTTCCCAGTTTTTCCAGTCCAGGTTAGGGACAAAAAGCGATATAGGAGAACCCAGAGTTTTTCCCCAGCGAACTCCAGAAAGTATCCTTGCCTCATCCTTTTCTATTCTCATTCTCTTTCCTCTTCCGTAACCGCTCTGACGTCGCTTTAACTGGCGATTAATATATTCTTTTTTAAGCTCAAGACCCGAGGGAATACCTTCCAGAATGACCAGAAGACCCTGGCCATGAGATTCTCCGGAGGTCAGATAGCGAAGTTGTGTACTCATTGTTTTAACCTTAAACCCTCCATCAGAGCTTGCCTCATCCTATCAAGGGGAGCTTTTTCCCCCGTCCACAGCTCAAAGGACAAAGCTCCTTGCCAGATAAGCATCTCCAGCCCCCCCTGGCATTTTAAACCAATCTTTTCTGCATCTTTTAAAAGCTCTGTTTTTCTATTATAAACAACATCATAAACGTAAAGAGAAGGAGGAAACTTTTCCAGGTTAACTGGTGAGGGGTCTCCTTCATGCATACCACAGCAGGTAGCGTTAATCAAAAGGTCTATATCTGTCTCTTATACACATCTGACGCTGCCGACGAAGGCTTAGGTGTAGATCTCGGTGGTCGCCGTATCA
>CBFDTW010000107.1:0-3575 GCA_965613085.1 uncultured bacterium | reverse complement strand
AGATCTACACCTAAGCCTTCGTCGGCAGCGTCAGATGTGTATAAGAGACAGATCTAAGGGAGATATAATGAATTTTCCTTTCTTAAGAGAAGATATAAAGCAAAAACTGGAAAGAATAAAAGAAGCTGACATTGTAGTAGGTATACCCAGCTACTACAATGAGGATACTATAGAAAATGTTTTATCTCAGGTGAGTTGCGGTTTAGAAAAGTTTTATCCTGATTATAAAAGCGTGATAATCGTCTCTGACGGTGGTTCTACTGATGATACCCGGGAAAAAGCTGAAAGTGTAGACACAGGAAAAGTGGAAAAGATAGCAACTATTTACAGAGGACCTGCTGGTAAGGGTAGTGCCCTACGAGCGGTATTTGCTGCAGTATGCATTCTTAAAGCTAAAGCAGGTTTATGTCTTGATGCTGATCTTCGCTCTATTAAGCCTGATTGGGTCAAAAAGATGATCGGCCCCATTATAGAAGAAAGATGTGACTTTGTTGCTCCTTTATACTTGCGCCATAAATACGATGCTACCATCACCAACGATATAGCCTATCCTCTAACGAGAGCTTTATACGGGATAAGGGTTCGTCAACCTATTGGGGGAGACTTTGCTTTTTGTTCAGAACTGGCCCGTGAGTATCTGGAGCAAAATGTATGGAATACTGATGTAGCAAGGTTCGGTATAGATATATTTATGACAACCACAGCTATCTGCCACGGATACAGAATCGGAGAATCTCCACTTGGGGCAAAATCCCATAACCCCAAAGACCCGATTTCCCTAACACCTATGTTCAGACAGGTAGTAGGAACGATGTTTAATCTGGCGGAAAAATACGAGAAAAGATGGAAAAAAATAAGAGGAAGTGTGAATCCCAGAATAACCGGGAAAATTGAATTTGCAAAGCCGGATAAGGTAACCTTCTCTGTACAAAGATTAGAGGCAAATTTTAGAGCAGGATGGGAAAGATTTTCCCCCCTCTGGGAGAGAATTTTAGAAAGACTAAATTTCAAGCATCTTCTCAGAGTAAAAGAAGGAAAAGACCTTTTATATTCCTCTGCCTGGGCTAAAATAGTTTACGACTACATGTTAGCCTATCACAAAAAAATTGACAAAATAGATAAATCCCACCTTTTATGGAGTCTCGTCCCCATTTACCAGATAAGAGTAGCCTCCTTTATCAAGGAAACCGAGGCAATGAACAATGAGCAGGCAGAAAGACTAATTGAAAGTCAAGCTCTTACCTTTGAAGACTGCAAGTCCTATCTGGTAGAAAGGTGGAATGAATAAAGAAGCTAAATTCTACTGTATTTTTTCACTCCTTCCTCGTATAAATCCCCTCCTTTTACATCGTTAACCACAATTACCGGAAAATCCTCCACCTCTAACCTGCGTACAGCTTCTGTGCCCAGGTCCTCATAAGCAATAACCTCTGCTTTTTTAATCTGCTCGGACAGGAGAGCAGCAGCTCCGCCAATAGCTGCAAAGTAAACGGCTTTGTATTTTTTCATAGCCTCCTTTACCACATCTGACCGAGAACCTTTACCTATCATCCCTTTTATTCCTGCCTCCATAAGCAGGGGAGCATAAGGGTCCATTCTGTAACTGGTAGTAGGTCCTGCAGGACCAATAACCTTGCCAGGTCTTGCTGGAGCAGGACCCACATAATAAATTACCTGACCTTGTGGGTTAAAGGGGAGCTTTTCTCCTTTTTTAAGTGCTTCTACCAATCTTTTATGTGCTGCGTCACGACCGGTATATATAACTCCATTAAGTAAAACTTTATCCCCGATTTTAAGCTTTTCCACATCTTTATCGGATAAAGGAGTGGTTAATTTAATTTCATTTGCCATTTATCCTTGCACCTCCCTAAATTTCTATCTCCTTATGTCTTGCTGCATGGCACTGGATATTTACTGCTACAGGTAAAGAGGCAATATGACAGGGCAGCCACTCTATGTTTACCGCAAGAGCAGTCGTTCTTCCCCCCAATCCCTGGGGACCAATACCCAGATTGTTTATACTGGTAAGAAGCTCATCTTCCAACCTGGCATATTTTGGATCAGGGTTATGTTCACCAATTTTTCTCAAAAGAGCTTTTTTGGCAAGAAAAGCTGCTTCTTCAAAATCACCCCCAATTCCCACTCCTACTACTACAGGAGGACAGGGATTGGGCCCGGCTTTTTTTACTGTCTCAATCACAAAATTTTTCACTCCTTCCACTCCATCTGCGGGTTTTAACATAGCCACTCTGCTCATATTTTCTGCCCCTCCGCCCTTTGGAGCAATCACAATTTTTATCCTGTCACCTGGAACAACCCGGATGTGAATTATAGAAGGGGTGTTATCTCTGGTGTTGGTGCGCTCAAAAAGAGGATCACTAACCATAGATTTTCGCAAGTATCCTTCGGTATAACCCTGTCTTACCCCCTCATTTATGGCATCTTCTAAACTTCCTCCCACAATTTTCACCTCTTGCCCCAGATCCACAAAAAAAACAGCAACACCGGTGTCCTGGCAAAGGGGGATTTTCTCTTTCTTGGCAATTTCAACATTTTTCAATATCTGCTGCAAAATATCCTTACCTACAGGTGACTCCTCCTCCACATAGCCTTTCTTTAAGGCATCTACAACATCCTGGGGAAGACAATAATTGGCATCCATACACAAATTTTTAACAGCTCTGGTGATCTTATCTGCCCTGATTTCTCTCACCTTTTACCTCCCTCTCTTAAACTTTGTTTTTTAACTTTCTGGAGCCGGTGGAATTATCTTTTCCTCCATTAAAAGCTTCACCGTATCTCTTGCTCTTTTTATGACAGAAGAGGCTTTTTTGTAAAGCTCATCCCTTGTAATATTTATCCTGGCAACCCCCTGCTCAATTGCTTTCATTCCTACAGCAGTTGCCTCTCTGGGAAACACCTCCCATTCATCCATGGTGGGAACAATGTATTCTTCATTTAAACCCTTATCCTCTGCACATTTTGCAAGTTCTTTAGCAGCAGCTATGCACATCTCATCGGTAATGGTTCTTGCCCTGACATCCAGAGCCCCTCTAAATATCCCGGGAAATCCCAGGGAATTGTTAACCTGATTGGGGAAATCAGAACGGCCGGTTGCAACTATCCTTGCTCCTGCCTCTTTCGCCTCCCAGGGCCATATCTCAGGAATGGGATTGGCACAGGCAAATACCACAGCATCTTTTGCCATTCCTTTAACCCATTCCGGTTTTATTGTTCCAGGACCAGGTCTGGAGCAAGCAATACAAACATCTGCTCCTTCCATGGCTTCTCTTGTATCTCCTTTTCTACGTTCTGAATTGCTCTTTAAGCACATATCCCACTTGTGTTTATTCTTTTCTCTATCAATATCTTTCCTGTCCGGATGAAGAATTCCCTTGCTGTCGGTCATAATTATATTACCGGGCACAACTCCAGCAGAGATAAGAAGCCTTGCTATAGCCATATTTGCCGCTCCTGCACCAATCATTGAAATCTTTACCTTATCAATATTCCTGTCTCTTATACACATCTCCGAGCCCACGAGACTAGGCATGATCTCGTATGCCGTCTTCTGC
>CBFDTW010000106.1:0-3630 GCA_965613085.1 uncultured bacterium | reverse complement strand
TGATACGGCGACCACCGAGATCTACACCTAAGCCTTCGTCGGCAGCGTCAGATGTGTATAAGAGACAGATTAAAGATGGAGAGGTGGTGATTATAGACGAGTTTACCGGAAGACTGATGCCCGGTAGACGCTGGAGTGACGGTCTCCATCAGGCAGTAGAGGCTAAGGAAGGAGTTGCAATAAGAAGTGAGAATCAGACCCTTGCCACTATTACTTTGCAGAATTACTTTAGAATGTATGAAAAACTCTGTGGAATGACAGGAACAGCTGCCACTGAAGCTGAAGAGTTTATGAAGATATATGGTTTGGAAGTAATAGTTATTCCTACCCACAAGCCCTGCCAGAGGGAAGAACTGGAGGATAAAATCTATCAGACTGAAAAAGCCAAGTTTGAAGCCGTAATAGAGAAAATAGAGGAACTTTATAAAAAGGAACGGCCGGTCCTTGTAGGTACAAGATCGGTGGAAAAGTCAGAAAAGCTTTCCCGGATGCTGAAAGAAAGGGGAATACCTCACACTGTCCTTAATGCCAAGTATCATGAAAAAGAAGCACAGATAGTAGCTCAAGCAGGACAAAAAAGAGCAGTAACCATTGCTACCAATATGGCAGGAAGGGGAACAGATATTAAACTTGGAGAAGGAGTGAAAGAACTGGGGGGACTGTTTGTAATTGGTACGGAAAGACACGAGTCCCGCCGTATAGATAATCAGTTAAGGGGAAGAGCAGGACGCCAGGGAGCTCCTGGGACAGCACAATTTTATGTTTCTCTTGAAGATGAGCTGATGCGTATATTTGGCTCAGAAAGAATTGCCGCGGTTATGACAAGGTTAAAAATTCCCGAGAATCAACCAATAGAACATCCCTGGATTACAAGAGCCTTAGAGAGAGCCCAGCAGAGGGTGGAAAGGAGAAATTTTGAGATAAGAAAACAGCTTCTGGAATACGATGACGTGATGAACCAGCAACGTGAGATAATCTACAGTGAAAGACGCAAAATCCTGGAGAACAAGAATTTGAAAGATCAAATCTGGGAAATGATAACAGATACCATTGACAGTATAGTTTCATTCTATACCGATGAGAAAGTTCGCCCTGAAGAGTGGGATTTGTTGAATTTAACAAAAAAGATCAGGAATCTTTTTTCTGCTGATATATACGTTGATGATTTGAAAGGAATTTATACAAGAGACGGTATAAAAGAAAAGATTGCTGATGCAGTAAAAAAAGCCTACACCAAAAGAGAGGAAGAGATAGGGGAAGAGCTGATGAGAGAGCTGGAGAGAATGGTTCTTCTGCATACCGTTGATTCTCGCTGGAAAGACCACCTTTACGCTATGGATTCTCTCAAGGAAGGGATAGGGTTGAGAGGATATGGACAGAGAGACCCTCTTGTTGAGTATAAGAGGGAAGCTTATGATATGTTTGAGGATTTAATTCAGAGAATAAAAGAAGAAGTTTCAGAGCTGATATTTAAAGTCCAGATTACAAGAAAACCTTCTTTTAGAAAAGTTTCTCCTCAACCGGTTCTAACCGGAGCAGGTAAAAGTAGCTCATCTATGTTAGGGAAGAAACTGCAGAAAAACAAAAGAACAAGATCAAAAATAGGGCGCAATGATCCCTGTCCCTGTGGAAGTGGCAAAAAATATAAATATTGCTGCGGGCGGCAGTTATGAAAACAGGAGGGAAATATTGAAAAAGAGAACAGGGGCTGAAATAGTAATAGAGGCTTTGATTAAAGAGGGGGTAGATACTGTATTTGGTTATCCTGGAGGTGCGGTTATTCCTATTTACGATGTTTTGTATGATACGCCCCGGATACGTCATATTATCACTCGCCATGAACAGGCAGCCTGTCATGCTGCCGATGGTTATGCAAGAGCCACAGGACGTGTTGGTGTGTGTATTGCTACCTCCGGTCCTGGAGCCACCAATCTTGTCACCGGTCTTGCCACTGCTTACATGGATTCTATTCCTGTGGTTGCTCTTACAGGACAGGTTCCCACTTATATGATAGGAAATGACGCCTTTCAGGAAGCTAACATAACCGGCATAACTTATTCTATTACCAAGCACAACTATCTGGTTAAGAATGTGGATGAGCTTCCCTGCATATTAAGGGAAGCCTTTTATATAGCACGTTCTGGCCGTCCCGGACCGGTACTGGTTGACCTTCCCAAAGATGTACAAAATTCCTCCACCAGTGCTCCTTATCCCGATGAGGTTAAAATAAGAAGCTACAATCCTCACTATGAGGGAAACCCCAAACAGATAAAATTAGCAGCCAGAGAAATTGACAGATCAGAAAGACCGGTTATCTATGCTGGGGGAGGCATAATATCCTCGGGTGCTTCTAAAGAGCTTTATGAGTTTGCTCATCATAATAATATCCCGGTCACTACAACCTTGATGGCCCTGGGCGCTTTTCCCGAGGATGACCCTCTTTCTCTCAAAATGCTGGGAATGCACGGTACCCGGTATGCTAATTATGCAATTTGTGAAGCTGACCTCATCATAGCAATAGGAGCAAGATTTGATGACAGGATCACAGGTAAAGTTTCCGAGTTTGCCCCCAAGGCGAAAATTATACATATAGATATTGATCCAACAGCTATAAGTAAAAGTGTGAAGGTGGACATCCCCATAGTTGGAGATGCCAAAAAAATACTTTCCAGGCTTACTGCTTTAACCAGAGGGAAAAAAAGAGAGGCCTGGCACAGGAAAATTGCCCAGTGGAAAGAAAAATATCCTTTAAGATACGATAAGGGCAAGAGATTAAAGCCCCAATTTGTGGTGGAGAAAATATACCAGGTAACTGAAGGAAAAGCCATAATATGCACTGAAGTGGGACAGAATCAGATGTGGGCAGCTCAGTTTTACTGCTACACCCGTCCCCGAAATTTCATCTCCTCTGGTGGTCTTGGTACCATGGGTTATGGGTTTCCTGCTGCTATTGGAGCTCAGATTGGGCGGCCAGATGAAGTTGTTTTTGATATAGCAGGAGATGGGAGCTTTCAGATGAATATCCAGGAGCTGGCCACCGTTTCTAAATTCCAGATACCGGTAAAGGTGGCCATTTTAAACAATGGATATCTGGGCATGGTCAGGCAGTGGCAACAACTTTTTTACAAAGGTCGCTATTCTCAGGTGGATATTTCTGGAGTTCCTGATTTTGTAAAGGTAGCAAAAGCTTACGGTGTGGAAGGTATAAGAGTGGAAAAAATGGAAGAGGTAGAGCCGGCCTTAAAAAAAGCTTTAAGTATTAAGGGGCCGGTGGTAATGGATTTTCGTATTGACAGAGAGGAAAATGTTTATCCCATGGTTCCTGCCGGAGCTGCTCTTTATGAAATTATAGATGGCCTTGCCTGATATCCTGAAAATTTATCACAAGCTCAATAGCTTTTCTCTATACCATAATTTATTATGACAGGTTTTAGCATACAGCGACAGAAACTTGACAGCCTAATAAGGTGTGGTACTTTTTAATGAAGAAACATTTTCTCAGGAAAAATTACCCTCAATTTATAGCTCTTTCCCAAAATTGATTAATAACGGAACATACTCTGTCTCTTATACACATCTCCGAGCCCACGAGACTAGGCATGATCTCGTATGCCGTCTTCTGCTTGAAAA
>CBFDTW010000105.1:0-3855 GCA_965613085.1 uncultured bacterium | reverse complement strand
TTATCCATTGGTATACCCAGGCTTTTTTCAATTGATCTTGCTCCTCTTCTTAATTATTATTATTTTGTGTTTGTTTTTTTAGTAATATGCACATTGTTAATATGGAGAATAGTCCATTCTCCATTTGGAAGAGTTCTTCGAGCCATCAAAGAAAATGAGGTTCGAGCAAAGTATGCAGGTTACAACACTTCCCTTTATAAGTGGGTAGCTTTTATGATCTCCGGTATTTTTGCTGGAGCGGCAGGGGCGTTGTATACTCTTTTAATAAATTCTGCCTTTTCTTTTGTTCTTCACTGGACTCAATCAGGTGATGTTGTGATGATGACTATCCTGGGGGGAGGTTTGGTTAACTTTTTTGGACCCGCAGTTGGAGCTGTAATCTTTATAACCCTGCGGGATATGTTAAGTGCTTACTTGAGGCAGTGGTTGTTAGTTTACGGTTTGATTTTCACCTTGGTTGTTTTATTCATGAGGGGAGGGATTCTGGGGATTTTTAGCAAAAGGAGAAGATAGGAAATGGTTATCTTGAAGACTCAAAATTTAACAAAGAGGTTTGGGGGACTTACTGCTGTAAATAGAGTGACTCTTGAGATTGAGAAGGGTAAGATAACCTCAATTATAGGACCCAATGGTGCAGGAAAGACCACCTTTTTTAATCTTCTCACAGGATTTTATAAACCTGATGAAGGACGAATTTTCTTTAAGGATGAGGATATTACACCACTTCCGGTGCATAAAATCATAAGGAGAGGTATCTCCAGATCTTTCCAGGTGTTGCAACTTTTTGAAAATTTTACTGTAATGGAAAATGTGTGGATTGGCGTTCAAGCTGCGAAAGGCTATGGAAAAGAGCTTTTTTCCAGCAGTGAACTTCAAGATGTAAGAGAGAAAACCGAGGAGATGATTAAAAAAATTGGCTTATCTGATAAAATGAATACTCTTATTAAATATCTCTCTCACGGGGAAAGAAGAATGATAGATGTGATAATATCTCTAACATCTAACCCTGAGCTTTTGCTTTTAGATGAGCCTATGGCAGGACTTGCGAGTGAAGAAAGGGTGAGGATGTCCAATTTTATAAAGAACCTCTCAGAGAATCTAACGATAATAGTAGTTGAGCATGATATGGATGTTGTGTTTTCTATATCAGATAAAATAGCAGTTATGCATCAGGGTGAATTAATAGCGGTTGGTTCTCCAGAAGAAATAAGGCAGAATGAGCAAGTTCAGCAAGCCTATCTGGGGGAGGCAAGATAATGTTAAAAGTGGAAAAAATTAACACCTTTTACGGGGAGGCTCACATTTTATTTGACGTTTCTATAGAAGTAAATAAAGGTGAGACGGTTTGTCTTTTGGGAAGAAATGGTGTCGGGAAAACTACCACCTTAAAGAGCATAATAGGACTTGCACCCCCTCGATCTGGTAAAATTTATTTTAGAGGAGAGGATATTACGGGTTTACCTTCCTATATTGTTGCTAACAAGGACATCGGTTTTGTCCCAGAGGATAGAAGAATTTTTCCAAATCTTACAGTGAGAAGAAATCTTGAGGTGGGAAGAAGAAAAAATGTTAAAGGTGGTTGGGATATTGACACTATCTACCAGCATTTTCCAAAGCTTAAAGAACTGGATTCTCATTATGGAGAAACATTAAGTGGAGGAGAGCTGCAAATGCTGGCAATTGCACGAACATTAATGGGTAATCCTGAACTCCTTTTGCTGGATGAACCCTGCGAGGGACTTGCTCCTTTGATAGTGGAGGAGGTTATAAACATAATAAGAAGCCTTAAGGAGAAAGAATTAAGCATTCTATGGGTGGAACAATATTCTGCGAAAGCCCTGGAGGAATCGGATAGATGTTATGTTATGGATAAGGGCAGGATAGTGTATGAGGGATACGCTAAAGAATTAAGCGAAAATGTAGAGCTCAAGAAAAAATTGTTGGCAATTTGAATTTTCTTCTTAGAAGATATGCGCAAAGGAGCTAAAAAATGCCCTATAAAAAACTGTGGGAAATACCAAGCTATAAAGTTGACCCTCCTAATGAACGTACTCTTCGGGTAATATATTCACCCCAGATAGATAAAGGAATAAAGGATGTCACAGTTTTGATGTCTATCCTTTTTTCTCATGGAGGAAGAAGTGGTCTTCATACTCATACCGTAGATGAGATAATGTATATAATAACAGGTAGAGGGGAAGGAGTGGAAGGGGATGATATTTTTGAAATAGAACCTGGCACCATAATTTATGCTCCAGCAGGAGTGAAACATGAGTGCAGAAATTTCAGTGATGAGACTATGCAGATTCTCTGTATATATGTTCCTTCCCTCTCTAATGAGGTGGTGGGAAGAATTTGTTAAAAATGCAAAGTTACGAGTAAAAAAATAACCATCAGAAAAATTATGAAAGCAATTTTATTGGAGAGACCTTTTAAGGTGAAGCTAAAAAATGTGGATGAGCCTTGTCCTAAGGTAAATGAAGTTTTAATTCATGTTAAGGCAACATGTATATGTGGTTCAGACCTTCATGCCTATAGAGGAACCCATCCTTTCCGTGTACCTCCTGTTATATTGGGACATGAGATGGCAGGGGATTAAAACCTGGAGATCGGGTGGCAGTTGAGCCATGGGTTTATTGTGGAAGGTGTATTTATTGTGTAGAAGGGAAATACAATCTGTGTCTTAGCAAAAAAGGAATGGGCACCAATGAGTGGCAGGGTTCTTTTGCTGAATATGCAGTGGCACCGGAAAAAGCGGTATATAGGCTACCTTCAAATGTTTCCTATGAGGAGGGATTCTGGTTGAGCCTCTTGCTGTGTGTGTACATGTGGTCAAAAAGGCAAAGATAAGTTTAGGAGATGTAGTAGCGGTTTGGAAGCAGGTCCCATTGGGTTGGGAACGCTTACTTGCTGTTATGAAGCTGGTGCCAGCAAGGTTTTCACACAGCTATAGAGCTTTTAGCTTCAGGAAGGGTAAATCTTAAAGATTTTGTCACCCATCGTTTTAGCATAGAAGATGCTGAAAAGGCTTTTGAGATTATAGATAAGCGACAGGAAAAGATAATAAAAGCAATTTTTATTTTTTAAAAGGAGGAAAAGATTGCAGAACGAAACAGTGTGGTCTTTTTGCATTCCTCAGATAATTAAGTTTGGAGAAGGAGCAGTTGAGGAGATTGGATATGAGGTAAAAAGATTAAAAGCTAAGAGTGCTCTTTTAGTCACAGATCCAGGGATTGTAAAAGCAGGGATATGTGAGAAAGTGGAAAATATACTTAGAGTTTCTCAAATAGAAGTGGAGGTATGGGATAAGGTGGAACCGGAACCATCCATTGAGGTCTTCAGAAATTGCTATAATTTTGCTAAAGATAAGGAATTTGAGGTGATAATTGGTCTTGGTGGCGGAAGTTCAATGGATGTTGGGAAAGCAGTAAGTATGTTTCTAAAATACGGAGGAAAACCCCTTGATTACATTGCTCCTCCCACGGGCAAAGGAAAAAAATATCCCGGTCCAGGTATTCCCATGATAGCTGTTCCTACAACCTCCGGTACAGGCTCTGAGGTATCCCCCGCAGCTGTAATATCTTTACCGGAGAAAAAACTGAAGGTAGGAATTTCTGATAATTACCAAAGGCCTGATGTAGCCATTGTAGATCCCCTTCTTACTGTTAATATGCCTCCAGGGGTAACTGCGGCCTCGGGTATGGACGCCTTATCTCATGCTATTGAAGCTTATACTACACGAAGATATGATCAGAGACCAAAACTTTCCACTCCTGAGGAAAGACCCTGTCTCTTATACACATCTCCGAGCCCACGAGACTAGGCATGATCTCGTATGCCGTCTTCTGCTTGAAA
>CBFDTW010000104.1:0-3864 GCA_965613085.1 uncultured bacterium | reverse complement strand
TTCTACCCTTGGAGGGAAGCTCAACGTAAAGAATCTCCCCCATCTTTTCCTGCCCACCTTTTTTAAGAATCTTTAATCCTCTTGAATCCTTGCTTGTCTTAAAAGTTCTGCGAACTGCACATATTTTTTCAGAACAGGGAACTTTACTGTTGAAACTCACCTCATAACATTTTCTACCAATTATAGGTCTTTCAGGCTCTTCCTGAACTTTGCGATACTGGTTATTAGCCCATAATATGTTAAATTCCCTGTCAATAACAGCAGTAGCAAGGCCAATTGAATTTAAAATTTCCACCCCGAACTTATCTCCCAGCATCTTTTCCAGCTTGCTGGAGTTATAATTATGCATCAATTTTATCCTTACTACTTTAAAAGTTTTTTTACCTTCGCAAGTAATATTTCAGGATTAATTGGCTTGTCAAGATACCCATCTGCTTTTAGTGCCTTTTTTCCTCTGCGGGGAAAAATTTTATCTTCCATTTTTCTGGCAAGAGCTGTTAACACTAAGATGGGAATATCCTGATATTCTGGACTATCTTTCAGGCTGCGAGATATGGCAACCCCATCTTCTCCGGGAAGTAGAAGATCCAGAATAATAAAATCAGGTCTTTCCTTCCTGATTATCTCAAGTCCCTGTTTTCCATCAAAGGCTGCTTTAACTTTGTAAGATTCGCCTTCCAGGATTATCTTTAAAGCCTCCACCATATCCTTATCATCGTCGATAACTAAAATTTTCTGTCCTACTGACATTTTTTGGTCAATTCTAAAAATACTTGCCTTAAAAAGGGCCGAAGCCCACAAGTCATATTAAACAATTTACAAGATCTGTCAACAATCAAGCTTTTTTAGTTCAGTTTTCCAGAGTTTCAGGGCAAAGATAAAATTTAAAGATTTTATCTGGAAACTGAAGGAAAAGTTTGACACAGGAAAAATTTATCAATAAAATCGAAAAAATGAAAAAGGACGTGAAAATAGACATATCAAATATACCAGATAAGTATAAAAAATGGCTCCTGCTAAACTACGGCAGGGAAGATTCTGAAAAAGTTCTGATTGAAGAGGAAAATTTAGCCTTTCAGGTGGGAAAGGGTAAACTACCTCCAGTGCTGGAGATATGGATACCTTCCAGGGAATGTTTTGTCCTGGGAAAAAATTTCGCTAAAAGGCTGAAAAAAAGAGGATTAATGGACAGAATAAGAGCTGCAGGAGTTCCCCTTATTCTTCGCTCAAGTGGAGGAGAGGCAATTTTCCACGATTCTACCTGCCTTAATTTTGGAGCAATTGTCCCCCGAAAATTTTACCCTGATCTTTTCGATATCGGCAAGGCCTTCATCCTTCTTTCATCAGGAGTGGTATACTACCTTAAAAAAATGAAAATCCCGGTTTATTTCGGCAAAACCAGAACCTTCTGCCCCGGCTCTTATGACCTTCTGGTGAGAGAAAGAAAAATAGCAGGATTATCTTTGTTGCTAAGGCAAAATTTTTGCCTTGTTCATGGAACTTTGTTTGTAAATACCCGGCATGGATATCTTGAGAAGATAAAAGTATTTTATCCTTCTCTTGATGAGAAAATTACCTCTATTAAGGCCTTAACAGGTAAAAGGATGCATATGAATGACGTAGCCGATGGTATTATCCAGGGCTACAAAGCGAGCCTGAAAATAACCTTTTGTAACTGACCTTTTTGCCTGTGTCAGCCATTTATCCTGTGCCCTCGGTTCATCTGATTCCTTTAGATCTGGAATGAATCAACAAACCAGGAACCAACAACCTGCAACCACAATCTGCGTTGACATTTTTCTTTTATATCCTAAAATACAGCTTGAAAGAGGCGATTTTATATGGCCTATCTTTTAAAAAAACCCACATCGGAAGAAAAACTCCAGATTCTGGGCAAAACCGCCCGGTTTGATGTTTGTGGCATACCGGGTCTGTTTGCCAGAAAAAGCAAAAAACTCCAGCGCTTCAAATTTATCTATCCCGCCGTGGGAAAGGGTGGTTGTGTAAGGCTTTTTAAAGTGCTACAGACCAACTGCTGTGAGGGAAACTGCTTTTACTGTGCCAACAGGAAAGATAGAAATTTTGTCCGTATAAGTTTTTCTCCGGATGAACTTGCCCGTCTTTTTATCCAGTATCACCGCAGAGGGCTTGTTGATGGATTATTTCTGTCCTCTGCCATCCATGGATCTGCCATCAGATCCCAGGAAGAGACTTTCAAAACTCTCTATCTGGTAAGGAAAAAGTATGGCTATAAAGGTTACATCCACTACAAAGTGCTACCGGGAAGTGAGGATAGTCTCATTGAAAAGTGTGCCAGTCTTGCTGATAGATTATCCATAAATCTGGAGGCTCCCAGTCCTCACCACCTGTCAAAATTATCTCCTACCAAGGACTTCTCCGAACAACTCCTTGCAGGAGTTGAAAAAATCTTCGCATTAAACAGGAAAAATCCTCTTAAAGCCGGAATTACCACCCAGCTGGTAGTGGGAGCTGCCGGAGAGTCGGATAAAGAGATTGTAACCTTCTCTCATTTTCTCTATAGAAACTACAATCTGTGGAGGGTTTACTACAGTGGATTTGTCCCTATTAAAGACACTCCTCTGGAAAACACACCTGCCTGTCATCCTCTAAGGGAGGTAAGGCTTTACCAGGCGGATTTTCTCATCAGAAAATACGGATTCAGCCCCGAAGAGCTACCTTTTCAGAAGAACGGGAACCTACCCCGGGAAAAGGACCCAAAACTTGCCTGGGCTTTATCCCATCCGGAAAAATTTCCCTTAGAGATAAATAAAGCTGATTACTGGGAACTTTTAAGAGTTCCAGGCATTGGTAGAATCTCAGCCAGAAAAATCATAATGAAGCGCAGGGAGGGCAAGATAACCAGCTTAGAGGAGCTTAAAGCTACAGGTTGTGTGGTTAAAAGAGCCAGAAATTTTATAACTCTGAATGGAAAATTCTTTCCCTCTTCGGAGAACGGAAAAGACCTCGACCAGCAGCTATTTCTGCTTGAGGAGATATAAAAAAACTTAGCATTTTCTTTTATTTTTCCAGGGAACTTTTCAGGGCAGCAATTGCTACCTCCAGTTGCTCCTCATCAGGCTCTTTCGTAGTTATCCTCTGCAACCACAGCCCCGGAGCTATTAAGGTCCTCACCACAGGATTGCTGGCTTTCTTTCCAGATAGCTTAATTATCTCATAGGATATTCCGGCAATGAGAGGTACATAAAGGAGCCTTATAAGCCTTTCCTGTATAGTTTCAGGTCTTCCCAGAAAGATAAAAACCCCTATGCTTACCAGCATGACTATTAAAAGAAAGCTTGTTCCGCAGCGAGGATGATGAGTGGTATATCTTTTAACATTATCCACGGTAAGAGCCTCACCTGCCTCCAGAGCAAAGATGCTCTTGTGCTCTGCTCCATGATACTCAAATATCCTCCTCATACTCTTCCAGAGGGTAATAAGCCAAAGATAAATGAGAAAAATTGATATCCTTATTATGCCATCAACTAAATTGAATAAAAACCCCTTCTTTATCCCCATAAGATCGGTTAGAACAAGCGGAAGGTAAAAGAAAAGAAAAAGGGCAAGTAAAACTCCAAGTACTACACTAAGACTTAGCCAAAAAGCGGCAAAAACTCCTCCATCTGCCTGTTCATCCTCCCCTTCTCGAGCAGCAACATCAGCAGAAAAGGTGAGAGCCTTTACACCTATATATAAAGTTTCCGCAAGAGCTATTGCACCTCTTATAACCGGAAAATTTAGGAACCTGTATCTTTTTGTAAGGGAAACAAAAGGCCTGTCTCTTATACACATCTCCGAGCCCACGAGACTAGGCATGATCTCGTATGCCGTCTTCTGCTTGAA
>CBFDTW010000103.1:0-3881 GCA_965613085.1 uncultured bacterium | reverse complement strand
TTTTCCCCACACCAAGCAGGGCAACTGCGGTGTACTCTCCGGGAGAAACTTTTCTTTCCATTCGGGATTTTAAAATAAAGGGGGCACCTACAGTAAGGGCAAGATTCGGAAAATCCTTTCTCCACACCCACCCTTCCCCACTCCTTATTCCCACTCTTAGAGAAAGGCTTTCACCTTTACCAAAAAAAGACAGATCTTTTTCTCCATAGATAAAAATGCACAGATTAAAATGCTCCCCGGATTTTATAAAAGGAGGCAGGACACGGACAATCCATTCTTTTGGTGAGTAGAAAAAAAAGGGGGGTTGAACCTTTTTTATCTCCCAATCATTTTCTATTTTTCCTCCAAGCTGGTAATACTTGTTGTAGGCAAGGGAGAGTCTTGCCGGTAGAGGAAATTTTTCCTGCCATATATTTCCCTGAATATAAGATAAAAAAGCCTCATCCAGTTTTTTCTCAGCCAGATCAAGTTCTCCGCCCTTTAAATTTTTCTCTGCCTCCAGGAGGGAGAGGTAACCCCAGTTTATGTAACCTGCAGCAAAGTTCGGGTATAAAAATATGCACCTTAAAAGAGCCTGTTTTGCCCTATCAATATCACCCAGCTTAAGATAGGCAAAGGATGCCCTGTTGTGGATGTTGGGTGTGTTCCAGTTAAGCTCGGCTTTTTCTGCAGCTTCAATCACCTTCTGGTAAAGACCTGCATAGGTATAAATCTCTGTAAGGTCAGCAAAGGCCTGAGCATTAAAGGGATCAATCTTTATCGCCTCCTCAAGCTCTTTTCTTGCCGCTGAGTATAATCCTGCTTCCATAAAAAGTTCTGCCTGCTTTACGTGAAGGTCCGAGATGAATATTTTTATTCTCCAGAAAGATAAATATAAGCTGCCTGCAACAACAACCAGCAAGATAAGCCACCTGATGAATGTTTTGGGACAAGCAGACGATGACTTTTTTAAATCATCCCTTCCCCTTACCTCACCTTCACCCGGGCTCTTTTCCCATTTTATCCTGCCACTTATAATCCTGCCTGATAAGGCAAATATCATCCAGAACAGCATCCCGTTCTGGGTGATATGAAAGGGGAAACTAACCAAGGCATGGATTAAAAAAGAGCTGAGTGAGCCGGCAAAGAAAATAAGATAAAGATGGGGAAGGACAAAATCTTCTCTTGAGTTTTTTCTCAAGAAAGAAAAAAATCTAAAGTAAAAAGTGCCCAGAATCATGGCAAAAAGGAAAAATCCCACCACTCCTACCTCTGATAATACATGAAGGTAGTCATTGTGGGTATTTATAGAGCGATTTGTCTGGGGCAGGAAACTTTTATTTTCCGGACGGGACAGAAATTTTCCCTGAGCTAAAGGATAATGAACCCCGAAAGTCCCAACTCCCCAACCCAGAATTGGTCTTTGCTTTATAAGTTCCGCTGCAGCATGCCAGATTAAAAGGCGTTGCTGGATAGAGGAGGATTTAAGCTCCATCGCCGATGCCCCTCTTTCTACAATACTTATTTTTCTCAGGTTAAGAGGGTTTGGCGTTGAGAAAACAAGGGTAATTGTTAAAATTACCAGCAAAAGAAGAGCCATTGAGGACCTGTTTGCCTTGAAAAATTCCCTCCTGTAAAAAAAGAGCAAAACCAGAACAAAGATGCTGGAGAAAAAAAGGGCAATCCAGGCTCCCCTGGTGCAGGTTATAAGAAGAGAGGTGTAAAGAATGCCAACCACTGCCAGCCAGAGATATTTCCATCTTCTCTGGGTAAAAAAGAAAAAAAAGGCAAGGTGCAAGCTTGCAGCAAGATACCCTGCGAGGTAGTTTGGATTACCAAAGGTGGAAAAAAGGCGCATTCTTCCTGTTACCTTTCTCCAGATGGGAAGCTCAACCTCGTAAAATTGAAAAATGCTGTAAAGAGCAGCAAGAGCTCCTGATGCAACAGCTGCTATCAGTAAAAGCCTCATCCATTTTTCGTCTTCCACTATGGCAGCTGTTAAAAAGTAAACAGCAAAAAAAGTCCCCCATATACCAAGGCCAAGAAAAGAGGCATAAAAAGATGCACTCCAGAGAGAAGATACAACCAGGAAAATACCAAAAAAGATGATAAAAAAGGTAGTTATATCGGGAAAAGAAAGGCCAGGTTTTCTGTGAGGTAGCTCAAAAGATAAGCCACATAAAAGAACCAGACATCCAACCTGAGCAAAGGTCTGCTTAACAGAGGAAAAAGTTGTAGCCCAGCCATAAAAAATAAGGGGGGTTAAAAAAACAAGCTCAAAAAGGCCAAAGCGAATAAAAAAAATGAGAGAGAAAGGAAAACTTCTCTCCCGCATCCCTCTTATCCTATGTGCTGGAACATGGTAAAATAAGGAAGGTACATGGCCACCACTATTATTCCCACCGTGCATCCCAGAAAGGCTATCAATACAGGTTCAATCAAGCTGGTGAAAGAATCCACCATTCGCTTGACCTCATCCTCATAAAGGTCGGCAACTTTGTTTAACATCTCATCCAGAGAGCCTGTTTTTTCACCTACAGAAATCATGCTCACGGTAAGGGGCGGGAAAACGGGGTATCTTCCAAGAGGAGCAGCAATGGTTTCTCCTTCTCTCAGAGCTTCTCTTGACTCCTGGGTTGCTTTTTCAACAATTTTGTTTCCTGCTACTTTCCCGGTAAGTTCAAGAGCATCAAGAATGGGAACACCACTGTTAGATAAGGTAGCAAGGGTGCGGGTAAACCTTGCTAAGGTAATCCGATGAATGAGCTTTCCAAAAACAGGTATTTTCAGCTTTAAACTGTCCAGCCACAGAGCTCCTTTTTCCGTTCTTTTAATTAATCTGTAGATAAGGTAAACTCCTACAATAACAATGGGTATAATATAAAACTGCTCCCTTAAAAGTCTGGACAGGTCAAGGATAAATCGGGTAAAGGCGGGAAGCTCTGCCCCAAAACCTTCCACAAAAAGCTCTTCCATCCTGGGCAGGATAAAAAATAGCAGGGCAACAGTTAGCCCCCCCGCCATAAATAAAACAAAAAGAGGATACCTCAAAGCTGACTTTACTCTCTCCTTGATACTTTCCGCCTCTTCAAGATAACTTGCCAATCGGAGCAAGAGATCATCAAGTACTCCTCCTGTCTCACCAGCTTTTATCAGGTTATAGGTGAGAGGGGGAAACTTTTTGGTTTTAGCCAGGGCTTCTGATAGAGAAACTCCTGCTTCCACATCAGTCTTTATTTGAGTAAAAACTTTTTTCAGAGTAGGATTCGGGGTTTGATGGATGAGTATATCAAGGCACTGAACGATGGGAAGTCCAGCATTAATAAGAGTAGCCATTTGGCGAAAAGCAATAATGATGTCCCTCCCTTTTATTCGGGGAGAAAAAATGGAAAGTTGAGAAAGTTCCTTCCCTCCTAACTCGCTAACTTTTGACTTTCTTTTTACAGAAATAACCGTAAATCGACGGGGACGAAGTTGAGAGATGACTGCTCTTTCATCCTCCGCTTCCACTTCCCCTTTAACCTTTTTACCTGATGGATCCAGAGCTATATAACTATAAGTGGGCATTTATACCACCCTTTGTTAAATGGTTCCTGTTATTCTTCCTAATTCCTCAACTGTGCTCTCTCCTTTTAAAACCTTGGCCAGGGCGTTTTTTCTTAAGGGAACCATCCCTCTTTCTATGGCTGCTCTTCTTATCTCCACATCAGAAGCTCTCTTTATTATCAACTCTCTTATTACCTCATCCACCTCTAAAGCCTCCATCACAGCCATTCTTCCTCGATAACCAGTATTGTTACATGCCTCACAACCCACTGCACGATAAAAAGTGAGAGATTTAGGGTCTTTGTCCACTTCAAGCTGTTCTAAAAGCTCTGGAGGAGGTGTATAAGGCTCGGCAC
>CBFDTW010000102.1:0-3997 GCA_965613085.1 uncultured bacterium | reverse complement strand
ACGGCGACCACCGAGATCTACACCTAAGCCTTCGTCGGCAGCGTCAGATGTGTATAAGAGACAGGGGGTAAGGTATTTGTGGGGGAAAGGTAAGGATGAAGGTCTGTATGGTCTCTGATCAGGTTTTTCCTGCTGTGGGAGGGGAGGGAATTGTTACCCAGAACTTATGTATAAGACTGTCACAGCGAGGCCACAAGGTAATAATTCTCACTTCCAGAGTTCCTCATCCCCCCAAAATAAAAGATATTGAAGTGATAAGATTTCCCGCATTTTCTATTCCACAAAAGGGCTACTTTGCAACTGCTCTCTGGTATCAGATCAGTTCCATTTTAAAAAAGAGAAAAATTCAGATAGTTCATGTTAATCTGCCAACCTTTCTGGGCTGGCAGAGTTTTCTTGCAGCCAGAAAGCTGGATATTCCCCGTATAGCAGGCTTTCATGTGCAGGTGGGAAATGTTATTCCCTATGATTTGCCCCCCTTTTCTTTTTTAAAAAAACTGGTGGAGCTCTGGTTTTCCTACTTTTACGGACTGGCAGATTTTTTAATTAGTCCTTCCAATCTGGGGAAAAAGATTCTCTCCCGGTACCTGTCCGGAAAAGTGGAGGTAATTAGCAATGGTGTTGATCTTGGTATTTTTAACCTGGATGCTGTTTCTCTGAAAGAGGGCAAAAGATTTAGAGAAAAATTTAGATTAAAAGATTCACCTTTTCTACTTTATGTGGGAAGATTAAGCAGGGAAAAAAACGTGGGTTATCTTCTGAAGATTATGCAGATTTTAACAAAGAAAAATTTCCCTGTTAAACTTTTAATAGTTGGGGAGGGTGAACTAAAGGTTTTGCTACAAAAGAAAACCTTTTCCATGAGTCTTGATAAGAAAGTTATTTTTGCAGGATATCTGCCTGAAAGAGAGCTTCTGTGTGCCTATAAAGAGGCCGATATTTTTATTTTACCTTCTTTGTTTGAGCTTCAAAGCATGGTGGTAGTTGAGGCTATGGCTATGGGTAAGCCTATTCTGGTTGGCAGAAGCTCTCAAAGTGCTGCCTGTGAGATGATAAAAGAAGGGGTTAATGGATATATCTTCGATCTGAGAGATCCTCTTGATGCTGCAGAGAAGGTGGAATCTATACTTTCTAACTTTTCTTTAAAAGAATCCATGCAAAAGGCTTCTCTCAGAATTGCCCGAGACCATGATATCCAGATAAGTATCTCAAAAGTTGAGGATATCTATCGCCGGCTTCTTTGACCTTAGCATTTTTTTTTATAAAATACTAACAAGTTCTAAAGAAGGGAGGCTTAGATGGAACCTGTTCTGCAGGTGGCACTTGATTTTGTAAACTTAAAGAGAGCTTTAAAAGTGGCAGAAGCTGCAGTTGCAGCAGGAGCAGACTGGCTGGAGGTGGGTACTCCTTTAATTAAAAGCGAAGGAGTTGAGAGTATCCGCATCTTAAGGAAAAATTTTCCTCACATTCCTCTGGTTGCTGATCTCAAAATTATGGATGTGGGAAGGATAGAGTCAGAGATAGCTTTTAAAGCAGGTGCAGATATGGTTTGTGTTATGGGTGTAGCATCTGATTCAACGATTGAGGAGTGTGTCCAGGCAGCGCGCAATTACGGAGGAAAAGTTGTAGTTGATTTGATGAATGTTTCTTCCGTTTCCCGGAGGGCAAAGGAGATTGAGGAAATGGGAGCTGATTTTGCAGAAATTCATATCTCTATAGACGATCAGATGAGAGGAAAGGACCCTGTAGCCTTTGTCAGGGAAATCTCTGACAAAGTAAGTATACCTCTTGCTGTAGCAGGTGGAATAAACTCGGAAACTGTTGCCCCTCTGGTAGAAGCTGGTGCCAGTATCCTGATTGTGGGAGGGGCTATATGTAAAGCTAAAGATCCTGGAGCTGCCACTGAGACCATAAAGAAAGCCATCCGGGACAGGATTGTTATAAAGACGGACCTTTTCAAGAGGGTTTCAGAATCACAGGTGAGGTCCGTTCTGGAGAAAGTGTCTACCGCTAACCTCTCTGATGCCATGCACAGAGGTGGAGAGCTTAGAGGTTTTCTCAGAATTGGTCCTGCGAAAAGGATGATGGGAAAGATTCTTACAGTCAGAACATATCCAGGAGACTGGGCAAAACCGGTTGAAGCTATTGATAAAGCAGAAAAGGACGATGTGTTGCTCATTGATGCAGGTGGAGTTGGTCCTGCAGTCTGGGGGGAACTTGCTACTCATTCTGCTGTTCAAAAGGGATTGGGAGGTGTGGTTATTAATGGAGGTATAAGAGATGTTGAGGAGGTATGCAGGTTAAATTTCCCTGCCTATGCTAAACTTATTACTCCTTCTGCTGGAGAACCAAGAGGGTACGGAGAAATAGGGATTCCTTTGAAGATTGAAGGAATGAACATTTTTACCGGTGACTGGATCCTGGGTGATCAGGATGGACTGGTGGTCATACCCAGGGCAAGGGTAGCAGAGGTAGTTAACAGGGCTATGGATGTCCTGGAGAGGGAAAATCGCATAAGAGAAGAGATAAAGGAAGGGGGCACTCTTTCTTCGGTGATGGAACTTCTGAGGTGGGAAAAAGAACACAGCTGATCCAGCTTAGCGGTTATCCTGGGGTTTTAGCTGGGGAAGTGGATATATTTTAACCTTTTTTATCCGCCGGGCATCTACCTCAACTACCTCTATTTTCACCCCATCCTGTTCTATGACCTCTCCCTTGCGGGGGATTCTTCCCAGATGGTTAAATATAAGTCCACCAATAGATTCAAATGTTGCCTCTTTTTCTGGAAGAGAGGTTTTGAGTTTATCATTAATCTCGTCAATATCGGTATCTCCTTCTACAAGAGCTGAACCATCTTTAAGCAACTGTATTTTTTCTGAAGAAGCCCTATCATATTCATCTTCTATCTCTCCTACCAGCTCCTCGAGAAGGTCTTCTATGGTAATAATTCCTGCCACTCCTCCGTACTCATCAACAACTATTGCAAGATGTGTCTTTTCTCTTTGCAGTTGATGAAGTATCTCACTTAATTTTGTTGTGTAAGGTACAAAGATAGGAGGATGGATGATATCTTTTACCTTCAGTGTGTCCCATTTATCGGTAATGGACAAAAGGTCCTTTGCATAGGCTACTCCCACTATGTTATCCACTCTTCCCTGATAAACCGGAATTCTGGAATAGCCTGCCTCGTTTATTAGTTTTGCCAGCTCTTTTAAACTGGCCTCCTGGGAGATGGCTATCATTTTTGTACGGGGAGTCATTATTTCTTTAACTCTTGTTTCGTCGAACTCCAGGGCTGAGTGGGCAAGCTCCTCCTCCCTTTCTTCCAAGGCCCCTTCCTCCTGACCTATATCTATGAGGGTATGGATTTCTTTTTCTGTAATCAGTTTCGGGAAGGATTTCTCAAGTGATGCACCGAGAATTCCCTGGGTTAGAAAGGTTAGAGCTTTTACAACAGGTGAGAGAATCCTGGAAAGAAAAAAAATTGGACCGATCACTTTCAGGGAAACCTTTTCTGCATGCTCTCGACAGTATCTTTTGGGTGTTATCTCTCCAAATAAAAGAATTATAAAAGTCATAACTCCGGTGACAATTCCCACAATTTTTCCCTGTGTGCCTTTTATCCATTGCTGTGCTAATATGGTAGCTAAACTTGCAGCTGCAATATTGGCAAGGTTATTACCTATGAGAATGGTAACCAGCCAGCGGGAAGGATTTGACAGGAGAAGTTCAAAATGGTGTTTTTTACGAGGATTTTCTTTACCTAACCTTTTCAAAGTAATCTTGCTGAGGGAAGATAAAGCTATCTCCGAGCCTGAAAAAAAGGCTGAAAAAGCTATACATACAGCAAGAAACACCAGTATAATCAAGGGGTTAAGCAAAATCTACCTCACTTGAAATTTTTTTCTTCTATTTGTCTTATTTTATCAAGACGTCTCTGGTGCCTTTCCCCTTGGAATTCTGTCTCCAGCCACACCTTTACTATCTCTCTGGCAAG
>CBFDTW010000101.1:0-4093 GCA_965613085.1 uncultured bacterium | reverse complement strand
TCCTTTCTTTGTTTTTTTAAAAGAGAAAGGAAGGAATTAATAATCTTTTGGTGTCTTCTTCTAAGGAAAAAACAAACCTCTTGCCAATTTCTTTTTTTTAAAGAAGCATCGTTTAGAAGAGAATTTATCTTATGATTATTCTCTCTAATAATTATTTTGGCTAAATTCTTCTTTTCGCCAAAAAGACGAACTAAAATTCTTTCTTCAGTCGCCAAAAGCTTGCTCAATTTTCTTATTTCTTCCATGATCTAAAATTTATTTTAACAATTAAAAAATTTAATAATAATTTTACAGAAGAGGTAAATTTGCTATAATTTTCAAGAAAATAAAAGGAGATTGCGTTGCAAAAAGAAAAACTAATTTTAATTGACGGTAATGCTTTACTTTACAGGTCATTTTACGCACTCCCCCCTCTATCTACAAGAAAGGGCACTCCCACTGGAGGAGTCTATGGGTTTACCAGAATATTAATGAAACTTCTACGTGAGGAAAAACCGGAGTATATGGCCTGTGCCTTTGATAAAGGAAAAAAAACCTTCCGCCATCAAAGATGGGAAGAATACAAGGCTACTCGACCAAAGACACCTCACCAGCTCTCTCAACAAATACCCCTGGTAAAAAAGGTTCTTGAAGGTTTCAGGATAGCAGTTTTTGAAGAAGAAGAATACGAAGCCGATGATATCCTGGCAACTTTGGCTAAAGAGGGCGAGAGGGCTGGATTAGAGGTTAAAATCTTTACCGGGGATAAAGATATCTTCCAGATAATATCACCATCTATCAGTATAGTTAGATTTAAAAAGGGTATATCGCAAACTCAAGTTTTCGATGCACAAAAGGTAAAAGAAGAGTACGGAATATATCCCGAGCAAATAGCTGATTATTTGTCCCTGGTGGGAGATACATCTGATAATATTCCCGGTGTGCCAGGGATTGGTCCAAAAAGTGCCATCCATTTAATTAAAAAGTTTGATAATGTAGAAAGGCTACTGTCTGAACTTGACAGACTGCCCCCAAAGTTAGCCAGAAAAATCAGGGAGAATGTCGAGAAGGTGAAGCTAAGCAAGAAACTGGCCACCGTGGTCTATAATATTCCTTTGAAATTTGACCTTAAAAAGCTAAAAACTAAAACTCCCGACAAGGATATTCTTCTTGATATTTTCAGAGAACTGGAATTCAAAGAACTCATAAAAAATCTGGAAAATTCTCCAGCCCATGATCAGCTGATGCTGTGAGACTTTTGGTTCCTGTTAGGATATACAAAAGTGGGCAAAAGTAGGGTAAATGGCTATTAAGAGCAGAGAATGTACCAATGAAACAACAAAAAAAGAACCTCATTGCAGGACTTGATATAGGAACCAGCAAAATATCTACAATAGTAGGAAGGATAACCGAGGGGGGACTGAATATTCTGGGCTCAAGTATAACTGTTTCAGAAGGTGTAACCAAGGGAGTAATCACCAACATAGATAAGGCATCCTCCCGCATAAAAAAGGCAATAAAAAAGGCTGAACTTGACGCGGGAAGAAAGATTAACACCCTATGGGTAAGTATTGCAGGAGCCCATATTCAAGGAAGTGACAACCAGAGCTTTGTTTCCATATCCGGGACAGACAAAATAGTGACTGCAAAAGATGTGGAGGAAGCCTTAAAGAAAGCATCCTCTATTGCTCTTCCCCAGGATAGAGAGGTTATTCATGTATTAACACAGGACTGGATTATTGATGGTCAAGACCAGATAAAAGAACCTGTAGGAATGAGAGGAGCGCATCTTCAATTAAAAGTTCATCTGGTTACCGCCTCTTCTGGATGTTGCCGGAATATAGAGGAGAGTGTCAGAAATGCAGGATATGATGTTGAGGGACTGGCACTTCAACCCCTGGCATCTGGTATGTCTACTCTCTCTCCTCAGGAGCAAGACCTGGGAGTGGTCTTGCTGGATATAGGAGGAGGTACCACTGACCTTGCGATTTTTCTAAGAGAGGGATTAAGATTCACCAGAGTGATTGCAGTGGGGGGAACTCACATAACCAATGACATTGCCGTGGGTTTGCATATTTCCCGAGAGAAAGCCGAAGAGATAAAGATCCGGTATGGAACCTCTTCTGTAGAGTATCTGGATAAAGATGAATATATAGAGGTAGAGGGAGTTGCTGGAAGGGGCAGATACCAGGTGAAAAGATCAACTCTCGTCGAGATTATTCAACTGCGAATAGAGGAGCTATTTGAACTGGTGGATCTACAACTTAGAAGCAGTGGATACAAAGGATTGATTACCGCTGGAGTAGTACTTACCGGGGGTTGTTCTCTGCTTCCCGGAATAAAAGAAAAGGCAGAGGAAAAACTCAGCTTACCTGCCCGAATAGGATATCCCCGAGTTAGCTCCTCTGAAAAAATTTTTAATCCAGCTTATGCCACAGGAGTAGGTTTGCTTCTGTGGGGAATGAAAACCCGACAGGAACTTGCTCTTAAGAAAAGACTGGATGTAAGAATAAAAGAATGGTTGAAGGATTTTTTCTAAACATGAGGAGCCTCAAAAGATTAAAAGTAGCTGTTATTGGTGATAACTTTATTAAAAATGATCTTGTAGAAAATGTGATAGAAGAAAAGCTGAAAAAATATATAGACCTGGAGCTATGTCATGGTTTTCTCAACTGGCCAGATGAACCTTTTGTATCAGGAGAAGAAGTCCAGGAATACGTGGGAAAAGAAGAACAGATCTGTAAGGTGGCTCAAGATGCTGATATTATACTTACCCAGCTTGCTCCCATTACCTCCCGGGTAATATCAAGCTGCAAAAAATTGAAACTAATTGCCTGTTGCAGAGGGGGTCCGGTAAATGTAAATGTTGATTTTGCCACAAAAAAAAGGATACCTGTCCTAAACACGCCTGGAAGAAATGCTACAGCCTGTGCTGAGTTTACAGTAGGTATGATTCTTGCTCTTTTAAAAAACATCATACCAGCTCACTGTGAGCTTAAAAAAGGAAAATGGAGAGGAGATTTTTACCGATTTGACAGGTGTGCAGAAGAGATCTATAACAAAAAGGTGGGAGTAATTGGTTTTGGAGAGGTTGGAAGTAAAATCTGCAGGATTCTTTTAAGCTTTGGTGCCAGGGTTCTTGTTTATGATCCTTATGTCGAAAAGGAGAAAATAAGGAAAAGTGGTGCTCTGGTGGTAGACCTTGAGACCCTTTTGAAAGAATCGCACATAGTGAGCATTAACGCTCGGCTTACTCCTACAAGTCACAGGTTAATTGGAGAAAAAGAACTTAATCTCATGATGCCTGGTTCTTATCTTATTAATTCAGCGCGAGGGAAACTTTTAGATTACGAGGCTCTTTATCGAGCTTTAAAGGAGGGAAAACTGGCAGGAGCTGCCCTTGATACCTTTGACCCGGAGCCACCTTCTCCGGATAGCCCTCTGCTGAGATTAGATAATGTAATACTCACTCCTCATATTGCTGGATCATCCAGAGAGGCAGCTTTAAGAGGAATTAAAATGCTTGTTTGCGGCATTGAGAAATATCTTCAGGGTGAGATTCCGAAAAATTGCGTTAATCCACAGGTCTTTGAACCAAAATAAACGTGAAATAATAACCAAATGGACAAACAGATTTGTATAGTAGGAATGGGTATGTTTGGGGTTGTTCTGGCAAGACACCTGGCTCTCAAATATCCTGAAAATCAGATTCTGGCCTATGACAGACAGGAAAGAGTCATCCAGAGCTTACTTGAGGAAAGAAAACACCCGGTGCATTTTCCAGATTACTTTATACCGGAAAACGTTATCCCGAGCAATGATTTAGAAAAGGTCATCAGCTCATCACACATCGTGGTTTTATCTGTACCAACACAGATGATAAGAAGTGCTGTCAGGGACCTTAGAAAATACTTAAGAAAAAACATTTTATTTTTGAATGTTGCCAAAGGATTGGAGATTGGCACAGGAAAAAGAGCCTCCCAGATTTTAAAAGAGGAAATTCACACAAATTACATTTACGCAGTTCTTTCCGGAGGAACCATAGCCGGTGAGATGATTAGAGGAGACCCTTTAGCTGCAGAGGTAGCCTGTGAAAATGAAAAGATTGCAAAGG
>CBFDTW010000100.1:0-4279 GCA_965613085.1 uncultured bacterium | reverse complement strand
AAGCAGAAGACGGCATACGAGATCATGCCTAGTCTCGTGGGCTCGGAGATGTGTATAAGAGACAGCCTTTATATTAACAGTGATTTTGAGAAGGTTGCTCGAGAGAAGGGATTTTATTCCGAGGAGCTTGTAAAAAAGATAGTTGAAAATAACGGGAGCTGTCAAAAAATACCCGAAGTACCGGAGGAAGTGAAAAAGGTCTTTGTAACAGCTCTTGATATCTCCTATCAAGATCATATAAAGATGCAGGCCGCATTTCAAAAATATACTGACAACGCAGTTTCTAAAACCATCAATCTACCCAATCATACCACAAAAAATGAGATAAAAGATGCCTTTGTTTTGTCTTATAAGCTTGGCTGCAAAGGAATAACAGTTTACCGGGACAAAAGCAGGGAAGAGCAGGTTATAAAGGCAGTAAAAGCTGAAGAAAAAAAGATTTTAACTCCTCGCTCCAGACCCAGGGTGACCTATGGAACGACCAGAGAGATAAGAACAGGATGTGGGGACCTCTACGTTACTATAAATGAGGATGAAAAAGGGGAGCCCTTTGAGGTTTTTGCTCAGCTGGGAAAAAGTGGAGGATGTGCTGCTTCTCAGACTGAAGCTATAGGGAGACTGGCTTCTCTTGCTCTTCGTTCAGGTATCCCCTGGTCTTTAATTGTAAAGCAACTAAAGGGTATAAGTTGTGACAGACCCTGGGGACTTGGTAAAAGCAGAATCCTCTCATGTGCTGATGCTGTAGGCAAGGCTATACAGATGTACACGGAGGAGAAAGAAAACAGGGGTATTCCCCCTTCTTTAAAACAGGACAGAAAAGTTTCTCTGCCGTCAAGCAAATCCTCAAGAAAAACATCAGCAGATGTTCTTGAACTTCAGGGAAAAAGAGGGATGGGGGCTTGTCCTGAATGCGGCTCGAGCACCATTGAATACGAGGGAGGGTGTTTTGTCTGTAGGTCCTGTGGATATAGCGAATGTGATTAGAAATTGCAATGAAGAGTTTAACCTTAAAAGCACCGGCTAAAATTAACTTTTATCTTGATGTTTTAGGTAAAAGAGAGGATAACTATCATCAGATTGAATCTGTTGTTCAATCTATAAGTTTTTACGATATTCTACATTTTGAGAAAATTAAACGGGGAATCCAGGTTATCTGTTCAGATCCCCATCTTCCCGAAGATAAGGATAATCTGGTGTATAAGGCATCTGAGCTTTTTTTCAATCTCACTCACCTTACCCCTGGAGTGAAAATAATAATTCAAAAAAAGATCCCTGTAGGAGCGGGATTGGGAGGGGGGAGCAGTGATGCTGCAACTACTCTTTTAGGACTTAATATTCTTTTTGACACCAGAATACCTTTATCTTATCTTATAAACTGTTCTTCAAGACTGGGCACAGATGTTCCTTTCTGCCTTATGAGGGGAACTGCTCTGTTGAGAGGGAAAGGGGAAAAGGTTTACCCTCTTCCATCTATTAAAGAAGGCTGGGTTGTTCTGGTCTACCCCAATATCCCCATATCTACCTCCTGGGTGTATTCTCGTATCAGTTGCAAATTGACAGATAAAAGACCGACCGATAAATTAAACATTGAAGATTTAAAAAAGAGAATAATATTCAAACAGCTTGAGGGGATAAAAGATCTGCTATTCAATAAGTTAGAGGAGGTGGTGATTGAAGAGTTTCCTTTAATAAAAGAGATCAAGGATGAATTCAAAAAAAGAGGAGCAGAAGACGTTTTAATGTCAGGAAGTGGTTCCACAGTATTTGCACTGGTGGAAGACAAAGAAAAGGCAAAGAAACTAAAAACAGAGATGCAAAAAAGGGGAGAAGTTTATTTAGCTCAACCCGTCGATGAGAAAGTTTTTCAAGGAGGGTTAGGTTGAGAATCTCGGAAGTAAAAGTAAAAAGAGTGGAAGGAAAGGAAAGGTTCAAAGCTTGGGTGACGGTAACTTTTGACAATGAATTTCGCATACATGGTTTAAAAATCATCCAAGGAAAAGATGGTCCTTTTGTGGCAATGCCTTCCCGAAAACTGCCCAATGGGGAGTTTATTGATACTGCCTATCCTTTAAACAAGGAGCTAAGGGAGAAAATTCAAAAAGAGGTTCTTGCAGAGTACAATCGTCAGCTTAAATAAATCTTGATACCTCTTAAGGGCCCGGTTAACAAACTGATTCTTGCTTTAATCAGGCCGGGTCTCTCTCCCAATACTTCTTACCCGAGCTAAGAAAAAAGGAGAAAAATGCTAAATGCAACAGAAAACAGAATTTAAGGCAGGGTTTGTAACCCTGGTAGGAAAACCAAATGTTGGCAAATCTACTCTTTTAAATAAACTCGTAGGGGAAAAGATAACCATTATCTCTCCCCGTCCTCAAACAACCCGTAACATTATCAAAGGAGTGGTTACCTTTGATGAGGCTCAAATAGTGTTCATAGATACACCTGGATTAGTCCGGATAGAAAAAGCCCCTACTGTTGTAGATAAGAAAATAATAGAGGAGACGTTAGTAGGGCTTGAGGGAGTTGATGTGGTAGTATTTGTAGCTGATGAGCGTGAGATAGGATCTGAGGATTATTTTATTATGAACCATTTAAAAAAAATAAGAAAGCCCGTCATCCTGGCTGTAAACAAATTTGACAGGATGAAAGAACACAGAGCTTTATCCCTCATCGAAGTATATCAAAAACATTTTCCTTTCAATAAATCTATTCCTGTGTCGGCAAAAAAAGGGACAAATCTTTCTATTCTCGTTGGTGAAATTATCCACTATTTACCATCTCATCCTCCATATTATTCTTCAGATCTTGTCACTGATCAGGCAGAGCGTATCCTGGCGGCTGAACTCATCAGGGAAAAAATATTTGAGTTGACTCGCAAGGAAGTACCTTACTCAGTAATGGTTAAGGTAGAAGAATTTAAAGAAAGGAGCGAAAGTTTAATCTACATCAGTGCAACCATTTATGTAGAGCACCCTTCTCAGAGAGGAATTCTTATAGGTAGAAGAGGTAGTATGATAAAAAAAATTGGTCAGCTGGCAAGGGAAGAGATAGAGAACCGTTTTAGCTGTAGAGTCTATCTTGATTTGAGGGTAGGAGTTAAAAAAAACTGGCGTAAAAATATAGGATCCCTTAAAGAGATGGGATTTGAGGGAATGGGATAGAAAATTTAAAGTATTACCAGGTTATCTCTGTGAATCGCTTCATCGTAGTATTTATAACCGAGTTTTTTTTCAATTTCATCTGTGTGTAAGCCTTTTATTTTTTTAAGTTCATCTGAGGAATAATAGACAATCCCCCGGGCAAATTCCTTTCCTTCAGCATCCAGAAGACTGACAGAATCCCCGGATTGGAATTTCCCATTTACCTTTTTTATTCCTACTGGCAGAAGGCTACTTCCTTTTTCAAGAAGAGCTCTCTTTGCTCCCTCATCCACCAGAATACTGCCTTTGGTCTTTCTTCCGTATGCAATCCATTTCTTTCTTGCCTGAAGCCTGCTCTTGAGAGGTAAAAACATTGTTCCTACTTGTTGACCGGCAAAGAGAAGCCTCAAAAAATTTTTCCCTCCTCCTATAACAACGGCAATACCGGAACGGGTTGCTATTTTTGCTGCCTCAATTTTTGTCTGCATTCCCCCTACCCTGCCCTCCACACAGGTTCCATGAGCCATCTCTTCCACGTCTTCATCTATCTTCTCAATAAAAGGTAAAAATTTTGCCTCTGGATCCTTCTTCGGGTCAGAAGTATAAAGTCCTTTAATGTCAGAGAGAATAATTAAAAGATCTGCATCAATCAATCCAGCAACCAGTGCAGATAAAGTGTCATTATCTCCAAATTTTATCTCCTCTACAGCTACGGTATCGTTTTCATTTACCACAGGAACAGCTCCTATCTTAAGCAGAGTAAAAATTGTATTGCGAGCATTAATATAAGTGGAATGGTGAAAAAAGTCTCCCGCACTTAACAAAATCTGACCCACCGATAGGGAGTGTCTTTCAAAAAACTTGCAGTAAAGGTCCATGAGTTTTATCTGACCAATACTGGCAAGGGCTTGCTTGGGAGGGATAGTTTCGACACCACCAAATGGACTCGCACCAACCTCTTTTTTACCAAGAGCAATGGCTCCCGATGATACCAGAACCACCTTTTTCCCTTCCCTTATGAGCCCGACAACTGAATCAACAAGCTCTTTAATAAAAGAAAGATCAGGCTCGTTTTCTCTTAACAGAAGAGAACCTCCCACTTTTACCACCAGATTTTTAACCCTGCGAATTAAGTCAAA
>CBFDTW010000099.1:0-4317 GCA_965613085.1 uncultured bacterium | reverse complement strand
GACAGGTTCTGGGCACCGTCCCGGTTACGTCCGATGGGAGTAGAGCGCAGCGCTGGCTGCGGATACGACGAAGTAAATAGGGCTGGCTTTTTGTCTTAAGGAAGATTCGCCTCCATGAAAATTACCGGAGTGATCTGGCTGCAGAGAATCGTAGATAAGCTGGCCTGCAAACATCACCTCACTCAGGATGAAGTGGAACAGGTTTTTGATGAGGAGGTTGCAAGCACATTCGGCCTTTTTAAAGGACAAATAGTGGTAATTATCCATTCCGGCTCCCGTGGACTTGGCTATCAGATATGTGACGATTATCTTTCGGTAATGAGACGGGCAGTTGACAAATACAGGATTTCTCTTCCCGACAGGCAGCTATCCTGTGCTCCCCTGACTTCTCCTGAAGGGAAGGATTACTTTGCAGCTATGGCAGGAGCTGCAAATTATGCCTGGGCAAACAGGCAGATAATAATGCACTGGACCAGAGAGGTTTTTCAGAAAATATTAAACCTCTCTCCAAAAGAGCTTGGAATGAGGCTTGTTTACGATGTATGTCATAATATAGGGAAGTTTGAGGAACATAAATTAAATGGAAAGAAAAAAACTGTTTTTGTTCATCGCAAAGGGGCAACCAGAGCCTTTCCAGCCAACCACCCCCAGATACCCCGGATCTACAGACCGGTAGGTCAACCGGTTCTTATTCCCGGAGATATGGGAACCAGCTCCTATGTCCTGGTAGGAACACAGCGTGCCATGGAGGAAAGCTGGGGGAGTACCTGTCATGGAGCCGGAAGGGTTCTTTCCCGTACCGCAGCAAAAAAAGCTGCCCGGGGAAGGTCTATAGAAAAGGAGTTGAAGGAAAAGGGCATTCTTATCATGGCCAAAGGAAGAGGAACGATTGCCGAAGAGATGCCCGAAGCTTATAAAGATGTTGATGTGGTAGTTGATATAGTGGAAAAGGCAGGTCTTTCCAGGAAAGTGGTAAAAATGACCCCCCTTGCTGTGATTAAGGGTTAGGTTGGTTATTGGGTCAATGTTCGAGGTTCTACGTTCTAAATGCGCAAGGCAAACCCAAACAAGTAATTGATATTACTTATTTAATTTATAATCCACAGCATCAAGCAAAGCAATACAGCTTGCTTCAATTATGTTGGGAGATACTCCAACTGTTCCCCATCTATCTTCTTTATCACAGGATTCTATAAGAACTCTGGTGGTTGCTCCAGTCCCTGCTCCAGTATCCAGTATCCTGACCTTATAATCGGAAAGATGCATTTCTGTAAGTTGAGGGAAATCATCCTCCAGAGCTTTTCTCAAAGCCTTATCCAGAGCATTTACCGGACCATTTCCTTCCGCTACTGTATGGATGAGCCTTTTCCCGATTCTTATCTTTACTGTTGCCTCAGATATAAGTTTTTCATTGTCTCTTTTCTCCACAATGACCCGGAACCCTTCTACGTCAAACAATTTTTTATATTCCCCGGTATTTTTTTTAACGAGAAGTTCAAAACTACCATCAGCAGCCTCAAACTCGTAACCTTCGTTTTCCAGCTTTTTTATCTGCTCTGCCAGATTTCTGGAGAGAGCTTGAAGATTATCAACCCCTAATTTTCTTTCTTTTAGCTTATAGATTATAGAACTTTTGCCAGCAAGCTCACTGATGATTACCCTTCTTTTGTTTCCCACCCATTCAGGGTCAATATGCTCATAAGTTTTCTTATCACGCGAGATGCCGCTGGCGTGGATACCTCCTTTATGAGTAAAAGCAGCCTTACCCACGTAAGGCTGATGTTCATTTGGGGTTAGATTGGCCAGCTCATTAACAAGACGGGAAATTCGAGTTAAAGACTTCAAACCTTCTTCAGAAAGACAATTAATACCCAATTTAAGTTTTAAATTAGGAATAACTGCACAAAGGTCAGCATTCCCACATCTTTCTCCATATCCATTTATTGTACCCTGAACCTGAGAAATCCCAATGCGAGCTGCCATAACAGTATTGGCAACAGCCACACCTCCATCATTGTGAGCATGTATACCGAGGGGGTGTCTTATTTTCTCCATCACCACCCTGATAATCTGGTCTATTTCAAAAGGCATACAGCCTCCATTAGTGTCACACAAAACAAGACAATCTGCTCCAGCATCTTTTGCTACCTGGAGAATTTTTATAGCATACAGGGGGTTGTCTTTATATCCATCAAAGAAATGTTCGGCATCAAAGATAACCTCCCTGCCCATTTTCTTAAAAAAACTAACAGAGTCCTCAATCATTTTCAGATTTTCCTCTTCGTCAGTCTGCAGAGCTTTTTTTACATGCAGAATCCAGCTTTTTCCAAAAAGAGTCACAACAGGTGTCTCTGCCTCTAATATAGACATAATATTTGGGTCTTTATCTACAGGTGTATCTTTTCTTCTGGTACTTCCAAAAGCAGCTATTTTAGCGGTGGTAAATGATATATTTTTAGCTCTCTTAAAAAATTCCATATCCTTGGGATTGGAACCGGGCCAGCCTCCCTCAATATAATCAAAACCTAATTTATCAAGTTCCCGGGCAATCTGCAATTTATCTGGAAGGGAAAAGGAAACTCCTGCAGCCTGAGTTCCGTCTCGCAAAGTTGTATCATATATTTTTACTTTCATATACACCCCTCACCCATAAACTCTTTTTTTAACCCAGCTATCTATACCTCCCTCCTCTATAAACTTCTGTATAAACTCTGGATAAGGACAAATAGAGAAAACCTTATCCTGTGTAATATTTCTGATTATGCCCTTATCTGTGTCTATCTCCAGCAAATCTTTTTCCCGGCAATTTTCTGCGCACTCCCTGCTCTCTATAATGGGCAGACCAATATTAATGGCATTACGAAAAAATATGCGAGCAAAGGAGGAGGCTACAACACACTTTACTCCTGCTCCTTTTAAGGCCAGGGGAGCATGCTCCCGGGAAGAACCACAACCAAAGTTCCTGCCTGCAACCACAACAGGTGAGGCTTTAACCTTTTTAACAAAGTCCTTATCTATACCCTCCATACAGTGTTCACCTAATTTTTGAGGGTCAACAGTAACAAGGTAAGTAGCAGGAATAATTTCATCTGTATTTACATTATCGCCATATTTTATAATTTTTCCTCTGATTTTCAATTTTTAAAACCTCCTGGATTTTTTCTAAAACCTGTTCCGGATCAGGCACTCCTCCGCCCATCCTTCCGTAAAAGTAAACCGGGCACCTGCCCTCACTTCCCAGCTTCACATCCTCCAGCATCTGCCCTTCGCTCATTTCCAGGACAAATATGAACCTTACCCTGCTGGAGAGCTTTTTTATAATTCCATAGGGGAAAGGCCACAGGGTCACAGGTCGCAGTAAAGCACAGGATGTATTCATTTTTTTCAACCGGTCTTTAACCCACATGCATACCCTGAACATACTTCCATATGCAACCAGAAGTACCTCAGGTTCAGAATCTCCAAATATCTGATATCTGACCTCCTTTTCCTTCATTCTTTGATACTTTTTCTGTAGATGCTCATTATGACGCTCAAGATCACCTTCTTTCAAAAAAAGAGAATGGATAACATTGGGACTTCTCCCCTTGCAGCCAGTAACTGCCCATGGTTTTGACCTGACCTCAACCCTGCCCTCCTCTTTAAAGCTAACCCCTTCCATCATCTGAGCTAAAATGGCATCGGTAAGAATCATAACAGGATTGCGATACTTCTCAGCAATATCAAAAGCCAGAGAAGGCATATCTGCCATCTCCTGTACTGAAGAGGGAGCAAGAACAACCAGATGATAATCCCCGTGCCCTCCACCTCTGGTAGCCTGAAAATAGTCAGATTGCGAGGGAGCAATATTGCCCAGTCCTGGCCCGCCTCTCATTACATTCACTATTAAACAGGGAAGCTCAGCTCCGGCAAGATAGGAGATACCCTCCTGCTTCAAGCTTATTCCCGGTCCGGAGGAAGAAGTCATGCACCTTGTCCCTGTCGCTGCTGCTCCATATACCATATTTATAGCAGCAATTTCCGATTCTGCCTGTAAAAATACACCTCCCACCTCCTCCAGTCTTTTTGCCATATAAGCCGGTATCTCTGACTGAGGTGTTATAGGGTAGCCAAAATAACACTTGCATCCTGCTCTTACCGCTCCCTCTGCAAGAGCTTCATTTCCAGAAACTAAAATTTTTCTCATCCGAGAAGCCTCAGAATATCCTGATAGGTTACCAGAAACATGAGAATAATCAAGATTAAAAAACCTATATAATGAACAAACTCCTGAAACTCTATCCCTAAGGGCTTTTTACGAACAACCTCTATTAGAAG
>CBFDTW010000098.1:0-4460 GCA_965613085.1 uncultured bacterium | reverse complement strand
TTTTCAAGCAGAAGACGGCATACGAGATCATGCCTAGTCTCGTGGGCTCGGAGATGTGTATAAGAGACAGTTCTTTCGTCTGTTTGATATAATAAAGCCCTTCCGGATAGATAGGCTTCAACACTTACCCGGAGGTTGGGGAATAGTTGCTGATGATGTAGCTGCCGGTTTGCTTGCTAACCTTTTCTTGAGAATTTTAATTTCTATGGCTGGATGGCATCTGTAGCTGCAGATTTTTTTTGGCCCCTTGATAACATTTTTTGAAGGCCGTTTTTTCAGAAAAGGAAGAGTTTATAAAAATTCAGGAAATTTGAGTTCAAATTGAATATGGTATCTTTTAAAGGAGGTTATTTTTATTAGATGAAATTTTTGAAGTTTGTCCACAGCCTTTTTCAGATCGTTCTGGGTAAACTCTAAGCCAAGGTGGTGATTAATCTCTCTTAAACTCAAGCTTCCTTTTCCTTCATTTTTGTCCCCTTTTATAATCAACAAAAAATATAACCTTATCTCTTCAGCAGAGAGGTTTTTCCATAATTCTTTCTTAATCAATCTATACAGTATTTCTCGCTTATTTATCCCACTTTTCCCTCCAGCTTATCATAGGATAAATAATTATTATTGTCAAGAACAAATATAGCCAAATAGGCATTAAAATTGACAATCAAAGTAAATGATTTAGTATATAGCAATGTGAGGAAAGAATAAATGAGTATAGGGGAAAAGTTAAGAAGTTTAAGAAAAAAACTGGGTTTAACTCAAAAAGAATTTGCCAGCAGGATTAAAGGAAAAGTTGATTATACTTACATAGGAAAGGTGGAGAGAGGAGAGCAGTATCCATCCGTCAAAATGCTGGAGCGTATTGCAAAATCTTTTTCTGTCCCTTTAAGTTATTTTTTTGAAGAGGAAAGCATTACCGGGCTTTTGGAGCTTTTCCCTGAAGATATTAAAAATTTGCTAAAAGACAAAAGAAGGCAAAAGCTTCTAAGGGCAAGCGAAAGGCTTGATGAGCGGGACCTTTCCTTATTGTTACGTATAATTGATGTTTTAGTCCAGACAAGGAAGGAACCTGCTGTTGGGGTATTAGAAGAGAGGAGAAAGTACAGTACAGGTGAAAAGGATGAGCTAATTTCCAGGATCCGTGAAATTTTAGCTTCTCCTGGTGTTACTGTATCTCTTGAGGAGTCCTGGGTGAGGAAAGCTTTCCAGATAGCTCTTTCCACTCTCGAAGGTGAAAATTCAAAATAGAATTATCCTGCCTGCCAAATTTGACAATTATTTTATTTGGTATAAAATTCTATGATTTTTAACCTGTGTTGCAGCAGATAAAGGGGGTATTATTATGAAAAAAATAACCGAAGTTAGATGGCATGCAAGGGCTGGCCAGGGAGCAAAAACGGCTGCTCTACTTCTGGCAGAAGCTGCTCTCAGTGAAGGTAAGTACATCCAGGGGTTTCCAGAATACGGTCCAGAGCGGGAAGGAGCCCCTATGAAAGCTTTTACCAGGATAAGTGATACTCCTATTTTCATTCATTCCGGTGTTACGAATCCTGATGCTGTGGTTGTACTTGATACCACTCTCTTAGGAGTAGTAGATGTCACTGAAGGCCTGCCTGAAGAGGGGGTTATTCTGGTTAATACTGGTGCAAATCCTGCAGATATGCGCAAGAGGTTAAATATGAACAAGGGAAAAGTTTATACAGTTGATGCAACTGCTATTTCTCTGGGAATTTTGGGCAGAAACCTTCCCAATATGCCTATGATAGGGGCTTTAATAAAGGCAGTTCCTATTTTAAGCCTGGATACTCTTTTAAAGGGTGTTGAGAAAAAATTCGGAAAAAAATTTAATTCAAAAATAGTGGAAGGGAATATTTCTGCAATCAGGAAGGCTTACGAGGAGGTTAAATCAGAATGAAAGAAAAAGGCTGGAAAGAAGTTCCCATAGGGGGGCTCATTTTAGAGGCAGGAAATGCTGAAAATTACCATACCGGGAGCTGGAGGACTTTTCGCCCGGTGCTTGATAAAAAAAAGTGCACAAACTGTCTTTTATGCTGGATTTACTGCCCGGATGGCTCTGTGGTAGTAAAAGAGGAACAAATGAATGGTTTTTACTATGAGTATTGCAAGGGTTGCGGGATATGCAAGAATGTCTGCCCCTTCAAAGCCATAGAAATGGTGGAGGAGTCTAAATATCAACAAGAGCAACAAGAGTAAAACAATTTAAAAGGAAAGGGAGTATATAAATGGCAAAAATTGTAGCAATGACCGGTGACGAGATTGCTGCTGAGGCTATGCGGCAGATAAACCCGGATGTTGTAGCTGCTTACCCTATAACACCTCAAACCGAGATAGTTCAGAATTTTTCCCAATTTGTAGCTGATGGAAAGGTAAAAACGGAGATGATAAGGGTGGAAAGTGAACATTCTGCTATGAGTGCCTGTATTGGTGCAGCAGCAGCAGGAGCAAGAGCTATGACTGCTACCTGTGCCAATGGACTGGCTTTAATGTGGGAGGTTGTTTATATAGCAGCATCTTACAGGCTTCCCATAGTAATGCCGGTAGTTAACAGGGCCTTAAGTGGTCCCATAAATATTCACTGTGACCATTCTGATTCGATGGGAGCAAGAGATTCTGGGTGGATACAACTTTACAGCGAAAACTGTCAGGAAATTTACGATAACCTGATTCAGGCCGTGAAGATAGGGGAAAACAGGAATGTTCTTCTTCCAGTAATGATTTGTTTTGATGGATTTATCCTCTCCCATGCTACAGAAAGGGTAGAAGTTCTTGAAGACGAGGAGGTTAAAAATTTTATAGGAGAGTTTAAAATAGAACATTCTCTTCTGGATTTAGAGCATCCTGTAACTTACGGTCCCCTTGACCTTTTTGACTATTATTTTGAGCACAAAAGACAGCAAGTTGAAGCAATGGAACAGGCTCTTCCAGTTATTAAACAGGTGGGTAAAGAATATGAGAAGCTTTCTGGAAGGGGTTATGGATTGGTAGAGAAGTATAATCTGGAAGCATCAGACCTTGTAATAATAGTTGCTGGGTCAACTGCGGGAACTGTTAAGGCCACAATTCAGGAACTTAAAGAAAAAGGGATAAATGTGGGACTTTTAAAGATAAGAACTTTTCGTCCCTTCCCCCAGGATGAAATTCAAGAAGTTCTAAGAGATAAAACTTGTGTGGCAGTTATGGATCGCTCAGCTTCTTTTGGAGCGGTAGGTGGGCCTATTTTCCTGGAGGTTAGATCCAGCCTGTATGAGGAAAAGAAAAAACCCCTGGTGGTGAATTATATTTATGGGTTAGGTGGAAGGGAAACTACCATTGAGCATATTAAAAAAGTTGTCAATGATCTTCTCATGATAAAGAAGACAGGGAAAATTGAGAATCTTGTAAATTATTTAGGAGTAAGAGAGTAGAATAATAAGGAGAAAAAAATGCCCTCTCTTAAACAGCTTTCTCATAAAGAAGAACTTTTATCACGGGGACACAGGCTCTGTCCAGGGTGTGGAGCTTCAATAATAGTGAGACAGGTGCTTTTAGCTGCAGATAAGCCGGTAGTAGTTGCCTGTCCTACAGGGTGTCTGGAGGTAGCAACCACCATTTATCCTTATACTGCCTGGAAGGTACCATGGATTCATTGTGCTTTTGAAAATGCTGCTGCCACACTTTCTGGAGTGGAGACTGCTTACCGCGCTTTTAAAAAGCAGGGAAAAATTAAAGATGATATAAGGTTTATCGCCTTTGGTGGAGATGGAGGAACCTATGATATTGGACTGCAGTCTTTATCCGGAGTACTGGAACGGGGACACAGAATGCTCTATATATGTTATGATAATGAAGCCTATATGAATACCGGAATCCAGCGATCCAGTGCCAGTCCTATGGGAGCCCATACCACCACTACTCCTCCAGGCAGAGCTATTCCTGAGGGAAAGACAGAATCCAGAAAAGACCTCACCCAGATTGTAGCTGCTCACAATATCCCCTATGTTGCTCAAGCCTCTCCTGCTTATCACATGGACCTTATCAAGAAAGTCCAAAAAGCGTTATCAGTAGATGGTCCGAGTTTTATTAATGTTCTTTCACCCTGTCCCCGGGGATGGAGGTATCCTGCTGAGAAGAGTATAGAAATTGCCAAATTGGCTGTGCTCACAGGATTTTGGCCTCTGTATGAGATAGAGAATGGAAAATACAGAATCACTTATAAACCAAAAAAGAAAAGACCTTTGAGAGAATTCCTGGAAGCGCAGGGAAGGTTCAGGCATCTTCTCAGTGAGGAAAATCAGCAGGTAGTGGCCAGGATGGAAAAGGAAATCGAATCCCGAGAAAAAGAGCTTCTGGTAAGAGCAGGGGAGGGGAAAGAGGAGAAGGAAAAGTAAAACCTGGTAGTTGATGGTGGGTTTTTTTACTTTTCACTTTCCTGCCGAGATGTTGCTAAATTATTTTCGCTTTCC
>CBFDTW010000097.1:0-4519 GCA_965613085.1 uncultured bacterium | reverse complement strand
AGAAGAATGGAACCTGGCGTTAAAAGATATTTCTGTTCTCGTGAATAACTGGGTCAACCGACGCTAATTTTTATTCTACTTCTAAGGCTGCCAGGAAGGCCTGCTGGGGAATGTTTACATTTCCGAATCTTTTCATTCTCTTTTTACCTTCTTTCTGCCGTTCCAGAAGTTTTTTCTTGCGGGTCACATCTCCTCCATAAAGGGGAGCAGTTACATCCTTCCGTAGAGCAGGAATGGTTTCTCTTGCAATTACTCTTTTACCAATTGCGATTTGAATAGGAATGGCAAATTGATGCCGGGGTATAAGTTCTTTTAGCCTTTTAGCCAATGTTCTGGAGATTGAGTAAGCTTTATTTTTATGAACAATTAATGAAAGAGCATCCAGAACTTTTCCGTTAACCAGGACATCAAGTTTGACTAATTCTGCCTCCTGATATTCTGCATGTTCGTAATCAAAGCTGGCATATCCTCTGGTTACTGACTTTAATTCATCGTAGAATCTGGTAGCAACTTCAGCCAGAGGTAATTTGTAAAGTAAAAGGACACGTGATTTATCCAGCCATCTCAGATCGAGAAAATCTCCTCTTTTTTTCTCCAGAAGGTCAAAAATTGCTCCCAGGTATTCCTGATGAGTAATTATATTTGCCTTAATGCAGGGCTCCTCAACTACTTCTATTTTCCTGTTAGAGGGAAATTTGCTGGGATTATCCACTTCCATTATTTTCCCATCGGCTGTTAGCACGTGATAAATAACATTGGGAGCAGTGGTTACAAGATTAAGGTCAAATTCTCTTTCCAGTCTTTCCTGGACTATTTCCTTGTGGAGAAGGCCCAGAAATCCACAACGAAATCCTGGACCAAGAACCGGAGAGCTTTCCGATTGAAAAGTAAAAGAAGGGTCGTTTAGTTTTAACTTATTCAGGGCGTTTTTCAAACGTTCAAAGTTTTCTCCCTCAGCAGGATAAATTCCGCAAAACACTACTGGCTTTGGTTGTCTGTATCCCGGCAAAGGCCGAGCAGTAGAATTCCCCTTTTCGGTTAAAGTATCTCCCACCCTTAAATCAGATATATTCTTTACATTGGCAATAAAATATCCCACCTCACCTGACTGTAAGTTTTGAGTCGGGTATCTTTTAAGTTTTAAAATACCCACCTCCTCCACCTTAAATTCCTTTCCGGAAGACATAACAACAATCTTCATTCCTGGCTTGATGATCCCTTCAAAAACCCGGATATAACCAATTACCCCTCTGTGGGTATCAAAGAAAGAATCAAATATCAATGCTTTAAGAGGCAGGTGATTTGCCTGGCGAGGAGGTGGAATTTCTTTGACTATAGCCTCAAGAACTTCTGGTATACCTGTTCCATCTCTTGCACTTGTCAGAATGACATCAGTATTTAGTCCTAATTTCTGCAGTTGAGATTTTACTCTTTCCGGATTAGCAAGAGGCAAATCTATTTTATTTATAACAGGTATTATGGTTAGCTTTCTTTTTTGAGCAAGATAGAGATTGGCTATGGTTTGAGCTTCCACACCCTGCGCAGCATCAACAAGCAGTAAGGTTCCCTCACAGGCAGCAAGAGCTCTTGATACCTCGTAACTGAAATCTACATGACCGGGTGTATCGATAAGGTTGAGAAGGTATTGTTCCCCGTTTCTTGCTCTATAGGTGAGAGTGATGGTGTGCGCTTTTATGGTGATTCCTCTTTCTCTTTCCAGGTCCATTGTATCAAGAGTCTGTTCCTTCAGCTCACGAGGAGACAGAGTATGAGTATATTCCAGTAAACGATCAGCCAAAGTAGATTTGCCGTGGTCTATATGGGCTATTATGGAGAAATTTCGGATATTCTTCTGGTCCATCTGTGTACTTTAAAAGATAATGTGTGAGTTATAAGCACTTAAGCTTTTTGAAAGAATTTTCTGGAAAACTGGGGGTCTATCCTTTGACAAGAAGGGAAAGTTTGCTAACTTTTATCTATCTGATTAAGTTTTTTCATAACTCTGGCTTTTTCACGAGCTGCTTTGTTTTTATGCCATACACCTTTTGCCCAGGCAGAGTCAATCATGCTTATAAGCCGGGGCAGATTCTTTTTTGCCTCTTCAAGTTTTTTCTCATTGATAAGCTGGAGAAATTTTTTTATACTGTTTTTTACACGATTTTTAATCTGACGATTGCGTATTGTTCTTTTTTCTGTTTGTCGCACTCTTTTTTTAGCTGATTTGGTCTGGGGCATACTTTTCTCCTTCAGATTGGATTTATAGCATTTTATAAAAATTTTTTTATTTGACAAGGAGGAAAAAATAAGAAAAGAGGGGATTATAAGGTCTGCCGGAATAGTGAGTATTGGTACCTTTATCTCTCGCATTACCGGTCTTATAAGGTTGCAGGTGATTGCTTATTTTTTTGGTTACTCTCAGGCTACAGATGCTTTCTGGCTGGCTTTTTCTTTACCCAATCTTTTGCGAGCTCTTCTTGCCGAAGGAGCCTTAAGCTCCGCTTTTGTCCCCGTTTTCAGTGAATACTGCTCCACAAGAGGAGAAAGAGAAGCCTGGAGACTGGTAAACAACATTTTTAGTCTGCTTTTGCTTATTACAGGAAGTGTTGTTCTCCTGGGAGTATTTTTTGCTCCCTTTTACATTCCCTATTTCGCCATTGGATTTAGGGGAAACCCTGCCCAGTTAAATCTGACTGTTTATCTTGTCCAGCTAATGTGGCCATTCCTTTTGTTCATAAGCCTTGCTGCCCTTGTTATGGCGGTTCTTAATTGCAAAGGACATTTTACATCTCCAGCTTTTGCTCCTGTTTTTTTTAATTTTTCTCTTATTATCTCAGCCATAATACTTATCTCCAGAGTGGGTATTTATAGTTTAGCAATAGGGGTTATTTTTGGAGGGGCCTTACAACTTTTTGTTCAGTTTCCCTCTTTGATTAAAAAAGGTTTTAAATATCAATTTATTATTTCCTGGAAAGATGAAGGTGTGAGAAGGGTTTTTAAGTTAATTGTGCCAGCTATTCTTGGAAGTATAACTCTTCAGATAAGTGTACTTATTACTCGAATATTTGCTTCCACTCTTCCTGTAGGGAGTATTTCAGGTTTGCAGTATGCTATGAGGTTAATTCAGTTTCCTCTGGGACTTTTTCCCATAGCTCTTTCTACAGTTATATTCCCCCATCTGTCTTCATTGGCTGCCGTAAAAGACATAGAAGGAGTTAGAGAATCGGTTGGTATGGGAATAAAAATACTTTCATTTCTTCTCATTCCTTCCTCAGTTGGGTTAATTATGCTGAGAAAGGAACTTGTGGCAGTTTTATTTCAACATGGAGCCTTCTCACTTCAGGATACCCTCATTACAAGTCAGGCTCTTTTTGGCTACTGTCTGGGACTTTTTGCCATGGGAGCTGTCATGATTCTCACCCGGGCCTTTTATTCTCTTCAGGACGTTGTAACTCCTCTCAAGGTTTTTATTCTCTCTCTTCTGGTAAATATAGCTTTTAATTTTATTTTAATTCGGCCCTTAAAACACCAGGGTCTGGCACTTGCCACCTCTTTATCGGTAATTTTCAATATGGGACTTTTAACTTTTTGGTTAAAGAGAAGGCTGGGAAGCATTGGTGGATACTCACTTTTAATCTCGATTTTGAAAGCCTGTCTGGCCTCAACTTTAATGGGAGGGGGTATCTATCTATTGTCATTGCTCTTTAATCTTCTAAATCCTGATTTTTCTTTTTTCTGGATGGTTGTCTATATTATTTTTAGTTTGGTCCTGGGAGTTGGTATAATTGCTGCCTCATCTTATTTAATGAAAATAGAAGAATTCAAAATTCTGATTGCCTCTCTTTTTAAACCAAAATGAGTTCAGTTAAAAATTTATCCTTTAGATTTATGGGTCTTGACCTTGCTGCAAAAATAATGCATCCTACAGGATGGGCAGTTATAGATGAGAGGGCTACTATTTGCATGGAACCAGGAGAGGTCTTTAGTGATTATGAAATTCTGGATAAGGTGAAAGTGATTCAACCTGAGTGGATTGGGATAGATGCTCCCTTGAGTTTTCCCAGGAATAAGATGAGGTCTTGTGATAAGCAGTTGCGGAAATTCGGTTCACCTGCTCTACCTCCTGTCCTGATCGCCTCTCTTACGAGAAGGGGAATGAAGTTATACCAGGTACTCACCAAAAAAGGCTACAAATGCATAGAAGTTTACCCCAGAGCTACCCAAAAAATTCTGGGGATAAAAACAGAGGGGAAAAAAACCGCAATGCAGTGGCGTGTATCCTGTCAGGAGGGAATATCCAGATGGGTTGGTGGTTTATCTTTGCCGAAAAGAAAGGTCTACTCCTCCCATATACTGGATGCTATTCTTTGTGCCTATACAGCCTATTGCAGGTGGAAAGGAACCTATATGGAGATCGGGGATGAAGAAGGAAAAATAGTTGTGCCCTTGCCATCCCCCAGTTTTTGAAATCTTGCTATAGACCTACCTTTAACTAATCATTTTCTCTGCAAAATCAATCCTG
>CBFDTW010000096.1:0-4574 GCA_965613085.1 uncultured bacterium | reverse complement strand
TGATACGGCGACCACCGAGATCTACACCTAAGCCTTCGTCGGCAGCGTCAGATGTGTATAAGAGACAGGATTATAAGAGAGGAGCTGAAAGAAAGTGCAGGTTACATAAAAACCGATGTTCACGGAAATGTAATTGCCGCAAAGAATCCAGAAGGAAGACCTCGTATAATGCTGGCAGCTCACTGCGATGAGGTAGGATTTATGGTGAGGTATATTGATGAGGATGGATTTATATATTTTTCTTCGATTGGAGGAGTAGATGCCCATATTGTACCTGGGCAGAGGGTAAAAATTCACACAAAGTCCGGACCTGTTCTGGGCGTGGTTGGGAAAAAACCGATTCATATTCTTGAGGAAGAAGAAAAAAAGAAAGTAGTTAAGCTATCTGAGCAATGGATTGACATTGGTATCGATGGCAGAGAAGAGGTAGAGAAAATAGTAAGAATTGGTGACCCTGTAACCTTTGCCAGGGGACTTGAGAGGTTGCAGGGTAACACTATTGTCGCAAGAGGGATCGATGATAAAATTGGTACTTTTATTGTTTGTGAGGTTTTGAAGTCTGTTTCTCATCTTTCTTTCTCTGCAGGTCTTTTTGTTACTTTAACTGTACAGGAAGAGGTAGGTTTGAGAGGAGCACGGACATCTGCTTATTTTATTAACCCTGATGTTGGGATAGCCGTGGATGTAGACCTGGCCAGTGATTTTCCAACGGCAGACAAGAAAAAACAGGGAGAGATTAAAGTGGGCAAAGGACCTGTTTTATTCAGGGGACCAAATATCAATCCCCAGATTGGGGAGATGCTGGTAAAAATAGCTGAAGAAAAAAACATTCCTTATCAACTCTCCGGTGAGCCCAGGGCTACTCCAACTGATGCGAATGTTATCCAGATTAATCGTTCCGGAGTAGCTGCTGGCCTTGTTTCTGTTCCTGCTCGATATCTTCACACTCCTGTGGAGATTGTTTCTTTAGAGGATGTGGAAAATGCAATAATACTTCTGAAAGAATTTATACTGCAGATTAAAAGAGGAGAAAATTTTATTCCTCTTTAAGGTCGATCGTTAAAAACCGAAAGAAAGAGAAAAGTAATGGGTTTCATTAAAATCCTGAGAGGTTACAAAAGCATAATCAAATGAAAGATAAGAGGCAGTGCCAACATCTGTTTTAAAACCTATACCTGCAGAATAGATCCGATTTTCATCTTGCTGGAATTTTTTAACCAAACCACCCCTTAGAAAAATACGCTCTCCAAGTTTCCACTCCAATCCTATGCGGAGGTTACGAGGTACATCTGTGGTTGAGGAGTCTGCACTGAGAGAAATCAGCAAACTATCCATATTAAAACTTATTCCTGCCATGACATTTAAAGGAAGAGTATCTGTATGACCTGTCTCCCAGTCTATTCTGGAAAAGATATCCTGAATACATATGCCCAGGGATATTTTCTCTCCCCGGCTGAGATAACCAATATCAAAGCTGTAGCCTGAGGCATCCTCATAAGGAGTGATTTGCCTTATATACTTGGCATTAATTCCCCAGCTTCTCAAAGGATACCTTTCTTTATTAAAAAGATAATTAGCATAAGAATAAGCCCACACATCACAGCTCCATTCCTCTGGTTCCAGATTAGCTGAAAGGTGGCTCCAGCTTATTGCACCACTGCCCATTCCTGTATCCGGTTCAGCATAACTGATAAAGCTGTGACCGAGAAGTCTCATTCCGTAAAGGTCAGTATACATGGAACCTATCTGGTGTGTGGTAAGAAGAGTTAACCCGGCGGGGTTATAATAGCAGGCGCTATAGTCATCAGCCACTGGAACAAAAGATGCTCCCATTCCCAGTGCTCTGGCACTCACAGGAAGTGTGGTAAAACCACTATCTGTTACCCTCAGATAATCATAGCTGTGAGCACAAGAAGTGAGCACAAATAAAAAAGCAACCATCCATACAACATAATGCACTTTTTGTTTCATTGATATCCTTTTTTATTTTTACCACTAAAGCCAATTTTGTCAAATCAATCCCTTTTCCTCCAGGTATTTACCTGCCATAAAACTGGCCTGGGCTCCTTCAGAACAGGCTACTATTACCTGTTTCATTAGATTGGCTCTTACATCACCACAGGCAAACACTCCCGGAATATTTGTCTGAAGTTTTTCATTGGTCAAGATGAATCCCTTCTCATCTGTTTCAATCCAGCCTTTTATAAACTCACTGTTTGGTTTTGTTCCCACATATATAAAAACACCGCTACAGGGTAAGTTTTTTGTTTTTCCTGTTTTTAAATTTCTTATCAGAACACCCTCTACCCGTTCTTTTCCATAAATTTTGTCCAGAACACAGCTCCATAAGGTATCAATTTTTTTATTCTTTAAAATCCTTTCCTGCAAGATCCTGTCTGCCCGTAGTCTGTCTCGTCTGTGTAAAAGGTATATCTTGCTGGCAAACCTTGTAAGATAAATTGCTTCCTCAGCTGCAGTATTCCCACCTCCTACAACTGCGACTACTTCATCTTTAAAAAAAGGAGCATCACAGGTAGCACAGTAACTGACACCCCTGCCTTTGAATTCCTCCTCTCCCGGAACCCCGAGAGAGGCAGGTTGGGCCCCTGTAGCTATTATTACAGAAAAGCTTTTGTAGATACTACCAGAGTCAGTGTAGATAGTTTTTTCTTCTCCTCCCTGTATTTTCTGCACTTCTTCATTTTTCAGTTCCATTCCGAAATTCTGAGCTTGTTGAAGGATTCTGGAGATAAGCTGCTGTGTTGATACAGGATGAGGAAAACCTGGATAGTTTTCAATTTTTTCTGAGGTGAGAATCTGTCCACCGGGAGTGTATTTTTCAAGAACAAGCACATCTATTCCAGCTCTTCTGGCATAGATAGAGGCAGATAGTCCAGCTGGCCCTGCACCTACGATTATTAGATGATGGATCTTTTTTTTCTTATCCATAGCTCCCTCACTCTCATTTATATTTTCTTCCCTCTGTTTGGTTCAATTTCGCTTACTTAGATTGGAATGGACTAAACGTCCCTACCGACTTTAACCTCGAACGTTGAACGTTGAACATCAGGACAAAAGATAGGCTATTTCTTTTTCAGCCTCCTTAGCTTTGGTAGCATAGCAGTGATACTCTTTCCATTTTCCTCTTTTCCTGCAGCCCTCTGCAACAATACTGGCTTTCTTAGCCAGTTCTTTTAATGTGGCAATTCTCCAGTTAACCGGTAGATAGTTTTTTCTTAACATCTTTTCCAGGGCAATAATTCTAAAACGGTCTATTCCCCAGTATTTTTTTGATAACTGATCCGGATGCCCCCCTCTTTTGATAATAAGTTTCTCTGGAACCAGTTTTATTGGATAACAAGAAGATATCCTGAGCCAGAGGTCATAATCCTCAGCCACGGGTAAAGAGGTATCAAAATAGCCAACCTCTTCAAATACCGAGCGATGGATTACCACCGAGGAAGGAGAGATAATACAAAGAGGAAGACAATACGGATATATCCATCCGGAATACTTGGTGTGTCTTTTCCGGGGGTTAACAAATTTTCCGTTTCTGATCCATACCTCATCAGTATAACATACCTTAAACTCGGGCTCTTTTTGTAAAACGTCCATTTGCTTTTCCAATTTTTCAGGTCTCCACACATCATCGGAGTCTAAAAAAGCTATCCATTCACCTCTGGAAAGCTGCAACCCCTTATTCCGGGCACTGGAAGGACCGGAGGTTGGCTGAAAAACGTATCGTATTTTAGATTTAAATGGAGCGAGAACCCTTTTAGTATTATCAGTGGAGCCATCATCTACAACTATTATCTCGTAGTTGGAATAGCTCTGACAAAAGATCGATTCCACAGCTTCTTTTATCCAGTTTTCTCTGTTGTAGGTGGGAATTATGACACTGACTATTTTTTCTTTCATAAGTTTTACTGGACAAAAGTCTAAATTTTCGGATATAATAAAATCAAAAATGTACTTTAAAACTAAATTAAAAAAAATCCCTCTATCGTTGGTTAAGCAGGAAAATACTTTTTTTTATTTCACTGATGAGAACCCTTACTATTTTAATCTTTTAAAGTCCTCTATTGCCAAGCTGGGAATACTCAACCCTATAATGGTTCAACCCTTTGAAAAAAAGTATTACAGAGTAATAAGTGGCTTCAGGAGGTTACAGATAGCAAAAGAACTGGGTTTTACCTTTATTCCTGCTCGTATTTTAAGAGAGAATCTTTCCCCTTCCGAGATTTTGACTGCCGTTTTATTATCACATCCTCACCCTCTTTCCCTTACAGAGAAGGTTAGAATTGTAAGAATTATGAAAGACCTGGGAATATCTCCTTCTCAGATTTGCACCAGATTTGGCTCTTTTCTGGAAATTCAATCTCCCCATCTTCTTGAAAAATATATCCGCCTTTCAAACTACACACCCTCTGTTCTTTCTTATATATCAACTCACGGTCTTTCTTTAAACCAGGCCCTTGCATTTGAGAATCTTTCCTCTGAGGAGCAGAATCTTCTTATTTCCTTAGGAACCTGTCTTTCTTTAAAGGGCTACGATTTGTGTAATATATTAACAG
>CBFDTW010000095.1:0-4610 GCA_965613085.1 uncultured bacterium | reverse complement strand
GCAGAAGACGGCATACGAGATCATGCCTAGTCTCGTGGGCTCGGAGATGTGTATAAGAGACAGGTAAAATTGGGCAAGGATGTTGACCTGAAGGTAATTGCTGGAAGAACTGCTGGCTTTGTGGGGGCAGATCTTGCGAATGTAGTTAATGAGGCTGCCCTTCTTGCAGCAAGAAAGGGCAAACAAGAGGTTGGGATGGAAGAGTTTGAAGAAGCTATTGACAGGATTTTAGCAGGACTGGAGAAGAAAAACAGGATAATAAATAAAAAAGAAAGAGAAATTGTAGCCTGTCATGAGTCAGGTCATGCTATAGTGGCAGAGAGTTTACCAACTGCTGAACGAGTCCATCGGGTTTCCATCATCCCCAGAGGTATCAGTGCTCTGGGTTACACTCTACAGCTTCCAACAGAAGATCGATATTTGATGACCAAAGGAGAGCTAATTGAGAAATTGTGTGTTCTTCTGGGGGGAAGAGCAGCCGAAGAGATAGTCTTTAAAGAGATTTCAACCGGTGCCCAGAATGACCTTCAAAGGGCAACTGATATTGCTCGTAAAATGGTGGTTAATTATGGAATGAGTGAGACACTTGGCCCTATAACTTTTGGAAGGGGAGGGGATTTAACTTTTTTAAAAACAGATGGTCTTATGAACAGGAGCGAATACAGTGAAAAAACAGCCATAGAGATAGATGAGGAAGTGAAAAGAATAATTAATCAGGCTTATCAAAAGGCTAAAGATATACTTGAGAGAAAAAAAGATAAGCTGCATAAACTATCTTCTCTGCTGTTGAAAAAAGAAGTTTTGGAGGGTGATGAGCTCAGGAAAGTCCTGAAATAGAGTAGCGTATGAAGGAGAACGGGGTGGTTGACATACTTGCAAAAAGTTGATATTGTTGAAAAAGAATCCTTGGTATATTTAGATATTTAGAATGATAGACTCCAAGTCCAGTTAGGCTCAAAGGTTACCTCCAGTTACTCCGGGCGAAAAAAGTTTTAAGTAAGCTGAAGTCCACCGGGCGCAAAAACAGCTCCCCCCTCATAGTTGCTTTAGCATGGGAGAGAAGGTACCTTCTTTTTTTTGCTATTTTTGATAGGGCTGTCTCATATTAGATGTGGTAACATCCGGAGGGGGTCTTCAAAATAATCATGATAGTAGGAGTGATAATTGCACCTGTTTTTCAGTTGGTTAAGATTAAGCCCGGGAGGATAATTGAAGATATACCGGGAGTGGCTGTGGTACTGGCAAGTTTTGTTGGTGTTTTGAGATTAATTTTTTAAAAAGGGGGTGATTAAATGGGTATTTATTTGATGTTTACAACCTTAACCAGCGAGGGAAGAAAAACTCTGAAAGAAAAGCCGGAAAGAATAAAAGAAGTTAATCAAGAAGTGGAGAAAATGGGGGTTAAAATACTGCAGCAATATGCTGTCCTGGGTCCTTATGATTTTGTGAATGTTCTGGATGCTCCGGATGATAAGGTTATCTCCAAAGTGGCAGTTGAACTGGGCTCCAGAGGAACTGTTCAGACTATGACTTTAGCTGCTGTGCCCATTGATGAGTTCATCCAGGCCTTGAAAGAGTAACCTTTTACTGTTTCTGGCACCAGGAGGAAAAAGAGCATTGCCTGCACTTTTTCTTTCGACACCAGTTTTTTTCTAATCTAAGAAGGGCTGTTTCAAAGTGGGGAAAATCTTTGCCTTTCAGGTTGGATTTATTCCATGCAGATTTTAAATCGCGCAGAACCTGCTTACCACTATTTTCCTTTGTAAATCCTAACCTCCTGGCAGAATCTATTGTTAAAGGTGTAGGGAGTGAATCCGCTTTTTTCCATATACCTCTTAGCTCCCTCAGGAAAATGGCTACAGTAACCTGACCAATTCCTTTACCAAGATTCATTAACTTTTTCTCAAGGTCATGTGCATTCTCTGCTTTTAAATGCAGGATATTTAAATCACCCCTGTATTGTTTAAGAAGGTTTCTTGCAACCTCCAGAAGTTTAGTAGCTGTTTTAAAATCGTATCTGATGTATCCTCCTTCGTCCAAAACTGTTACAAGATGATCCCAGCCTGTCTCCACGATTTTCTCAGGTGATAAAATGTTTCTTTTTTCAAATTCTTTATATGTTCTTATAGCAATGAGTTCAGATATCCTTGCTCCAAACAAAATGGAGGCCAGAAACCATTTAAATATTTCATGACTCCTGCAGGATGCAAGGTTTATACCCAACAAGCTGGAGTAAAGTTTGCCAAGTTCTTGTACCAGTAAATTAATTAATTTTGTCTTTTCCATTTTATCCTGGAGCAAACTCCTTGCCAGTCTTTAAAAAATACAGTTGACTTTATTGTCTTGTTTTGGATTACGTTCTACAATTGAATAATACTCAAAAACTGCACAGATTGCAAGCATCTTGGGCTAAAGAATCTTTTGAGAGTGGTGTAGCTTTCTGCCAAAGAGTGACTTTAATGTAAAAAGTCAGGACAAATAAAATTGGATAATCTAAAAGTTAGAAAAGCTTTACTTCAGGAAAAGGTTAACGAAAAAGTGAAATGTTTAACCTGCGAGAGAAAGTGTCAGGTTGCAGAAGGTGAGTTAGGATTTTGTAAGACCCGGAAAAACATTAAAGGAAAACTCTACACCCTGGTCTATGGAGATATTTCCTCTTTAAGTGTTAATCCAATTGAGAAAAAACCCTTCTTCCACTTTTGGCCGGGAAGTTTGGCCTTGACAGTTGGAAGCTGGTCCTGTAATTTTACCTGCCCCTGGTGTCAAAATAATAGTATCAGTAAAAGGCCTGAGGAGGTTGGAAAGGGTCAGTGGATAAGTCCACGGGATTTCATCCATTTAATGAAAAAATATAACTGTCAGGGAACAAGCATCTCTTTTAATGAACCCACTTTGCTTTTTGAATATTCCCTTGATGTATTTGCTATGGCTAAGAAAGAAGGTTATTATAATACTTTTGTCACCAACGGATATATGACTGAGCAGGCTCTGAGAATCTTGATAGAAGAGGGATTAGATGCGATGAATATTGATGTTAAAGGTGGCAGGGAAAAAGTTGCTAAATATTGCGGGGCAGACATTGAAAAAATCTGGCGAAATGCAAAATTGGCAAAGGAAAATAAAGTTTGGCTGGAGCTAACTACTCTGGTTATCCCGGGAGTCAGTGATGATGAGGAATGTTTAAGAGATATCGCCAGAAGAATCAAAAATGAACTGGGCGAAGATACTCCCTGGCATGTCACTGCCTATTATCCGGCTTACAAATTTGCCTCAGAATTATATGTCCCTGCAACCTCTGCAAGAGTTCTGGAAAAGGCAAGAGAAATTGGCAGGGAAGAGGGATTGAATTACGTTTACCTTGGTAATTTCCCTGGCCATCCTTTTGAAAATACCTATTGTCCATCTTGCGGTCAGCTTCTCATTGAAAGATACGGATTTGGGATATCTAAATACAGGTTATCACCGGATAAGAGATGTCCGGATTGCCAGAAAAAGATTCCGGTTGTGGGCAATTTTTCCTTTGACAGGGAGGCTTAATCCTGATATACTGGGCCATACTCGCCAGGGGAGGGAGTTTACCCATTGCCCTTAAAGCTAAAGAGAGAAAAATAAAATGAGGGAAACATAATTAGACTCAGGCGCCAGGAGAGTTTGGTAGAATGGTGTATAAATGTGAGGTTTACAATATCTATGATTGCTAAGGATACAGGTGAGATTCTTGTTTATGAGTTTATGAGACTGGAGTGAGGCTAAAAAGAGCAGTTGGAGTAAAAGTAAAGACAGGGGGGATTTTAGATTATGAGGAGGTGATGAAGAAGTATCAATTAGAAAAGGAAGCTTTGTGTTAGGTTTACAAGCTGGGAGCCGGGAGTTTACAATGGGCAAAGGGGATAACTCACCAATAAAGCACAAAGGAGGTAATAGATGGAATTAAAAACAGGAGATATCGTCAGGGTGACGTCCATTAGGGGTCCTTATATGCTTGTTGATCATGTTACTGAGGGCGAAGACAAAAAAGTTGTGTGCAGATGGTACTCTGAAAAAGACGATATGTTCAGGTCTGAAACTTTCCGTGCGGAACTTCTGGAAAAAGTGAGATAAAGCTACTCAGAAAAACCTGAAGGAGAAGAACCGTATAAAAAGATAAAATTCCTGGAATAATTGATCTTGATTTATGCACAGGTGATCCTGACTTTGTTTTTGAGACAGCCTGAGGGAAGGGAGGGGTAGTTTTTTATCCTGTCTCCAGGGGGGCAAAAATTTTGTGGTTTGCCTTGCAATGCATTTTTCAACATTCTTTCCGATACTGTCTGGAAGGAATAAAAGTTTTGAGCGAAGAACCTGAAGAAAAAAAGATGTTTATGATACAACAACAAAAGGTGCCCGGGTATAAATAGTAAGAGGTCTCGATTTGCTTTCTTGACAGGGACTTTAGGTCTGGTATACTGGGTTACCTGCGAGAGAAAAGGGAGTATGTCTTGCTGGCCAGGGTAGATACATTTTCTCTTTTAGGGATAGAGGCTTATCCTGTACAAGTAGAAGTTGATATCTCTGCCGGTCTTCCCTCTTTCCACATTGTAGGCCTTCCTGATCCTGCGGTAAAGGAAGCC
>CBFDTW010000094.1:0-4681 GCA_965613085.1 uncultured bacterium | reverse complement strand
GTGATCCTCTCTTGTATGTTAAGATCAAACATAAGCTTTGCCTCCTTTTTGGTTAAAAAGTAGCCTGTCCCCTTTTTGCTTTTTGCCTTTTTGTTTGGTTGGATATTATTAGCAAACAAACCTTTGCTTGTCAATTTGGGCAATTTAATTATATTTATTAATTAAGAAGGTACCAAGAGATATAACTTTTAAGTTGTTGTTTGAGCAATAAGATAAATATAAAAACAGAGAGTGAAAAAGGAAAGACTGAGAGGGTAAGTTGACAATATTTAAAATTAAAATAAATATAATTGGTAGACTAACTCACATCTTTTCTCAAGGGGGTGGAAAATGAAGATGGAAGGGAAAAAATTAGCTGTTTCTTTCTTTTTAGCTATTTTGCTGGTGGTAAGTTTTGCTTTTATCTGTCAGGGTGTTGGAGGAGCACAGGTAAAAAGAGGATTTTTACTTTTTTTCAAATACCCAAGTGTAACTGTTAGCTTCAAGGAAAAAATAGAGCTGGACCTTATGGTTGTCAATACTGGAGAAAAGGAGGAACAGGTGCTCCTTTCTATTATTCCAGATAAAAAAGCTAAAGACTGGGATGTGGGTATTGAAACAAGGTGGGATAAAATGCAGATTCACAGTGTTGGTTTACTTACTGAAGACCCTGATAATTCGGTAAATTTAAAATTTTATATCAGGCCTCCCGAGAGTGCAAAGGAAGGTGAGTATAGTTTTGTTGTGAAGGGGGTAACCAGGGACGGAAAACTGCGGCGCTCTACCACCCTTAATCTCCACCTTGTAAGGAAAAAAGTTGCAGAGGAGGAAGTTTCCGAGAAGATAGAACTTACAACCGATTACCCCAGTATGGAAAATCCCGCCGGAAAAGAGTTTGAATTTGCAATCAGGGTAAAAAATAACATGGATGAGGATGTTGTTTTAGATTTAGGTGCCAATTATCCCTACGGATGGAGAGCTTATTGCAGTCCAAGATGGGAAGAGGATAAAAAAATATCTTCCATAAAAGTTGATGCCAATGGGTCAGAAAACCTGATGTTAACTTTGGTTCCCCCTATTGGCATCTCCAAAGGGGAATATCCGATAAAATTTGCGGTAAAATACGGAGAGACGGTAAATACTATAGATTTAAAGGCAATAGTTACCGGAACGTATAAGCTTAAAATGTCGACCGAGACGGGACGGTTGAATCTTGATGCAGTTGCCGGAGAAAAAGAAAATCTGCTCGTTTACCTGTGGAATGAAGGTTCAGCTTCAATTGAAGATATAAGTTTCTTCTCCGTGGATACTCCTAAGGATTGGGAGATATCTTTTGATCCAGAGAAAATTTCCTCCCTTCCTCCTTATCAGGAGGTAAAAAAACCTGAGAAGGTGAAACTGACCATAACCTCTCCTCCAAGGACTATACCTGGTGATTACATGTTTACCGTTAAGGCTGTTGGCAAGCAGGATCAAAACGAGATGAATTTGAGAGTTACTGTGAAAAGGTCCACTCTGTGGGGATGGGTGGGAATTGGAATTGTCCTTGTGATTATAGCATCTCTTGTTGGAATTTTTGTAAAGCTGGGGAGAAGATAAATATGGACTGGATTGTGGAGATAAATGAGCTTACCAAGGTCTACAATGGGGTCAAGGCTGTTGATGGTGTAAACCTCAGGATAAAGGAAGGAGAAATTTTTGGATTTCTCGGACCCAATGGAGCAGGAAAGACCACCACCATTTTAATGCTTTTAGGACTTACCGAACCTACCTCAGGAGAAGTTAAAGTTTTTGGCTATAATGCCACGAGGAACCCTTTAGAGGTTAAGAAAATAACCGGTTATCTTCCTGAAAATGTTGGTTTTTACGAGGATTTAACTGCAAGGGAGAATCTGGCTTATATAACAAGGTTGAATAGAATTCCTTCTGAGAAATCTTCTACCAAGATAGAAGAGGTTTTGCAGCTGGTAGGACTTCTGGAGGTAGCTGATAAGGAGGTGGGCACATTCTCAAGAGGAATGTTGCAGCGTCTCGGGATAGCGGCAACACTTGTTAAAGAGCCAAAACTTGTAATTCTTGATGAGCCAACTCTGGGAATAGACCCCGAGGGAGTGGAGCAAATTTTAAATATCATAACAAAAATGGGAAAGGAGGAGAAAATAACCATTCTTCTATCCTCCCATTTGCTTCACCAGGTTCAAAGAATCTGTGATCGGATAGGTATAATTTCTCAGGGTAAAATAGTGGTAGAAGGTTCAGTGGATGAGGTGGGTAGAAAAGTTATAGGAGGAGGGACAACTCAAATTCAAGCCCAGGTTTCAGAGCTGAATCCGGCTCTTTTAGAGGCAATAAAGAAAATTAAGGGTGTTGAAGAGGTTGAAGCATCGGGTAATTTTTTGAATATAAGATGCAACAAAGACTTAAGGCTGGAGATATCAAAGGCGATTGTTGAAAATGGCTCCTTCCCCCTACTTATAAAAACACAGGATTACACCTTAGAGGAAATTTACGTGAGATATTTCAGAGAGAGGTAGCTCAAATGTCAGCAATTGGTGTCATTTTCTGGAAGGAAATGACAGATTATTTTGGAAGTAGAAGGTTTTTAATACTTTTTATTATTATCTGTCTCACGGGAATATCGGTTGCTTATCTTGCCAGTCAGAATCTGCAGAATCTCTCCTTGTTGCCGGTTGAGTTTACCCTTCTTGGATTTTTCATCTCTTCTGCAGGGGCTCTTCCTTCTTTTACCTTTTTTGTAAGTTTTTTTGGGCCATTAATAGGGATTATTCTTGGTTTTGATGCCATATCTGCAGAACGGTCCCGCGGAACCATAAGTGTAGTCTTGTCCCAGCCTGTTTTCAGAGATTCTTTGATTAATGGAAAATTTCTGGCTGGACTTGTAACCATAGCTGTAATGTTTGCGAGTATTTTTCTGATTATTCTTGGGCTGGGTGTGTGGACTCTGGGTTTTGTTCCTAACCTGGCAGAGATTTCCAGAATAGGTGTTTATTATCTTGCGACTGTAGTTTACATAGGCTTCTGGCTAAGTCTGGGGATTCTTTTTTCTATCCTGTTCAGGCGAACCTCTTCCTCAGCATTAACCTCCATAATGATGTGGATCTTTTTTACCTTTTTTATCTACATGATTGCCAATGTAATTGCAGATCAGGTGGTTCCTGTTCCTGCGGTTACTACACCGGAGGTTATAGCCAAGAATGAAGCTATCAGGAGAGGGATTATGCGGATATCTCCTGCCACTTTATTTGAGCAGATTGCAACAGCGGTGCTGAATCCTTCTGTCAGGGCTTTCGGTTTTGTAACCTCTGCCCAGATTAGTGGTCTTCTTCCTACTCCTCTTCCCTTAGCCCAGAGTCTAATGATAGTATGGCCAGAGTTTGTGGGACTGATAGTTTTAATGCTTATATGTTTTGCCGTATCCTATGTGGTTTTTATGAGGCAAGAGATAAGGTCTGTGTAAGTAAAGCTTGATGGCTATTCTCTCTAACCTGACTCCACGGATAAAAAAGGGATCGACATCTGAAAAAGCGTTAAATTTTTATTGCCAGTTCAAATGCCTGGTGGATGGCGTCCAGAGCATTACCTGGACTCTGGCAATCTCCCACCCGATACCATATAGCCTTATCTGGAATTTCAGAACCATCAAAAGGGTCTACCGGTTTCATACCTAAGGCAAGAACCACATTTTTTGCCGGGGTTTCCCATCTAATTGACTTTTCTTTAACAGTACCTTAAAATAGTTAATCGTTGAAAATCGTGCTTTTAAGGAAGCAATTGGTGAAAGATTACCATCCTCCAATATCATGCAAAAACTTTACTGTTATGTGGACGAGACAGGTCAGGATACTAAAGGAAAGCTCTTTTTAGTTTGTGTAATAATTTTAACCAAAAAAGAAAAAGAAAAGATAGAGAAAAGGCTCTCTGATATTGAAAAAGAAACCGGTAAAGGGCTTTTAAAGTGGAGGAAGACAAATTTTGAAAGGAGGATAACTTACTTAAGGGCCATTTTGAAAATAAAGAGTTATATGGATGTGTCTTTTACTCTTGTTTTGAAAATACCAGAGCCTACGTGTCATCAATTAATTACACTCTAACCCAGGCAATCTTAAGCAAAGGTAGGAAAAATTACCAAACCACAGTGATAATAGATGGGCTGAATAAAAAGGAAGAAGAAAGGGTATCTAAAAAGTTAAAAACACCAAGAATAAAATACCGCAAAATAAGAGGGGCAAGGGATGAAAGCAGTCCCCTTATTCGGCTAGCAGATAGTTTGGCAGGATTTTTCCGGGATTGTAAAGAAAAACAACCTTACACTAAAGACCTTTATAGGTTAATGGTAAAAAGAGGGTTTGTGAAAGAAATATATAAATGAAAAGACCCAGCTGTCTTGGCTGGGTCATCCATCGTAGGCATGATGCACAAAACATCAGAGGCCACAGATGGCTGCTCCTATCTCTACCTTATGGTAGAGCACCCGCCATACGGTCGGTATTCAGAGTCTGTTTCAAGTATATACTTTTCAAGAAGATTGTCAAGAGTGTCATTTAAAATGTCAATTAAATTTTAAAATTTCACCTCTTACACCCTTGCCTGGAGAATAAAATCTTTCATATTATCTTTATCTTTCTAAAAAAATTTAGGCGTATTTTCTTTGAAATAATGATATAATACCTAAAATCCTCAC
>CBFDTW010000093.1:0-4695 GCA_965613085.1 uncultured bacterium | reverse complement strand
TCAAGCAGAAGACGGCATACGAGATCATGCCTAGTCTCGTGGGCTCGGAGATGTGTATAAGAGACAGCTTTAATATTCTTTTGGCAATTTTTCAAGTTGAGCGCAGTTAAATACAGGACCGTCCTTGCAGACATAAAATCTACCAATATTACATCTTCCACATTTGCCTATTCCACATTTCATTCTCATCTCCAGGGAGGTGTAAATTCTCTCCGGAGGAAATCCAAGATTGATAAGTTTGGGAAGAGTAAATTTTATCATAACTGGCGGGCCACATATAACAGCATAAGCATCTTTTGGACTCGGCGCTACCTTTTCAACAATTGTAGGAACAAATCCGGTCAATCCCTGCCATGTACCATCGCCTTTATCAACAGTTATATAAACTTTTAAATCTTCCCTTCTCTGCCACTTATTAAGCTCCTTTTTATAAAGAAGCATACCGGGAGTTCTTGCTCCATATATTACGGTAATATCCTTAAAATCTTGCCTGAAGTCAAGTAGATATTTTGTCAGAGCTCTTAAAGTAGTGAAGGCAAAACCACCACCTATAATAACGACATTCTTACCTTTAAAAAGATCAACAGGGTAGTGGTTCCCAAGAGGCCCCCTGAGTCCAACCTCATCCCCTTCTTTAAGATAATGCAGAGCAGTGGTAACAACACCAACTCTATTTACGGTAAATCTTAAAAATCCTTTCTCTGTTGGAGAAGAGGCAATACCAAAAGGTGCCTCTCCTTTACCCCAAACAGAAATCTCACAGAACTGTCCTGGCATAAACTTGAAATTTTCCTCATCTTCCTTTTTCAAAAAGAGAAGGTCTAAAGTTTTCAACGTTTTATCCTCGGACTCTACAAAAACCCTTCCTACTTTAACCGGTATGGGCAGGTACGGGTTCCTCATCAAAGGTCTCCTAAATCGTTAGTATCTTTTTTAATACCTTTCTAATATCAATATTAACCGGGCAGTTTATAATGCACCTTCCACAACCAACGCATGCTACCTCTTTGTAATTCTCAACAAAATAGTTAAACTTGTGCATTATCCTCTGCCTCATTCTTTCCTTACCCGTTGGTCTTGGATTATGCCCTGATGCCTGCAGGGTGAAAAGAGGGAACATACATGAGTCCCAATTTCTAACCCTTCTACCCTGGGAATTTTTTGCCTCATCCTGAATATCAAAACAATGACAGGTTGGACAAAGATAACTGCAAATACCACATCCTATACATCTCTCAGATAACTCATCCCAAAAAGGATCATCGAACATTGCATCAAGTTTTTCTTTAATTCCCTCTATCCTGATTCGGGATTTAATTTTCTTTTCTGCCTCGTTTTTAATTTTCTCGGCTAATTTTACCTCCTTGTCTGTAGCTTCCTTAAATTCACCGGTTAAAATCTTCCCTCCCTTATCCGTAACTGTATCAACAAGGTAGCTATCTTTTATATCGATAAGGAGGATATCCAAACCCTCTTTTGAGAAAGGTCCACCACCAAATGAACTACAAAAACAGGTAGAGGAAGGCTCGTTGCAGGCAAGGCCAATAATAATGGTATTTTCTCTTTTATTCGTATAGTAGATATCCTCATAATCTTCTCCTGCAAAAACATTATCCAGAAGAAGATTTGCTCTGGCATCACAGGGTCTTACACCTAAAAGGATTCTTTTCCCCTTTACCTTCTCAGTTGATTCTACCTTACCATCTTTGTATTTAAACATGGTCTCTGTCTGAGGAAAAAACACTTCCTTGGGAGGTTTTTTTGAATTTTTATACTCACCGTCTATTCCTTGAAAGTCAGCTACCGGTTTAAAGAAAAAAATACCCTCAATATTGACCGGTGCCAGAATGGTGTAATCTGCCATCAGAGACTGAATAAATTTATTCATCTCTTTCTTGCTGATTTTTTTCATAGTTTGGTCTCCTTAACTCCTTCTCCTGAGTCAATAAAATCCTGTCTGTCCTCTACACTGAAAGTGGCAAGCGGTGGAGGTGTTGCAGGGTCCAGTCCTGCCTCAAAGTTAAAGTAATCTTTTACTTCTTTGTTAATTTTCCTGGTTAAAAATCTTAAGTTTATCTGCATTGGACAGGCTCTCTCGCAGGAGCCACAATCAACACATCTGCCTGCTTGATGATAAGCTCTAATAATGTGCCAGATGGCAAGATCGGAGAGGTCCACCCCTTTGTCTATCCACTTTGGATTGGAACTGTCAACAAAACATTCCTCACAGTAGCAGGTGGGACAGGCCTGTCTGCAGGCATAACATCTAATGCACCTGCCTATTTCCTTTTCAAAATACTGCCACCTTTCATCAGGTGATTTTTTCTCATATTCAATAACATCAGCGTATTCATCTACTTGAGTATTTTCTTTTACCTTCTCACCAATTAAAATATCATAAATTGATGGATTGCGGTGTTTGCAAACTCTACAGGAAGAATAAAGATAATCTTCCTTTTTAAAAACTTTTTCAAAACTGCTTCCTTTAACTAAAATCTTGCCATTTTCCTCTTCTGCTTCCAGTATCTCACCTTCTACTTTTCTTTCTATTTTTCTCCTGTCCACCATTCCCTGACAGGGTATACCAATAACTGTAATCTTTTCTCTTTTAACCTGCCCTTCAACTAAAAGAGCAACTATAGAGCGAGAATCACAACCCTTGGCAACAACTGCAACCTTTTTATTTTTATCTATTTTAGTAAGATATGTAGCCAGATTCATCTCACAAAAAGAGTTCCAGACAAGCTTTCCAACATCATCTTCCTTGTGAACAAATACGGGTGATGTTCGACAAGGGATGGTCCCTTTTTCAAAACCAATTACAAGATCAACTTTTCTGGCAGCAAGAAGATTTCTCGCCTCCTCCCTTATTTTTTTCTGAACATCCTGCATTTAACTCTCCTCACTTTTTACCAGCTTCTTTGCCGGTCCTAATCTTCTCACTTTCTCGGTAACTTCCTTAACCACCTGAGCAAATCTTGCCCCTTCTGCTGCTGAAATCCAGGCAAACTGAACCCTATCTTTCTCAATTCCAATATACTCTAAAAGACTTTTGATGATAGCAAATTTTCTCCTGGCAACATAGTTCCCTGAAATGTAATGGCAATCACCAGGGTGACAGCCAGCTACCAGAACACCATCTATACCTTCCTGAAGAGCCTTTAAAATAAAAAGTGGATTTACCCTGCTGGAACAGGGAACCCGAACTACTCTGATATTTGGCGGATATTGAATCCTGGAGACACCAGCAAGATCCGCACCGGCGTAAGAACACCAGTTACATAAAAAAGCAAGGATTTTAGGCTCCTTCTCTTTCATATCACCGCTCCTATCTGTGCAAGTATCTGCTGGTTGGAAAATCCCTTCAGATCAATTGCACCTGACCTGCAGGATGCACTGCATGCACCACATCCTTTACACAAAGCTACATTTACCTCAGCTACTTCTTTTTCTCTTCCCACTACTCTCCTAAGTTTTACATCAATTGCTCCGTAAGGACAAACCTCTTTGCATAACCTGCATCCGGTGCACTTTATTTCATTTACCCTGGCTACAGTCCCTTCCACCTCAATTCTGTCTCTGGATAAAATTGTGCAAGCACGGGAGACACATGCGTTAGCCTGAGAAATGCTTTCCTCGATAAACTTCGGGGAATGAGCCAGACCACAGAGAAAGATACCTTCTGTAGCAAAATCTACCGGGCGAAGCTTCACATGGGCTTCCAGGAAAAAACCATCTTCATTTAAAGGAACTTTCAGCATCTGGGATAACTTCCTATTATCTTCATGAGGAACTGTAGCAGTACTCAAAACCACCAAATCTGCACAGAGTAATAGCTTTTCATGGAGTATTAGATCTTTCACCAGAACTTCAAGCCTTCCCCCATTTAATCTCACCTCGGGTTTGTCATCCTCTTCATAGCGAATGAATATAACACCCTCCTCCCGAGCTTTCTGATACCACTCTTCCTTGAAACCATAAGTTCTCATATCTCGATAGAGAATGTAAACATTGGCCTTTTTATTTATTTCCTTGATCTTGAGAGCATTCTTTATCGCCTCTGAACAACAGATCCTGCTGCAATAAGGATGCTCACCATTTCTTGAACCAACACATTGAATCATAACTATACAGGTTTGAGAGCTAATATTTAATTTTCCACTGACAATAAGCTCCTCCAGTTGCCTTTGAGTGATAACTCTTTTCTCTTTACCGTAAAAATACTCTGTAGGTTGATACTCTTTTGCCCCTGTTGCTACAATGATAATCCCATGCTTAAGTTCCTTGAAGGAAGAGTTAACCTTAACAGTTGTCTTAAAATTACCTACAAATCCATCAATTTTTTCAACTGTAGCTGAGGTAAAGATGTGAATCTTCTCATTTGACTTTACCCTGTCTATAAGTTCTCCTAAAAATTTCTGAACATCCTCACCTTCTAAGGTATAATAAATACCTCTTGCCTGGCCACCCAGTTCATCATCTTTTTCCACCAGATATACCTCATACCCCTCCTCGGCAAGACGCAGGGCTGATACCATTCCTGAGATACCTCCACCGATTACCAATCCTTTAGGGGTAACTTCTAAGACTGTTTTCCCCAGTGGCTCTGCTAAATAAGCCTTTGCCACTGCCATTCTTACAAGGTCTTTTGCCTTTTCCGTAGCTTTTTCAGGCTCTCTCATATGAACCCAGGAG
>CBFDTW010000092.1:0-4848 GCA_965613085.1 uncultured bacterium | reverse complement strand
ACAGCCTTAATCTATGCTCCAGTAATCAGCAGATGGGCTATGGTGGTAGGAGCCTATACCATTCCTTATGTCAGAGAAAAAGGAATGGGGAAATTCTCTTTATTTATCAGTTATCCTCACATTATTGGTGCAACTTTGATAACAATTGGTGTGGGAGTTTTCTTGCTGGGTTTATTTTCTCTAATTATATTCACAGGTGTTGGAGGGTTTTTTCTTATATTCTCCTTCTACCTGAAAAAGAAAATAAGAGGGTTTACAGGGGATACACTGGGAGCTCTTTGTGAGATGGAAGAAGTAGTGGCTCTTTTAATCGCATCTTTTGGCTAAGCATTCACAAGAGATAGAATGAGCAAAAATAAAATTTAGCAAACCCAAGTATCTAAAAAAGATTTTTCGGAAAACAGGAATTTTTAATTTGACTAATATAAGAAAGTCGGTATAATTACGAAGAAGTTTGCTCTTATGTTGTTAAGAGGTGCTGTCAAAAGGATTAGATTGGGTCGAAAGGATTAGATTAGATAGAAAAAAGAAAATAAAGGAAAAGGAGGAGAATAGTGAGAAAAGCATTGCTGGTAATAGCTGCAGGGATAATGCTGGTTGCGGGAATGGCAGTAGTTTCAACGGCTGAGGTTAAAAACCCGGATACTCTGATTGTAGCGGATATTGGAACAGTTGACTCTCTCGATCCTGCCTGGGCATACGATACAGCAAGTGGAGCTCGTATATTCAACATCTACGAAACCCTGATAACCTTTAAGGGGGGGAGTACCGATGAGTTTGTGCCTCTTTTAGCAACCAAAGTACCCACAGTTGAAAACGGATTGATATCTCCTGATGGCCTCACCTACACTTTTCCTATAAGGAAGGGAGTAAAGTTCCATAATGGAGAGCCTCTTACCCCGGAGGATGTGGAATACTCCTTTGAAAGGGCTATGGTTCAGGATAGAGATGGCGGTCCAGTGTGGATGTTGTATGAACCTCTTTTAGGTATTCACGGCTCAAGAGATGGAAATGGAAATATAATCATTGACTTTGAGGATATAGACAGAGCGGTGGAAGTAGAAGGTGGCAGTGTAGTCTTCCATTTAAAACAACCTTACCCACCTTTTCTGGCAATACTTGCCAACACCTGGGGCTCAATTGTTAACAAAAAGTTCTGTGTGGAAAACGGAGACTGGCCAGGGACAGCTGACACCTGGAAAGAGTATAACAATCCAGAACCAGGAAAAGAAACCCTCCATGGAATAGCCTGTGGAACAGGACCTTTTAAACTTGAGCGGTGGGAACCAGGGGTCGAGACGGTAATTGTTAGATTTGATGATTACTGGAGAGAACCTGCCAGGCTTAAAAGAGTCATGTGGAAAGTAGTTGATGAATGGACTACGAGAAAACTCATGTTTCTTGCAGGAGATGCTGATATTATCTACGTTCCTCATGCCTATGTTCAGGAGCTGGAGGGAGTAAAAGGGATAAATGTAGCGAAGAATCTACCCACTCTTGCTCTCTCGGCCGCCTTTTTCAACTTTGACATAAATCCGGAAGGGAATGCTGATATAGGTAGCGGAAAGCTGGATGGGGAAGGAATACCCCCAGATTTTTTTGCTGACAAGGATGTGAGATTAGGATTCGCCTATTCTTTTGACTGGGAAACATACCTGAGGGATGTTTTTCATAACGAAGCTTTGAAACCAGTTGGTCCCATACCGGAAGGAATTGCTTATAGAAACCCGGACCAGGAAACTTACTATTTTGATCCGGCAAAGGCAAAAGCACATTTTAAAAAAGCCTGGGATGGGAAAGTCTGGGAGAAAGGTTTTAAATTCACCCTCCTGTATAATAGTGGAAATACTCAGCGAGAAATTGCGGCCAGAATATTTGAGGAAAATGTGGAGGCCCTTAACCCCAAATTTCAGATAGAGGTAAGACCCGTAGACTGGTCCGCATACCTGAAAGAACTGGTAAATCGCAGACTAACTCTTTTCATCATTGGCTGGCTGCCTGACTATGCTGATCCTCATAATTTTGTGCATCCTTTTATGCACTCTCAGGGCGATTTCTCTTCGTTTCAAAGTTATTCTAACCCCATAGTGGATGAGTTAATCAATCGAGGTATAAGAACTGTAGACCCGGAAAAAAGACGCTCCATTTACTATCAGCTCCAGTGGATATACCATGAGGATGTTCCCAGTGTTCCCCTTTATCAGGAACTTGTCCGCCACTACGAAAGAGATTGGGTCCATGGATGGTACTACAATCCTATATACCCCAATGGTGAAATTCAGGGATACCTTTACCCGATTTATAAAAAATAAGTGGGGGAAAGGAGTATTGGATTAGACTTTTTAAAAAGCGGGGTCGCGTTGACCCCGCTTTTTCTTTTTATATAATTATACCCTTCAAATCTATGAAGATGCTAAATTATATAATCAGGAGACTGCTTCTTATTATCCCTGTTCTTATAGGGGTGAGCCTTATCATATTTATGCTTCTTTTACTTTTTTCCCCTGAGCAAAGGGCAGCTGTTTTTGTAACTGACGTAAAGCAGCTCCGTAATATTCAAGGGATCATTGCCAAACATGGGCTTGACGCACCTATCTATGTACAATACTTCAGGTGGATATCTCAGCTCTTCCAGGGGAATCTTGGCTGGTCTAAAACAGCGGAAAAACCGGTTCTGGAAGCTTTTTTTTATTTTCTTCCTACAACGATGGAGCTTGCCCTCTTCTCTGCACCACTTATAATCTTTATCGGCATCTATCTTGGAAGTTTATCTGCTGTTCACAAGGATAAACCTATTGACCATGTAAGTAGAGTATTTGCTATCGTTGGCTGGTCTTTGCCAACCTTCTGGCTAGGACTCATGTTACTTATGATATTCTATGGATATTTCTCTGGACTTCTCCCGCCAGAGGCATTAGGAGTTGAGGCAAGTCTTGCTGTTAAATCAAAAGAGTTTATAAGATTTACCAGGATAAACACCATTGATGCTCTTCTTAATGGAAAACTATGGATTTTCTTTGATGCTCTGCGTCATCTGGTTCTTCCTGTCCTCACTTTAACCATAATAGATTGCGCCATGGTAATGAGAATAATGAGATCCAGTATGCTGGAGGCTCTGGGAAAAGGCTATATTTTAACTGCCCGGGCCAAGGGAGCAGATGAGCGCACTGTAATTAAAAAACACGCTCGCAGGAATGCTATGATTCCGGTAGTCACTGTATCCGGTTACCTTTTTGCTCTGCTTATGAGTGGAGTGGTTATAACCGAGACCATATTTAACAGGAAGGGACTGGGTTGGTGGTGGGCAAGAGCAGCTATTCAACTTGACATTCCTGCTGTATTAGGAGCTGTACTTTTTAATGGTATTTTATTTGTGCTCACCAATTTAGTAGTGGATCTACTTTATGCATATTTTGATCCAAGGGTCAGATTGGGATGAGGTTAGAGATACTTGAAAAAAGAGAAGAGTTAAAAAAAAGGGTTGAGCCCCGTTTTAAAGAGCTAAAATTTTCTATAAGCAGAATCAGAAAAAGTCCTCTCTCAATGGTGGGCTTTTGTATTATTCTTTTTTTTGTAGGGATTGCAATGCTGGCGCCTGTTATTGCTCCACCAAAATACCCACATGACCCTTACAAAATCCCCCGCTACGGCTACAGTACCACCCCTAAGCCACCCTCATGGGAACACCCTTTTGGGACAACAGAAGGTCAATATGACATATTCTACGGAGTAGTCTGGGGAACCCGAACTGCCTTCCGTATCGGATTCATGGTCGTAGGGAGTATCTTAATTATCGGTATCCTTCTGGGTAGTGTTTCTGGATACTATGGAGGTATAGTTGATGAGATTATAATGAGAATTGTAGATACATTTATGTCCCTCCCAACACTTATTCTGGCTATGGCTCTTGTAACAGCACTGGGACGCAGCCTGGATAATGTAATGATAGCTCTAATTATTGTTGGCTGGCCAGCTTATGCACGATTGGTGAGAGGAGAAATTCTTTCAGTAAGAGAAGAAACCTATGTGGAAGCTGCCAGAGCTACAGGAGTTTCTGATGCAGGAATTATATTCAAGCACGTCCTTCCTAATGCTATTTATCCTGTGCTAATAATGGGCTCTCTGGATATAGGAGCTATGGTATTAACAGCTGCTGCTCTAAGTTTTTTGGGATTAGGAGCTCCAATAGGCTATGCTGACTGGGGACAGATGATTAGCTTTGCCCGGAACTGGATAGTTGGCCCTCCTGGAAAACCTCTTGCCTACTGGTATACAGTAACCATCCCGGGAATATTCATCCTCCTTTTTGTTCTGGGATGGAATCTTTTGGGTGATGCTTTCAGAGACATTCTGGATCCTAAAATGAGGAGAAGATAAGTAATGGCCAAAATTTTACAGGTAGAAGATTTAAAAACAAATTTTTATACTTACGAGGGAGTGGTCAAAGCACTTGAGGGAGTGAATTTTAAGATAGAGGAGGGAGACACACTGGGTCTGGTAGGTGAGACAGGGTGTGGAAAAAGTGTTACCTCTTTATCCATTATGAAACTTATAGTTCCTCCAGGGAGGATAGAATCAGGAAAAATATTATTTAACTTAGACAAAGATAAATCTCATTATGTTGATCTTGTCCAGCAAGATGAACCTTTTATGCAAATGATAAGAGGAAACGAGATTTCCATGATTTTCCAGGAACCAAGTTCTGCTCTTAATCCTGTTTATCCAGTGGGCGAACAAATTGCCGAAAGTTTTCTTCTCCATAGAAAAAAAGACCTTTATGAGGAAGCACTCAAAAAGATTAACAGGCAGCTTAAAAAAGAAAAAATATTTTTCCTTCATAAATTAAAC
>CBFDTW010000091.1:0-4877 GCA_965613085.1 uncultured bacterium | reverse complement strand
GGGGAACCTCGTATGTCAGGAATCTGCCCATTCCTTCAGAATCAAGAATAGTTGCACCTGGAATTCCTGCCTCTACAAATGCTTCCAGTACCTCCTCCAGAAGTTCCTCTTTATTGAGCACAAAAACCAGAAGCTTCATGAATTTCCACCTTTATGTTAAAGTTACATTATTTCCCCGTTAAAGTCAATATCAGGTTTCGGTTTCCTGGATATTTTTGACATTAATTCAATTATCTTTTACAATAATAGCGCAATTCAGGAAATAGACGGCGATAGCGGAAAGAAACTGAATATACCATTATAAAGTATGGGATATCCAATGTGATAAAAAAGAAGGCCTGGATTCTACCTTCAGTAATAGCTGGAGCGCTGCTAATTATTATTAATAGTAATTATTTGACCTTGCCTCAAAAGCTCTCCCTTATTATTTTTATAACCACCGTGTTTGCAACTCTGGTCTTCTGGAGGTTTCACCTTCCTATAGCTTTTTTAGGGGTAGGTGCTCTTCTTTTAACCAGAACCTTAGATATCCAGCATTTGATTACCTTTGCCTCTCTGGACCTTATAGTGTTTTTGATAGGGATGATGGTCTTAGTAGGTCTTTTAAGAGAAGCCGAGTTTTTCACCTGGTTGCTGGAGAAAATTCTGTTAATAAGAAATCTCAATGCTATTAAATTATTTCTTCTCATTATCGGATTCTCTTTTCTTTTAACCTCTCTTGTGGGTCAGGTAGCCTCAGTTATATTCATGAGTTCTCTTGTACTGGAGATATGCAATTTCTTTGCCATAAATCCCTTACCCTTTATTATGGTAACTTTAATGACCACTAACATAGCCAGTGCCGGAACTATATTGGGAAGTCCTGCCGGGATTCTGTTGGAGACTTATGCAGGTCTGCATTTTAAAGATTTTTTATTCTGGTCTTTTCCAATTACACTCTCTTGCTTGTTAGTTGGGACCGGCTTTCTCTGGATGTGGTATCGAGGTGATATGAAAAAAATAGAAACTAAAATAAAAGAAGTAGAAATAGAAGATCGAACCTTCCGGCAGCTGATAAATGTGCCGGCCACCAGAGAAATAAAAGAGGAACTTTTTTTATTGGGAACAATACTATTTTCCCTGACTCTTCATTTTCAGATAGAGAAACTGTTTTCTCTTCCACCTAACACTTTACTGGTTGCTATTCCTTTGGTGGGAGCCGGTATAGCCCTGAGCTGGAAAAAAGAAGAGGCAAGGGTTTACATAGAGGAACATGTAGACTGGTGGACTATAGTATTTTTCATTCTTTTTTTTGCAAAGGCAGGAACTTTTAAATATACAGGAGTTACCAATTTAATCTCATCTTTTTTAGAAAATCAAGCAAAAATTCAGCCTTTATTGCTAATCACAGAAATTACCTGGATTTCTTCCCTCAGCTCCTCCATAATGGATAATGTAGTAGTGGTTTCTATTTTAGTTCCTGCTATCAAAGCTCTGGAAGCTAAAGGTGTAGCGCATATTCTGACCTATCCTTTGTGGTGGGGACTATTTTTGGGAGGATGTTTCGGGAGTAATATAACTATGATAGGAAGTCCGGCCAATATTGTAGCCCTGGGACTACTGGAAAAACAAGCAGGGATAAAGATAGGTTTTTTTCAGTGGGTTAAGGTAGGACTTATCCTGGCTCTTATAACTACCACTTTAGCCTCTATATACCTTATTGTGGTCACCAGATTTCTCTTCTCACTTAAGCATTTATATATGTAGCTTAAGGAAGTTTCTACACAAAAGAAGGTAATAGTTTGGCATAAAGAGGCACCACCTCACTTGATTAAAGAGGTCTTTTTTATAAAATGAATTTTGTTTAAATTAAATAAAAGGCAAACCATGGAAAAAAGGTATGATCCAAAATTAACAGAACAAAGGTGGGAAGGTTTCTGGGAGGAGAAAGGATACTTTTCTCCTCATCCCGGAAAAAAAAGAAAAACCTTTTCCATGGTAATGCCCCCTCCCAATATTACCGGAGCTTTGCATATGGGGCATGCCTTCAATGTTACCCTCCAGGATATTGTGGCCAGATTTAAGAGAATGCAGGGCTATGAAGTTTTGTGGATTCCAGGAATTGACCATGCCGGAATAGCTACCCAGAATGTGGTGGAAAGGGAGCTGCAAAAAGAAGGACTTACCAGGAAAGACCTGGGCAGAAAAGAGTTTATAAAACGCATCTGGCAGTGGAAGGAAAAATACGGGGAGAGAATCTTTCATCAGATGAGAAAACTGGGACTTTCCTGTAGCTGGGAGGATAAAGCATTTACGATGGATGAGGAGCACTCAAAAGCAGTAAGAGAGGTTTTTGTTACCCTTTATGAAGAAGGATATATCTATAAAGGTGATTATATCATTAACTGGTGTCCCAGATGTCAGACTGCTCTCTCTGATATAGAAGTAGAGTATGAGGATGTTCAGGGAAAGCTTTACTATATCAGGTATCCTTTTGCAGGTGGCAGGAAAGAGGATAAAAATTATATTGTGGTTGCTACCACAAGGCCCGAGACAATGCTGGGTGATACAGCAGTGGCGGTTAATCCCCGGGATGAAAGATACAAAAAGTTTAAAGGGGAAAAACTTGTTCTTCCCCTGGTTGGAAGGAGCTTGCCTCTTATTTTTGATGACTATGTTGACCCCGATTTTGGGACAGGAGCCTTAAAGGTAACTCCTGCCCATGATCCAGAGGATTTCTTGATTGGCAAGCGACACAACCTTTCCCTGATTAATGTGTTTAATAAAGATGCGACTATAAATGAAAACGGGGGAGTTTATCAGGGTCTTGATCGCTACAGATGCAGAGAACTTATCCTGGAAGATCTAAAAAAAGGAGGTTATCTGGAAAAGGTCCAGGATTACGGATACAGGCTGGGGCGGTGTTACCGTTGTGGAACGGTTGTGGAACCTTTCCTTTCTACCCAGTGGTTTGTGCGGATGAAAGACCTTGCCAGAGAAGCTATTAAAGTTGTTAGGGAAGGAAAGATAAGGTTTTACCCTGGTTACTGGAAAAGAAGCTACTTTGAGTGGCTGGATAAAATTCATGACTGGTGTATATCAAGGCAGATCTGGTGGGGACATCGTCTACCTGTGTGGTATTGCCAGGATTGTGGCAGGATGATAGTTAGTCGGGAGGAACCCGGGGAATGCAAGGGGTGTACCTCCTCTAATCTCAGGCAGGAAGAAGATGTTCTTGACACCTGGTTTTCCTCGAGCCTGTGGCCTTTTTCCACTCTGGGCTGGCCAGAAAAAGAGGAAAAATTTGAGAAATTTTATCCTACTTCGCTTCTCTGCAGTGGCTGGGATATTCTATTTTTCTGGGTAGCAAGGATGGTCATGATGGCAGTTAAGTTTACCGGTAAGGTTCCCTTCTGCAAGGTTCACATTCATCCTCTTATTGGTGATGAAAAAGGTGAAAAGATGTCAAAATCAAAGGGGAATGTAATTGATCCTCTGGAGATGATGGAAAAATACGGAACCGACGCTTTTCGGTTTTCTCTTGTGGCTTTAAAAACAGAGACCCCTTATCTTCGTTTTTCCCCGGAGAGGGTAAAAGGTTATCGCAATTTTGCCAATAAGGTATGGAATGCCTCTCGATTTGTCCTGATGAATCTGGATGATTTTAACCCTTCTGATGAGCCTGGTCTACCCGAGAAACTTGAGCTTTCTGATCGCTGGATTTTATCCCGCTATAGAAAAACCGCCCAGAAGGTTACCCATCATCTGGAGAGCTTTCAGTTTCCTCACGCTGCCCAGGAGATTTATCAATTTATCTGGCATGATTTTTGTGACTGGTATGTTGAGCTGGTTAAATCAAGGCTGAGAGAAAAATCTCCTGAGCGGAAAATATCTCAGGTTGTTCTCTACAAAGTGCTGAAGGGAAGTTTAAAGCTTCTTCACCCCTTTATGCCTTTTATAACCGAGGAGCTGTTTCAACGTCTGCCTGGTAAGAAGGAAAGTATTATGGTATCTGATTGGCCTGAAGAGAAGGAAAAACCGGATGTGGATGCCGAGGAGAAGATGGGTCTTCTCATGGAAGTTATCACAGAAGTAAGAACTATCAGAGCAGAAATGAGAGTTCCTCCCCGGAAGGAGATAGAAGTTTTTTTACGATCCCGCAACTCCGAATATATGAGGATATTAAAAGAGCATTCATCTTATATAAAAGACCTTGTTAATGCGGAGAGGTTAACTGTAGCTTCTGATTTAGAAAAACCAGATGCCTGTGTATCAGGGGTAGTGAGGGATATAGATATATTTGTTCCTCTGGGGAAAGTGATTGATATAGACAAGGAAAAAGAGAGGTTGACCAGAAATCTGAATCAGATAAAAAAGGAACTTGAGAGGAGTGAAAGAAAACTTTCCTCCAGCCAGTTTTTGCAAAAAGCTCCTTTAGAGGTTGTGGAAAAGGAGAAAGAAAAAAGGGAAGAGCTTTCCGGAAAAATTAAAAAACTCGAAAAAATACTGGAGGAGCTAAGTTACATATGAGAAAGCTAATAGCAGTCTGTGGAAGCGATTCGGATGATCCTAACCTCTCAGATTTTGCCTTGAGGGCCGCAGAGAAGGTAGGTTATCTTCTCGCCAGAAAGGACGCCGTTCTGGTCTGTGGTGGTGGAGGAGGAGTGATGGAAGCTGCCTGCCGGGGGGCAAAAAAGGCAGGGGGGCTTACCATAGGCATTCTCCCCCGGGATAAAGAATACGCCAATCCTTATGTAGATATCGGGCTTACCAGTTATCTTGGAAGGGCGAGGAACTATATTCTGGTCAGAAGCTGCGAAGTGGTTATTGGAATTGCGGGAAGGTGGGGAACTTTAAACGAGATTGCCCTGTCTTTAAATGTTGGAAAACCCACTGTG
>CBFDTW010000090.1:0-4965 GCA_965613085.1 uncultured bacterium | reverse complement strand
CATGCCTAGTCTCGTGGGCTCGGAGATGTGTATAAGAGACAGGTATCTTATCACCCACTTTATGCACGGGACAATGCCCTTTTATCTCATAAACCTCAATCTCAAGCATAACCAAAGCCCGCCTCCAAAAATAATGCTCCCAACAATTACCCAAGTAAAGGATCTATTTTAAAACTTAAAGATTTCCTTCTAGGGAAAAAAAGACAAATAGAATGCTCCAACGCTCCCAAATATCTAATAATCTGTAGAAAAAAGATATACTGATAAAAGGTAGCCTGTCCCCTTTTTGTTCTTATCCTCCACTGAGAACTTCAAATATTTTAATGTAATCGTCTTCTTCAATTGAGGATCCCAACTTGACAGGTTTATCATTCTTTACAATTAATAGGGAAGGCTCTTTTTCCTCATCAAGCCAATGCGAAAGATAACTTCTTTTAAAAGAAGGGTACCTTTTCCCAAGCATTTTCAAAAATTCAAGTACAGAGATCCCACTTTTCACATCAAAGGTCATTTCTTTCCCGGGAAGACCTGCTTCTTTCAGGGAAAGATAAAACTTTACCTTCACGCTCATAATCGGTCCTCATTTTTTATCTAACTTATTACATCTTTCAACTCAGAAGCTACATACTCCAGACCTAATCTGTGAAGTGTTTCCCTGGTAGGAATGCCGTCCTTGTTCCAACCTCTCAGAGAATAGTATTCATCTAATAAAGAATCAAGATCATCTTTTGTGAAGGACTCCCCTGCACTACCTCCTTCTTTCAAAGTTTCACCCAACCTCTCCGGCAGAACATCATCCTTCCTGCGAATCCCTTCTCTTACATTAAAGCTGCGACAAAGGTTAAATACCCTCTCTCCTGCAAGAACAAATTCATCCAGGGAGAAATTCCAGTCTGTAACATCGTTTAAGGCCTCAACAACTCTTGTTGGTGTAAAGGGTCGAGGAGGAGTAAAGGGAAGTTTACAAGCTACCAGGCAATCTGCCATTGTTCCCCAATAATCTTGCGTGGTTTTAACTAGCAGTGCTTTCCCCATTTTTGACTTTCTGGAAAGCGGTTTGGTAAATCCTAACTCAGGCAGAGCATTCTCTCTTTCAAAAGCCTCATCATGCATACTTTCCATATGGTCTGCTCCCTTATGGGAAGTTGCATAAGAAAGACCGGTTCCTTTTTTACCTCTTGGATCATGCATACCCATCTCCAGTCCTTTAACATGAATAGCCCATTTCTCGGAACCACCTTGTATCTTACTTGCTGCTCTTTTTACCCCTTCTGCCAGGATACCTCCGATGCCTTTCCGGTAAGCAATCATCTCAATCAGTCTCATCATCGCCTCATGATCTCCCCACTTGAGAGAAAAACCAATATCCTCTTCTGTCAAAACACCTTTTTCAAAACATTCCATAGCAAATGCGATGCACACCCCGGTAGATATAACATCTAAGGAATATTCATTGCACAGCTCATTTGCTTTAGCAATAGCCACAGGATCATCATTAAGACATAAGGAGCCTAAAGAGGCAACAGCTTCATACTGAGGACCACCATACTCAGGTGAGACCTTATAGGGTGTTTCTGCCTCTACCACCCTTCGGCATCTTATAGGGCAGGCATAGCAAGTTCTTCGCCCAACAAGTATTTTCTCCACCATAGCCTCACCATCAATTTTATCTGTTCCCTCAAAAGATGTTCTTTGAAAATTTTTTGTGGGAAGTATTCCTGTAACCTGAGCAGGAGCGGTAGTATTCCAGGTGCCATATTCTATCAAGCTCTCACAACTTCCATCATTTACAAGGTCATAATTTAAGGCTTTTATCAGAGTATCAAGCTCTTTTTTCCTGGCAATGGCTACCTTTTTCTCGCCTCTCACCACTACTGCTTTCAGGTTCTTGGAACCCATAACAGCACCAAGACCAAGTCTTCCGCCCACATACCTTAATTCACTAATAATACAGGCATACCTTACTAAATTTTCTCCTCCCGGGCCTATACAAACAACCTTAGCTTTATTATCTTTTACCTCCTGAAGAATTTTCTCCTGTGTAGCGCTGGCAACCTTGCCCCAAAGGTGCGCTGCATCTTTGATTTCGACATCTCCTTCATGTATCCACAGGTACACAGGCCTCTCAGCTTTTCCTTCTATTATTATGACATCAAATCCTGTAGATTTCATCTCCCTGGGAAAGTAGCCACCAAAATCAGTATCACCAAGAAGACCGGTAAGAGGAGACTTAGCCATAACCACACACCTGCTGCTACCTGGAATAAGAGTCCCTACAAAAGGTCCGGTAGAGAAAACGAGCTTGTTATCCTCGGACAAAGGATCTATACCTTTTGGAAGTTCATCGAATAATACTTTAGCACCAAACCCTCTACCACCAATATACATTCTGGCCATCTTTTCATCCAGGCTTTCTATTGAGGTAGTTTTTTCAGATAAGTCAACCCTCAAAATTTTTCCCATGTATCCATACATTTGACAACCTCCTTTAGCGTTTTTCCCGGGTTGCACTCCAGAAAAAGGTTCAAAAACTCAGGCATGGTTTCTATTTTAACTAAAAAAATCCACTATGGCAAGTATCTGTTATACCTCTTTAAATTCTTCAAATATTAAGGAACAACACCACTCGGAAAAAGTGGACTCAAGACCCATCTTTTTTGCATAAGAAACCACCCCTTCCGCAGGATAGGCAATACCATTAAGTCCTGCCTGCAGAGCGTATTTATCTATGATCAACCGGTATCTCCCCCCAGGACGAGCACAGCCCAGAAGAATAGGAACTTCCGGAAACATCATCCTTGCCTGGAGGAAAATATTATATACCTTGTGGGGAGAAGGTGGGGTAACATTTGCCATAGGAGTATTGGATAATGGATTCAATACCACCAGTACCAGAGAAGCAATCTTATATCTGGATATGATCCTTAATGCATGCTCCTCACCTACCAGCCTGCCATAATGCAGCCCTATTACCACATGAGGAGATGTTTTAACACCTCGTTCCACAAGATACTTAAGAGAACACTCATAATCTTCCACAGAGGCATCTAAATGATAAACCTTCCTTATAGTTTCATCATCTCCTATAATATCTATCATTGCAACATCAACACCTGCTTCAGCCAGACCATCTGCTAATTTTTGACTGACCAGTCCAGTATGAACTGCTATTTTAAATCCTAATTCTTTCTTAATTCGGGCTAAAACAGATAAGAACCTAACTAAGGGGACCTCACCATTAAGATCGGCACCACCTGAGATAAGCATCCCCTGACAGCCTTCCTTTTCTAATTTCAATGCAAGTTGATAAAGCTTTGCAGGGGAAGTGGCCGTGTACATACTCTCCAGGAGTATTCCACGGCAATGCTGGCAATTCAAAAGGCACCTTTTGCCTGTAACCGACACCGGTACGAAAAAAGGGTAAGTTTTGTTGCGGTATTCAACAGTTTGATACCTTTTAATGGTGGGAGTGTAAAAATATACCCGCTGGACAAATTCTTTACACGCTAATCCCCGGCCTGAATTAAGGGCTAATCTGTCCATAACTGTTTTCTGACCTGCTGGATATCGCTCTCAGAAAGGGGAAAAGGATAATTACGTATGTTAGGACCGGGGCGAGAATTAGCATAAGGCCTATTACATCCAGGACATCCGGTAGTCTGGAAGGGAATACCAGAATTTATCACCTCATCCAGATCTTTTTGAGGCAAACCATAACTTAAAAGCCTGCCGCCTTCATCAAAGGAAAAATCATGCACGGTAGATAGTCCTTTATGGATAAGATGCCTTCCCAGTTGAATGCGGCGATACTGCCCAATAGGGGGTTGAGGATGGTGGGCAAGTAAAGACCCTCCTTCGGGAAAGAAAGAAAACAAAGTACTGCTTGCTCCAAGCTCGTGAATTCGCTGAATAGTTTGCAACATTTCTTCTTCAGTCTCACCAAGCCCTACTATAAGATGAATTCCTACCCTTTTTCCTCCAAAAATATCTATGGCCCTATTTATGGTATCCCAGTAAACCTCCCAGCGGTGAGGGCCACCAATCAACCTCCCCCGCATTCTATCAAAAAGTTTCTCGGTAGCTGTATCCAGAGCAATACCAATGTGATCGGCTCCTATCTCCTTAAACCTGACAAGATCTTTCTCTCCCAGGACAGTGGGACAAATCAGGAGGGAGAGTGGCAATTTAACATGTTTTTTTATTTTTAAAGCTATGCTGATTAAATCAGATACTGAGGCTGGGTTAGTTATCATAGAGATACATACTCTTTTAAACTGACTTTGGCGAGTCTTTAGCCGATTGATTATCTCTTCCAGCGGGTAAGCAGGCCATTCTACCCGAATAAAACTTTTCTCTACATCCTTACCAGGACGTTCCTTAGTCAGTCCACAATAAGCACAACTGCCCATACAACCTTCAGAATATGTCATCAGGAGGTTAGCACAAAGCTGCCTTGCACCTCGATAAAACAACCCTCTACGAAAACCCAAAGCTATAGCTACACCTAAGCTAATCCGCAGGTATTCTGGACTCTCCTTCTGCCTGACAAACACTTTTGGATACCCTCCATTATAATCTCGGTAAGGACAGAACTTGTCACCCCATAAATACTCTCATCATCTCTCATAACTTTGCTTAGAACTTTCTCTACCGCTTTTTTATTAGCTGGAGTCCATTTTAAAGCTTGTTCGATTCGAGATACATTTTTTGTAGTAGAGAAAAAGTCACCGGTTATTAAAATACTCTCTATAACCCCTTTTGATAAGCTCAGATAAATCTGCAACAATCCCCCAGGGGTTTTCTTTTGAACGCAAACTTTAGCAGAGGGACGGCTCACTGAAAATACCCACTCCTCGCGAGCATATCGATTCTGGATTAAATCCTGAATTTTCTTTTTCTCCCAAAAAGAGAAACTATCGCGGACAAATTCTACCCCGAATTCCTGACTAAAAGCCTCCTCAATGA
>CBFDTW010000089.1:0-4969 GCA_965613085.1 uncultured bacterium | reverse complement strand
TACGGCGACCACCGAGATCTACACCTAAGCCTTCGTCGGCAGCGTCAGATGTGTATAAGAGACAGCAATAATAGTTGAGCCTACCAGCGGAAATACAGGTATTGCTCTTGCCTCTGTTTGTGCAGTGAAGGGTTATAAGCTTATTATAGTTATGCCCGAGAATATGAGCGATGAAAGGAAGAGCTTATTTGAGGCTTTTGGAGCAGATTTGATTTTAACTCCTGCAGAAGAAGGTATGAAAGGAGCAATCAAGAAAACCGAAGAGATGGCAATGCAAAACCCTAAAGTGTTTGTTCCACAACAGTTCCGCAACCCGGCTAATCCTGCCGTTCACAGAAGAACCACGGGTAAAGAAATATGGGATGATACGGAAGGAAGAGTGGATATGGTGGTTGCGGGAGTAGGTACAGGTGGAACGATCACCGGGATTGCTCAATATATCAAAGAGAGAAAACCCTCAGTCTGGATCATTGCAGTGGAACCTGCCGAATCTGCCGTTCTCTCTGGAGAGTCTCCTGGTCCTCACAAAATTCAAGGAATAGGGGCAGGATTTATTCCTCAGGTACTTGATCTTGAATTGATAGATGAGATAGTAAAGATAAGTTATTCGGAATCTATACAAATAGCCCAGAAGCTGGCCAGAGTAGAGGGAATTCTGGCAGGAATATCCAGTGGGGCAGCACTCTGTGCAGCTTTAAAGATAGCCAGGAAAAAGGAGCACAAGGGTAAAGTTATTGTAGTTATCCTTCCTGACACTGGTGAGAGGTATACCTCCACAGGAGTTTTTAAATTATCAGGAGAATCTCCAGGCCCATCTATCAAACTATCTTGACAAAATTGATTATTTTTCTAATCTTTAAGCAATCCTGAGAGTAAGATAATTTACCATTTTGTAAAAAAATATTTACAGGAAAAACAAATGAAGATTTCCACAAAAGGAAGGTATGGGGTGAGGGCCATGTTTGAGCTGGCCAAAAATTACGGCTCTTACCCTGTTTCTGTAAAAACTATTTCCCAGCGTCAAGAAATACCTCTTTCTTATCTGGAACAGATTTTAAATCAGCTAAATAAAGCTAAACTGGTGCGCAGTGTAAGAGGACCTGGAGGAGGATTTATTCTGGCCAGAAAACCCGAGGATATTAAAATAATTGACATTATCTTAGTACTGGAGGAATCGCTTAGCCCTGTTTTTTGTGTTGATGAGTCAGAGAATAGCCAATGTAAGCGCATTAATAGCTGTGTTGCTTATTTTCTCTGGAAGAAATTGGATAAAAAAATAAGAGAAGTTCTGGAGGGCACCACTCTCAAGGATCTTTGTGAGTGGGCAAAAGACCTTTCAACTGCTGTTGATCACGATTATATGTTCTATATTTAACCTCTCCAATTTTTAAGAAGGAGTATGCTCATGAAAAAGAAATTATCCCTTTCATTCCCCCGTCATCTTGTCAGTGAACCCATAACATACAGACTGGTTAAAGATTATGAGCTGGTAGTTAATATTATTAAGGCAAAAATTACTCCTGATGAAGAAGGAAGATTAGACCTGGAGATAAGTGGAGAAGAGAGTGCCATAAATAAAGGTGTAGATTACCTTAACAGGGTAGGAGTTGAGGTTAAACCCCTTGTTCAGGAGATCAAATGGAGCCCTGAAAAATGCACCCACTGCACCGCGTGCGTGCCTCTTTGTCCGGTAGGTGCTTTTAGTATAGAAAGGAAAGAGAGAGTTGTTTCTTTCAATGATGAAAAATGCATAGCCTGTGGAATCTGTGTTCAGGCCTGCCCCTACCGGGCTATAGAAATTATTTTTTAAGGCATCTTCCGCTTGAGGTGATGTTCTTTGAGTAAAGAAAGGGTACTGGTAGCTATGAGCGGGGGTGTGGACAGTTCAACGGCTGCCTTCCTGTTGGTAAAATCCGGATATGAGGTAATTGGTATAAATATGAAGCTGTGGGAGGAGGGTGGAAGGTACTGCGGTTTAAATAATGCTGAAGATGCTCGCAGGGTAGCTCATAAATTATCTATTCCTCTTTACACTCTTGACCTTAAGAAAGAATTTGAAAAGGAAGTAGTGGAATACTTTTGCCAGGAATACCTTAATGCACGAACTCCCAACCCCTGTATTGTTTGCAATGAAAAAATTAAATTTGGGGTACTGCTGGAAAAGGCAAAACAGCTGGACGCTTCCTTTGTTGCTACTGGCCACTATGCGAGAGTGGAACCTAACCCATTTAATCAGAGGTATTCTCTCAAAAGAGGCAGAGATACAAAAAAAGAACAATCCTATTTTCTCTTTCCTTTATCTCAGCAACAGCTATCCCGTATAATTTTCCCTCTTTCCAATCTTACCAAAAAAGAGGTCCGCCAGATAGCAGCTGATATTAAGCTTCCCGTCCGTGACAAAAAAGAAAGTCAGGAAATTTGCTTTATCACTCAAAAAGATTATAATGAATTTCTGAAAAGAGTAAAACCAGAATTTGTCAGACCGGGTTTAATACTGGATAAGAGTGGTAAAGTGGTGGGTAAGCATTCAGGAATACATCTTTTTACTATTGGTCAGAGAAAAAGACTCTGTGGAGGAAGAAAAAAACCGGCGTATGTAATACAAATCAAAAAGGAAGAAAACGCTATCGTGATAGGAGAAAGAAAGGATGTATATGCTCAAAGTATGCATGTATCAAAAGTTAACTGGGTGAGCATTCCTGAACCCAAAAAGCCTTTTTATGCCAGGGTGAAAATAAGATATCAACATCCGGAGGCCTTAGCTCAGATTTATCCCCTGGGAGGGGGAAAATGGAGGGTCGATTTTCTTCGTCCCCAGTGGGCTATTACTCCGGGACAGGCAGCTGTTTTTTATGAGGGAGATACCTTGCTTGGTGGAGGATGGATTGAAAAAGTTATAAGACAAAATATAACCTAAACTGGAGAGAAAAAGATGAAACTTGATGATGTAACAATCTCTGAGGCAATTGTGGATACCTTCTTCAATGAATTCAAGGACAGCCTGAGGTGTGAGGTAGCTATTGCAGGAGCTGGCCCGGCTGGCTTGACTGCTGGTTATTATCTGGCAAAGGCAGGTGTAAGGGTAGTTATTTTTGAGAAAAACCTGAGAGTTGGCGGAGGAATGCCCGGAGGAGGAATAATGTTTAATAAAATAGTGGTTCAAGAACCTGCCCGGGAAATTCTGGAAGAAATGGAAATTAGCTATTTTCCTTATCAAAAAGGTTATTATGTAGCAAATTCTCTTGAAGCCATCTCCTCCCTGACACTTAAAGCTCTCCGAAAAGGAGTTAAAATATTTAATCTCATAGGCGTAGAAGATGTTGTGGTAAAGGAGGGAAAAATTAAAGGGCTGGTTATTAATTGGGAACCAGTCAGGATGGCTAACCTGCACGTTGACCCTGTAGCTGTTAGCTGTGAGGTGGCTGTAGATGCTACGGGTCATGGATGTGAAGTGGTCAGGATGCTTGAGAAAAGAGGAAGTATCAGATTAAACACTCCTACGGGGAAAATAGTAGGAGAGGGACCTATGTGGGCAGAGAAAGGTGAGAAAGCTATACTTGATTGTACCAGAGAGGTCTATCCAGGATTGTATGTCAGCGGAATGGCCGCCAACGCTGTATTTGGAGCACCGAGAATGGGACCTGTATTCGGAGGGATGCTGCTTTCCGGAAAGAAAGCGGCTGAGCTCATTTTAAATTCTAAAAAATAGGGAAAAGAAAGGTATCTTAAAATGTCCAGGAATTCTTTAAACAAGCTAAGTTTATCAGAAAATGCCTTAAGGGTCTTAGAGAAAAGATACCTGCAAAAGGACAAGGATGGAAATATTATAGAAACACCACAGGAGATGTTCAAAAGAGTTGCCAGGAATATTGCTCTTGTTGAAAAAAAATATGGAAAAAGTCAGAAAGAGATAAAAGAGGTGGAAGAAAATTTCTACCATATGATGACCAGCCTTCAATTTCTACCTAATTCTCCTACTCTTATGAATGCTGGGACGGGTTTGCAGCAACTGTCTGCCTGCTTTGTCCTTTCAGTGGATGATTCTATTGAATCAATTTATGAGGCAATAAAACATACAGCTATCATTCACAAATCAGGTGGAGGAACAGGATTTTCCTTTAGCAGAATAAGACCTAAGGGAAGTCCTGTGGGAACAACCTCAGGGGTGGCAAGTGGTCCTGTTTCTTTTATGAGAGTATTTGATGCCTCTACTGAGGCTATAAAGCAGGGGGGCAGGAGGCGTGGAGCCAATATGGGGATACTCGAGGTAACTCATCCTGATATCATGGAATTTATAACCTGCAAGGAAAAAGAGGGAGAGCTTAAAAATTTTAATATTTCAGTGGCAGTAAGTGATAGTTTTATGGAAGCTGCCCAAAAAGGAGAGGATTATGAGCTTATTGATCCACGAACCGGTCAGATTACAGGAAAACTAAACGCCGCTGAGGTTCTTGATAAAATAGCAGAGATGGCCTGGAAAAATGGTGAACCAGGCCTTATTTTCCTTGACAGAATAAATCAGTTTAACCCTACTTTTCATGTGGGCAAAATAGAGTCAACCAACCCCTGCGGGGAACAGCCACTTCTTCCATATGAGAGCTGCAATCTTGGAAGTATAAACCTTGCCAGGATGGTAAAAGATGGCAAAATAAACTGGGATAAACTGCGCAGGGTGGTTCACACTGCTGTACACTTTCTGGACAATGTTATTGATGCCAACAAATACCCTCTTCCCCAGATTGAGAAAAATACCAAAGCTAATAGAAAAATCGGACTGGGGGTAATGGGATTTGCCGATATGTTAATAAAACTTGATATACCTTACAATTCCAAAAAGGGATTGAATTTAGCCGAAAAAGTGATGAGCTTCATTCAGGATGAATCTAAAAAGGCCTCACCTGTCTCTTATACACATCTCCGAGCCCACGAGACTAGGCATGATCTCGTATGCCGTCTTCTGCTTGAAAAA
>CBFDTW010000088.1:0-5145 GCA_965613085.1 uncultured bacterium | reverse complement strand
GGCATACGAGATCATGCCTAGTCTCGTGGGCTCGGAGATGTGTATAAGAGACAGCTCTCACTTTTTCTATTAATAAAATTATATCCTGCGCTTTAGCTTTGCCTTTGTTAATTATGAAATTTCCGTGCTGGAAAGATACCTGGGCGTCACCAACTCTCATCCCCAGACAACCTGTATTCTGAATAAGATAGCCAGCAGAGTAAAAAGGCGGGTTTTTAAAAACACACCCTGCTGATGGGAAAGAAAGAGGCTGGGTTTGCATCTTCCTCTTGGTGACATCCTGCACCCTGGAAATTATTTTTTCCTTGCTATCGGGAAAAAGGCGAAGTTTCACTTCGGTAAGAATTAAATTTTTATTTTCCAGAAATAAACTGCTCCTGTAACCAAATTTTACCTCTTTCCGTGAAAGGGTAAAACTATCACTATTAGTATCAATAGCTTTAACCCAGATTATCCTATCAGATAAGCTCTCACCAAAAGCACCAGCATTTCTTACCACACCCCCACCAATTGTTCCTGGAATTCCCGCCAGAAATTCCAGGCCAGCTAATCCCCTCTCGGATGCAAAATCAATTAAGGAAGGTAGATCAACTCCCGCTCCTGCGATAACTTCTCTCGCATTTACTTCAATTTTTCTGAACTCTCCACCCAACTTAATCACCACACCTCTAAATCCCTCATCTTTAATAAGAATCTTACTTCCGTTACCGATAACAATAAAAGGAATCTTGTCCTGTGTACAAAAATCAATCACTTTTCGCAAATCATCGAGATTGTAAGGAATAACAAAAAGATCCGCTAATCCCCCTATTTTAAAAGAAGTTAAATCTCGCATAGACTGGCCCTTAATGACCTTCCCTTTAATCCTTAACCTTTTCTGTTCCATAAGGTACATTGGCATCCTCTCTTTTCAAATTGGCATTGGCTAATTGTAACTTAACTGCAAAAAGTAGTCAAGAGCTTGCTTGACATCTTCCTTTTTTCTATCTAAAATAAAACCCTCACAGCTTTGATATCATTTGAATTTTCAGGAAGATAAAAATGGAAAAGATAAGAACGTTACTGAGATGTAGCCATTGTTTTAAAGATTCTTCGACAAAGATAGTCTATTCAAAAAATTCAGCAGTTAAAATCATCTGTGAAAATTGTGGTTATACTGTGAGGATACCTCAAAGCAGCAAACCGGAGTTTTCCATAGTTGATTGGGAACAAAGACTGTTGACAAAACCCTTGAGGATAGCTTTAGAAATTAAGAAAGACTCCTTTCATTTCATATCCACCTTTCCCTTGAGGCTCGTAACCAAACCTTTACGTATTGCCCGGGAACTGGAAAAAAGTTTGACTTAGGAGCTCTTGACAGAACTCAAAAGGTATGTAATCATTTACATCCATGAGATGCTGTGGAAAATAATTTTTTAGACTCAGAGAACAGCAAATCAAAAGGAGGTCTGTAGAATGGCAATCAAAAAGGTCTGGATAGATGAGGATGCATGTACAGGTTGTGGGCTTTGTGAGGATACCTGCCCTGAGGTGTTTGAGATAAACGATGTAGCTGTGGTTAAGGAAGATGCTGATTTTAACGTCCATGAGGAAGAAATAAAGCAAGCAGTCGAGGAATGTCCATCTGAGGCTATCCACTGTGAGGAGGAGTAAATGAAAAAAAGGGACCTTTTTATAAGGTCCCTTTAAAAAACTTTCTAAAAGAAGATGAAAGTGCTCCTTATTCAGTTCTCCCTCTAAGTTCCTGTTGCAGAAAAAATTAGGAATAAATGGTTTACTTCTCGGTCTTGCCCCCTTTCTGGAAAAAGATAATCACGAGGTAAAGGAGTGATAAATAACCAAAGAGAAAAAAACCTTTACATTGAGTATCTCAAGATAGTAAAAAGTTTCAAACAATACCTGAAAAAAAAGGAGGGATCTTTTTCAGATAGCGCTTTTTTACTCCACAAACTCCAGGAGGAGATAAAAAACTGTCAGAAGTGCCCGCTTTATAGAACCCGAACTAACCTGGTCTTTGGAGAAGGAAATCCTGATGCTATTCTCATAATTGTGGGAGAGGCACCAGGGAAAGATGAAGATCTGCAGGGAAGACCTTTTGTTGGAGCGGCCGGGAAATTGCTAAGGGAAAGTCTGAGGTATCTGGAAATACCTGAGGATAAGTTTTATATCGCCAACATCCTTAAATGTCGCCCTCCTGGAAACAGAGATCCAAAACCAGAAGAAATTGCCTGCTGCCTGCCCTATCTGAAAAGACAGATCCAGATAATCCAGCCCAAAATCATCTGCTCTCTGGGTAAATTCTCCACCCAGACTTTGCTTAACACTACCCGCGGTATCACTTATTTGAGAGGGCAAAAATTCACTCTTCCACATGGGAAAATCCTTATCCCTACCTATCATCCTGCAGCCTGTATCTACAGACCTCCCTGGAGAAAACAATTTATGGCGGACTTAAAAAAAGTGAAACAGGAGCTGGAAAGGCTCAGCTCAACCTCTTATTAACATTGTCACAAAAAAAAGAGACCATCCTAAAATAAGTACCACACCTATAATTTTCTTGGCAGAGGCTATAAGTAAAAGGAGAAGATAAACAGCGGTGAGACTTGCCAAAAAACTTGCAGCATCTCCATAAAAATCGGCTAATTTAGGATTTTCCTTAAATATGGTTTTTTCAAGAGAAAACACGATCACCTTTCTTATGTAATCATAAATAGTATACAAGAAATTAGCAGCTTTCTCGAGAAAGCCTGGTCCAGGAAGAACCTCTTCCAGGTGCTCTTCCATCTCACGAACAGTAGGTGGAGGATTATCATCAGAAAAGGAGGCAATGCAAACCGTTTCTTTTCCAAAAGTTAGGATATTAAATACCATAAAAGTCAGCATTGAAAACCAAAAAATCCTCTTAATAAAGTTTTTTTCCATAGATAAACTCCTTCCTTATCTTTTTATCCAGCAAGCTTTATTAGAACTACACCTTTACCACAGGATGAAGAATTTGTCAATTGACAAACCAGAGTTATTATCTAAAATTGTCAACAAGACTGGACCACAAAAATCCTTTGCTGTCCCCATATCTCCTCCTTGCTGAGAAGCTGTGTTCCTGTAGAAAGACTCTTATATGCCAGGTTAAAAACATATTATCTGAAGCAAGGGGGTGAGAAAAAATGGTAATTGCCGCCTTTGTAATCAGTATTGTTGCTCTGGTTATCGCTGTTATCAATTTTCTCGGTATAAAGTTGTCCTCTATTACCTGAGAAAAAAGAGAAGAAAAGGAGTAGCGGGTAAAAACCACATAATAAATTTTTGGGTGAAAAGATGGAACTGCCGGTTAACTTTCTTGCTGGATTAGTACTGGGTGCAATAGCAGGATTTGCACTGGGTTTTTTAACAGGCGCCATTTCTAAGCCTGAGGAGAAAAAAGTAACTAAAAAAGACACTAAGGCAAAAAGGCTCTTCACCGCAGCAAACCAGGAAAAAGACAAAAAGAAGAAAATGGAACTTCTGGGAAGAATCCTGGATAAATACCCTCACAGTGAATGGGCAGATAAAGCCCTGGAAGAGGTAATGAAGATAAGAAAGGAGGAACCAGGAGATTAAATTATCAAATATTAAAGAATAGGTTTTCTTAAACCGAATATATAAAGAAAAGAAACTTGCTTCTCACTCAATAGATATTGTGGTGGAGGAAGAGAATTTTTAGTTTTTGGCAAGGAAGCTCGCCCTATTGACAATGTTTATATAATGGCTAAAATCTGAGCAAATTTTTAACAAAGCGCACAAGAGCTGAGAAAGGGGTATACTTATGAAACTTCAAAATGCACTATCTGAGGAAGCAAGAGAAAAGTTAGAGCAGGTGGGAAAAGCTGACATTCTGGTTGGAATTCCCAGCTACAACAATGAGAAAACTATAGGTCAGGTGGTAAGAGCCGTTCAGTGTGGACTTGCCAAATACTTCCCCAATGAAAAGGCTATGATTATGAATTCAGATGGCGGTTCTACTGACAGAACCAGAGAAATTGTTAAGCAGACCAGTATCTATACAGACCTTGATACCATTCTGGTGGAGCATCCGGTGCACCCTGCCAGAAGTCTGGCCGCTCCTTACTACGGACTTCCTGGCAAGGGAAGTGCTTTTAAGGCTATCTTTGAGACGGCATATGAATTAAACGTTGTTGCCTGTGTGGTTGTAGATTCAGACCTTAGAAGCATTACTCCTGAATGGATACAGCTTTTAGCAGGACCTGTTCTTCTTAAAGGTTACGATTATGTGGCACCTTATTATTCCCGTCACAAATACGATGGAACAATCACCAACTCTATAGCCTACCCCCTTACAAGAGCTCTTTATGGAAAAAGAATACGTCAGCCCATTGGAGGAGATTTTGGATTTTCCCGAAGAATGGTGGAAAATTTCTTAAGTAAAGATGTATGGGGCACGGATGTTGCTCGATATGGAATAGATATCTGGATGACCACTATTGCCATTAACGAAGGTTTTAAGATATGTCAGTCCTTTCTGGGAGCCAAGATTCACGATGGGAAAGAACCCTCTCAGTCTCTTGGTCCCATGTTTAAACAGGTGGTGGGAACCCTCTTTTATCTTATGACTCAGTATGAGGATAACTGGAAAAATGTAAAAGGGTCTCGCCCTGTTGCTATGTATGGATTTCGCTCTGAAGTTTTACCTGAACCTGTTACTGTTAAAGTAGAGGCTATGATTGAAAAATTCAGGATGGGGGTTGAAGAAAACAAAGATTTCTGGTGCTCCATTCTTCCCGGAGAAGATGTGGAAAGATTGGTGGAAATTACTCGTTTTTCCCGAGAAAAATTTAATTTTCCTATGGATCTTTGGGCCAAAATAATTTATGATTTTGCAGTTGCCTATAAAAACAATACAAAAATTATATCAGCTGATACGAAAAGCATAAATGAGAAACTGGTGACCTCTCTCATTCCGCTTTACTTTGGTCGTACAGCTTCTTTTGTAAAAGAAACCCGTCGCATGAGCAGCCTTGAAGCTGAACGGGTGGTAGAGAAAGTGTGTGAGGAATTTGAAAGAATGAAGCCTTACCTTATCAAGAAATGGTTTAAAGAACTGTCTCTTATACACATCTCCGAGCCCACGAGACTAGGCATGATCTCGTA
>CBFDTW010000087.1:0-5169 GCA_965613085.1 uncultured bacterium | reverse complement strand
GTGAAAGGGTTGAGGCTTTCTCTGCTGAAGATCCTCGAGTAGCTATTGGAGTGAATACTCTGCAGGATCTTGAAAGAGCTTATGAGTTTTTTAAGGAAAATAAGTGAACTGTGAAGGTCTTTAAAATAACGTTAACCGGTTATTAAAAACAAGAAACTCTGGACTTTTCCTGTTAGTTTGATATAGTTAAGTCTTGATAGGGCGAAATATTAAATTCTAATATTTAACTTAAACGGATTTCCAAAACAAGTTTGAACTATTACAGGAGATGAAGAGAGGAGGTGGTATGGAAAAGATTTTCATATTTGATACCACCTTGCGTGATGGCGAACAAACACCCGGAGTTACTTTTACTCCCGATGAAAAGTTAAAAATAGCAAAGGCTCTGGGAAAACTGGGAGTTGATGTGATAGAAGCTGGTTTCCCCGCATCCTCTCCGGGTGATTTTAAGGCAGTCAAACTTATTGCTGAGGAAATTGAGGGTCAGGTAATAGCCGCTCTGGCAAGAGCTTTGCCACAGGATATTAAAAAGGCAGGTGAGGCTCTCAGGCTGGCTAAAAAAGCCAGGATTCATACCTTTATAGCTACCTCTCCTGTTCATCTGGAGTATAAACTCAAAAAAAAGCCCGATGAGGTATTGAAAATAGCGGTAGATGCTGTTACGCTTGCCAGGGAGTATACGGAGGAGGTGGAGTTTTCTCCTGAGGATGCCTCAAGAAGTGAGATTACTTTTCTCTACGAGATAATTCAGGCTGTTATTGAAGCAGGTGCAAAAATTATTAATATTCCCGATACAGTGGGATATTCAACTCCTGAAGAGTTTGCCAATCTAATTAAGAAGATTAAAGAAAACGTGCCTGGCATAAATCAGGCTAAAATAAGTGTTCACTGTCATAACGATCTGGGTATGGCTGTTGCCAATTCTCTATCTGCAACAAGAGCAGGCGCTCGCCAGATAGAGTGTACTATTAATGGGATTGGAGAGAGGGCTGGTAATGCTGCTCTGGAAGAGGTGGTTATGGCAATAAAGACACGAAAGGATTTTTTTGATTTTTATACCGATATTAACACCGAGGAGATTTATCCAACTTCTCGCTTGGTATCCCATCTTACTGGAATTCCCATTCAGCCAAATAAAGCCATTGTGGGCAAGAACGCTTTTCGTCACCAGGCAGGTATTCATCAGGACGGAGTCCTCAAAAAATCCACTACCTATGAAATTATGACTCCCTCTTCGATTGGATTAGAAAAAGGCGAACTTGTTCTGGGCAAACTCTCTGGTCGTCATGCTTTCAAAGAAAGGCTGAAAAAACTCGGTTTTCATCTGGATAACAAAGAGCTGGAAAGATGTTTTAATGTCTTTAAACAGCTGGCTGAAAAGAAAAAAGAGATATTCGACGAGGACCTCATATTAATTGTGGAAGAGCAGACAGCCAGGATACCCGAATTCTTCTCACTGATGTATATTCACACTGTTACCGGTAATAAAATTCTTCCTACAGCAACGGTAAGAATAAAAAAGAAAGACAAAGTTTACCAGGAGGCAGCCTGTGGAGATGGACCTGTTGATGCTACATATAAGGCTATAGACCGGATATGCAAGCTTGATTTAACTCTTATTGATTATTCCATTCAATCAGCAACAGGAGGTAAAGATGCTGTGGGTGAGGTGACGGTAAGGGTAAAAAGAGGAGATGCCCTTGTCTCGGGCAGAGGCTCTTCCACTGATATAATTGAGGCCAGTGCTAAAGCCTATCTCAATGCTATTAATCGATTACTATACCGCAATAACAGGGAAGAAAATGCAAATACTGGATGAAATAAAAAATATAGAGAAAGATTTAAAGGAAAAAATAGATAAAGCAGACTTGCATCAGATAGATAAGATAAAGGTGGAGTTTCTGGGTAGAAAAAAAGGGAAAATTACCCTTTTATTAAAACTGATTCCCACTTTATCTGCTGAGGAAAAACGTCAGGTGGGGCCTCTGTTAAACCAACTCAAGAGAAAAGCAGAAGAGTTTATAGAGAGAAAAAAGGAACTTCTCAAGAAAGAAAAAAAGGAAGAGAAGGTAATTGATGTTACTTTCCCCGGTGAAAGGCCTCTGGTTGGAAAAATACATCCTGTAACCCAAACTATTCAACAGATTAAAAACATATTTATTGGTCTTGGTTTTGAAGTTGTAACTGGACCAGAGGTAGAAACAGAGTACTATAATTTTGAGGCTTTAAATATGCCCAAATTTCATCCTGCCCGGGATGAACAGGATTCCTTTTATATCAACTCAAATTACCTTTTAAGAACTCAAACCTCTCCAGTCCAGATAAGAGTAATGGAGAGGTCTTCTCCTCCTGTCCGGATAATCTCTCCGGGTCTGTGTTATAGAAGAGATGCTATTGATGCCTCTCATTTTCCCGTATTTCATCAAGTTGAGGGTCTTGCTGTAGATAGAAAAATCACTTTTGCCGATTTAAAGGGATGCCTTGCCTATTTTGTTCAGGAGATGTTTGGAAAAAATACAAAACTGCGTTTCCGTCCCAGCTATTTTCCTTTTACCGAACCCAGCGCTGAAGTAGATATTAGTTGCATCATCTGTAAGGGCTCAGGTTGTCGGGTTTGTTCCAATAAAGGGTGGCTGGAGATATTGGGCTCTGGAATGGTAGACCCGGAAGTTTTTAAAAAAGTAGGGTATGATCCAGAAAAATATCAGGGTTTTGCTTTTGGTATGGGGGTGGAAAGGATTTGCATGCTTAAGTTTGGGATAGATGACATTCGTCTTTTCTTTCAAAATGACCTCAGGTTCTTAAGGCAATTTTAGAAAGGAGATACCTTTGATTGAGTTTGAAAGTGAGCAGTCTATCAAGAAAAAAGATGAAGGGTCTCCTAAGGTCTCACCTATAAAGATAAAAGCTCTGGGGATAGGAGGTGCTGGGTGTAGCATCATTTCCCGTGTTTGTTCTCAAGAGTGGAGTAATATTAATTTTACAGTCTGTGATTCCAGTGTAAAGACACTTGCTGAGTGTGGTAATATAGAGAAAATTTTGCTGGGAGAGTCTCTTACCAGAGGATGGGGAACTGGAGGAGATAGAGAAGTAGGTAGAAGGGTTGCCGAGGAAGCAGAGAATGAGATAAGAGATATTCTGAAAGGTGTGGATCTTTTGTTTCTGGTTTGCGCTCTAGGTAAAGGTTTGGGAGCAGGAGCCTCTCCGGTGGTGCTTAAGATTGCCAAAGAGAAGGGTCTTGTAAGTATCGGCTTTTTTATTTTACCCTTTAATTTTGAGGGAAAGGCAAGTGTAGCAGCTTCAGAGGAAGCATTAAATGATTTATGGCAGCTGGTAGATGGTGCAGTGGTAGTTTCTAATGATACTTTGCTCCGTATTGGCAAAACTTATTCTGATAATACATCTATTTCCCTGAAGGAGGTCTTTGCAAAAATAGATGAAATTTTGGGGACTCTTCTGCAATCAATTGAGAATATTCTCTATAATCCAGGTGTTATTGGTCTTGATTTTGCAGATCTTAAATCTTTTCTGGCAAGAGGCAGACAGATAATGATTACCACAGGTAAGGGTACAGGAGAAAGGTGTGTTGAGGAAGCGATAGAGGAAATGCTTTATTCTCCTTTCTGGGGAGAGATTCCTCTGAAGAAGGCAAAGGGCACTCTGCTCAGTATCTGGGCTGGGGAGGAGTTTAAATTGAGCCAACTGGAAAAAATTATTTTATCCTTGCGCGAGAAAACCAGTCCTCATACTCCAATTAATTTTGGAGTGTATCTGGATGAGAGTTTATCAGATAAACTTGTTCTTACTTTACTGACATCTAATGCCACAGATTCAGATTTGAGGTTTGGGAAAACCTCCCGCAAGAAATCAGAGTTAGGTGATTATAATCAGCAAGATCTTGATATTCCCACTTTTTTGAGGAAACAATTTAATACAGCATAATTTCGAAAAAAATTTATTGATTGAGCTAAATGTGGAGATATATTAAAGAAAACAAAGGGAAAATTCTGGGAGGCGCTGCTGGATTCTTGTTAGCTTTCCTTCTTATAATCGCCTGGCCTGTAATACTTATGATGATTCTTATTCTTTTGGGTATTTTCCTTGGAACAATTTTTGATACTATTACTAAAGCTCGCAAATGGATAGAGGAGTCCATTACTCAGCGTGGTTCCAATAAAAAAGGTTAAAAGGAGGAGGTTGGTATGAAAAGGGCAGATGGTCGGGCCCCGGACGAGCTTCGTCCCATTTCCTTGCAGAGAGGAGTTATCCAGCATGCTCAGGGCTCTGCTCTTATAAGTTTTGGTAATACCAAGGTGCTCTGCGTAGCTATGGTGGAAGAAGGTGTTCCACCTTTTCTTAAAGGAACCGGCAAAGGATGGCTAACTGCTGAATACTCAATGCTTCCTTATTCCACTCCTAATCGATCTCCACGAGAGATAGAACAAAAACGAGGCAGGTCTTATGAAATCCAGAGATTGATAGGTAGAGCTTTGAGGGCGGTGGTAGATTTGAATAAGTTACCAGAGAAAACTATCTGGGTAGACTGCGATGTCCTTCAAGCCGATGGAGGAACCAGATGTGCAGCTATAACGGGTTCATTTATATGCCTCCTCGAGGTTGATAACTGGCTCCAGAGGAAAAAAATAGTGGATGATACTATAATCAAGGATTTCCTTGCAGCTGTATCCGTAGGTTTAATCAAAGATGAGGTGCTGTTAGATCTTACCTTTTATGAGGATTCACAGGCGAGCGTGGATATGAATCTAGTAATGACTGCGGGGAAAAAATTGGTAGAGGTGCAGGTTAGTGGTGAGGAGTATTTTTTCTCCCGGGAGCTGCTTGATAAATTAATAGATTTTGCCCAACGGGGAATAGAATTAATTATACAGGAGGAAAAAAGACTTTTGTAAAAACTATGGAGCTTGTTTTAGCAACCAGAAATTCTGACAAGATAAGGGAAATAAAAAAAATATTAGAGAAACTTAACGTAGAAATACTCACCTTTAAAGAGCTTCCTGATTTCCCCTCCCTGAAGGAAACTGGTATCAGTTTAAGAGAAAATGCCCTCTTAAAAGCAAGAGCTCTGGCTAAGGCTACAGGAAAGCTTTCTCTTGCAGATGATTCAGGGCTTGAGGTGGAGTTTCTAAACGGAGCACCAGGGGTGTATTC
>CBFDTW010000086.1:0-5179 GCA_965613085.1 uncultured bacterium | reverse complement strand
TTTCAAGCAGAAGACGGCATACGAGATCATGCCTAGTCTCGTGGGCTCGGAGATGTGTATAAGAGACAGGATTTAATCAGAAAGAAAAGCAATAAAATACCGGGTGAAAAAAGACCTCGGATTCTTTATCTTGTGTGGTATCCGGAACTCTGGACAGCGGGAAAAGGCACCTTTGCCAATGACTTGATTCAAATAGCTGGAGGGAAAAATATAGCCTCTGATATCCAGGGATGGAAGATAATAAGTAAAGAGGTAGTAATAGAAAAAGACCCTCAAATTATATTCTGTTCAGGTATGGGTGAAAACTCTTTTATCATAAAGGAGAAAATACTCCAGGATGCTGATCTACAAAAAGTTTCAGCTCTTCAAAGTGGAAGGGTTTATACTATCAGCTCGGATATTGTTGAACGTCCTGGCCCAAGAGTGGTAGATGGTCTGGAGAAGATAAGCTACTATATTCAAAACTGGTGGGAAAAAGAACAAAGGGGTTGAAGATGAAGATGGACGAGGTTATAAATAGGATCCTGCCTTTACAAAAAAATATGTTTGCAAAGGCTCAGAAAAGGCTGGATAATCTCACAAAGCCTCCGGGAAGTTTAGGAAAACTTGAGGATATGGCAAAAAAGGTTGCAGCTATTACTGGAAGCCTGAGTCCCTCCTTTGCCAGAAAAGTCATTTTTGTATTTGCCGCTGATCACGGAGTAGCAGAAGAAGGGGTATCTGCCTATCCCCGGGAGGTTACCTCTCAGATGGTTTACAATTTCCTGCAGGGAGGCGCAGGAATAAATGTTCTGGCACGCCATGTAGGAGCAGAGGTTGTGGTGGTAGATGTTGGAGTTGCACAGGATCTTAAACCTCATCCTCACCTTAAAGTAAAAAAGATAGGATATGGAACCAGAAATATGGCTAAAGGGCAGGCCATGAGCAGGAAGGAGGCAATTCAATCTATTGAGACAGGAATTGAGGTTTTTGAGGAGGAAAACAGAAAAAATCCCATAGATATAGTTGGGGTGGGAGATATGGGGATTGCCAATACTACCCCCAGCAGTGCTATTTTAGCAGCTATAAGCGGAAAGGACTCTCAACAGGTCACCGGAAAAGGAACAGGGATAAATGATAAAATCTGGCAGAAAAAAGTGGAGGTAATCACCAAATCACTGCAAATCCATTTTCCCAACCACAAAGACCCCATAGATGTTCTGGCTAAGGTGGGAGGATACGAGATAGGGGGGATTGCCGGATGTATCCTGGCTGCGGCAGCCAGTAAAATTCCGGTGGTAATAGATGGATTTATCTCCACAGCTGGTGCCCTGATAGCTGCAGGGCTTTCTCCCAGGGTAAAAGATTATTTATTTGCCTCTCATCTTTCAGCAGAAAAGGGGCACAAAGTAGCCCTTGATTATCTTGGGCTCTCTCCTCTTTTTGATTTAAATCTGAGGTTAGGTGAGGGAACAGGAGCTGCCCTTGCCATAAATCTTGTAGAGGCAGGTGTGAAAATACTTACCGAGATGGCTACTTTTGAAGAAGCTGGAGTTTCCAGGGAGATAGACTGATGCCAGCAGTTGTAAGAGTGCCCGGAAGTTGTGGAGAGCTTGTTCAGGGTCGCATAGATGGGATTAATTTTCATGTAACCTGTCCGGTAAAGATGTTTTCCTATCTCACGGTAGATTTTTCCACTTCATCCAGGAAAATAGACTGTCCTGTTACCAGGAAAAAAGCAGCTAAGGCAGTAGAGAAAACACTGGCTTTTCTAAACGGGAAGGGGATACATATCAAGTTGCAGGTTCGCTCCCAGATACCTGTTGGTAGGGGAATGGCAAGTAGCACAGCCGATATTACGGGCAGCTGTTTAGCTGTTGCAGCTTTTCTGGGAAAAAGAATCACTCCTTCCCAGATTGCCCGGATAGCCAGTGAGATTGAGCCTACAGATGGGATAATGTATAAGGGGATTGTATGTTTTGACCATATAAGGGGCACCCTGATAGAAAAGCTTGGTCCTCCTCCGCCTATGAAAATCTTAATTGTTGATCCCGGAGGCAAAGTGGATACCCTTTGCTTTAACCGCAGGAGGGACCTTCATATTTTACACAGGGTAAACTCGAAGCTGATCAAAGAGGCCTACAATCTGGTAAAAGAAGGGATAAGGAAAAAAGACTTTGAGCTTGTGGGGGTGGGAGCAACACTTTCTTCTCTTTGCAATCAGATCATCCTTTACAAACCAGAACTTGGCAAAATAATCTCTCTTTCAAGAAAAATGGGGGCACTGGGAGTTAATGTAGCCCACAGTGGGAGCGTGATGGGGGTGTTGCTTCCCCCGGATTTTTCCAGGATAGAAAGGCTAAAAGAGAGGATAAAAAGAGAATGCGGTAATCACTTAAGATTTTACTTCACCGAAGTTACCGGAGAAGGTGTGAGTGAAGAAAATGTTTGATTCTAAATTCTCACACGGAGGAGATATCTGGCAGGTGGCGGAGAAATATGAAATCTTACCCGATGATGTCATTGATTTCAGTGCCAATATAAATCCCTGGGGTGTATCGTTGGAAGTGGTAGAAGCAGTAAAGAAAAGGCTGGATACTATCTTCCGCTATCCTGATCCAGAGTGCAGAAGACTAACAGGTATCTTGAGCCAGATGTTGCGACTCAATCAAAAAAATATTCTCATAGGAAATGGTGCAACAGAAATTATCTATCTTGTAATGGAGGCACTCAAGCCTGCCAGGGTGATAGTTCCCTGTCCAACTTTTACCGAATACGAACGAGCCATAAAATTAGCAGGCGGAAGGGTAAAGTATTTATATTTGAAAGAGGAAAATAATTTTACCCTTGAAGTTGGCAGGCTAATAAAAGAAGCTAAAGATGCTGGGATGATTCTTCTTTGCAATCCTAACAATCCCACAGGCACCATCTTATCCAGAGACAAACTCTGCGAAGTAGCACATATGTCAAAAAAGCTGGGGAAATTTCTTGTTGTAGATGAAAGCTTTATCGATTTTCAACCCGAATGTAGCATTCTGGACGAAGTGAGGAAAAACTCCAGTTTAGTTATCTTGCGCTCATTCACCAAGTTTTTTTCCATTGCAGGTCTCAGGTTGGGTTATGGGGTAAGTAGCAGGGAAGTGATAGAAAAAATGAAATCTTTTAAACAGCCCTGGACGGTCAACTGTCTTGCTCAGGTAGCAGGGGTTCATATTCTGCAAAATATGAAAAAAGCCGAAGAGATGAAAGAAAAACTGATAAAAGAAAGGGATTTTTTGTATAAAAATCTTTGCAAAATAGAGGGAATTAAACCCTATCCTTCTCAGGCTAATTTTATCCTGATAAAGATAAAAAAGGCCTCTTTTTCCTCCTCAAAGCTAACTGAGGAGCTTATAAAAAGAGGTATACTGGTCCGGGACTGTTGCAATTTCCCTGGTCTTTCAGATAAGTTTATAAGGGTAGCCGTAAGGAAAAGGGAGGATAATAGAAAACTTATCCATCATTTGAGCCAGATTTTAGGAGGGTAAAGTTTGGTTTTACAAATAGCTTTTGCCTTTTTCCTGGATATTTTAATAGGTGATCCTTCCTGGTTCCCTCATCCAGTAAAGGGGATAGGGAGGCTAATCAAGCTTATGGAACCCCTTTTTTATAAGCCTTATTTCAACCTTAAAGTAACCGGTGTATTTTTGGTTCTCATCGTGGTGGGAATAAGCTGGGCAGGGGGATTTTTCACCCTTGGTTTTATCAAGGAAAAAAGTGGATGGATTGGATTTTTTCTTGAAAGTTTTTTAATTTTCACCTGCTTGTCTATAAATGATCTGGCAAAACATGCAAAAAAAGTGTACCAGGCTTTGAGGCAAGGTGATATTAATCTCGCCAGGAAAAGGGTGGGAGAGATGGTGGGTAGAGACACCGAGGATTTGTCTGAGTCGGAGATTTTGAGAGCAACTGTTGAAAGCGTTGCTGAGAACAGTGTTGATGGGGTAATATCTCCTCTATTTTACGCTTTTCTGGGAGGAGCCCCTTTAGCTTTAGCCTATAAGGCTATAAATACTCTTGATTCCATGGTAGGTTATAAAAGTGAAAGGTACCTTTATTTTGGATGGTTCTCAGCAAAACTTGATGACCTTGCCAACTTTTTGCCTGCCAGAATTAGTGCTCTGCTCATTCCTCTTGTAGCTTTTTTGTTGATGAGAAAAGGGAAAGGTTCTTTAAGGATTATTTTAAGAGATGGCAAAAAATCCCCCAGTCCTAATGCGGGAATACCTGAGGCAGGCTTTGCTGGAGCTCTGGGTATAAGATTGGGAGGAGCAAACTTTTACCAGGGCAAAAGAGAAAACAGACCCTTTATCGGTGATAACTTAAGAAAAATAAGAAGAGAGGATGTAATTCTGGCAGTCAGGCTTATGCAGGTTTTGTCTTTTATCTGTCTGCTTGTGTTTTGTGTCCTCTACCTTTGGGGTGTTTGGCTTGTTTGAGGTTCGATGTTGGTCGGTTGAATCGGTTTGCCGGTTAGTCGGTTTATCAGTTAGTCAGTTTACTTCGTTCTTCGTTCTACGTTCGAGGTTTGTCAGTTGTGGCTGTTTGGTTTGTTAGTGTTGGGGTAAAGATAAAATTTAAAAGACAGAAGTCAGAGGTGATGTTGCTATGCTTGATGAGATTATTCAAGAGTTAAGGAAAAATTTAAAAAAGGCTGTAGTTAAAAACAGGGCCGAAGGGCTTCTTTTTTCCGGAGGATTGGACTCGGCTATTTTAGCCTATCTTTGCCCCGGGATTAAAACAATTACTGTTACCTTAAACTCCTTTGGAGAGGATTTAAAGTATGCCAGGTTTCTGGCAAGATCTTGCAGGCTGAAACATTACCACAGATTGGTAACTGTTGAGGAGGCTATTGATGCTATACCTGAGGTTATAAAGATCCTTAAAAGTTTTGACCCGGCAATTCCCAATGATATACCTGTTTACTTTGGATTAAAATTTGCAAAAGATCTGGGGATAAAAACTGTTATGACCGGCGATGGTAGTGATGAGCTATTTGCCGGATATAGCTACATGCAGGGTATTCCCGACCTTGGAGGTTACATCCGCAGGATCAGCTCATCTATGTATTTCAGTTCAAATATTCTTGGTGATTTTTTTAACATAAAGATAAAACCTGTCTCTTATACACATCTGACGCTGCCGACGAAGGCTTAGGTGT
>CBFDTW010000085.1:0-5245 GCA_965613085.1 uncultured bacterium | reverse complement strand
TTTTTATTCATCCTTCAGGCTAAGATTGTACTCGGCAAGTTTTTTTCTTAACTTCTCCAGTGATTTTTCACCAAAATTATTAATCATCAAAAGTTCTTTAGCGCCTTTGTCAACAAGATCGCCCACCTTTTTTATCCCTGCTCCTTTTAATGCATTTAAAGCCAGGGTGGAAAGACCCATCTCATCTATACCCATCTGCAGAAATTTTTCCCTGAGCTCTTCTTTTTTTCTCTCCTCTATACCTTCAAGAATAAATACTCCGGCAAATTCCTGCAAAATCCTGGCTGCCTGGTTTAATGCTTCATCCGGTCTTATAGTCCTATCAGTGAAAATTTCCAGAACCAGACAGTCGTAACTGGTCTTTCTTCCAACTCTGGCAGGTAAAACTTCATATTTAACTTTCCTAACAGGCGTAAAGATAGAATCTACAGGAATAGTCCCAATGGGCTGGTTTTCTTTTTTATTTTCACTGGCTTCTACATAACCTGTTCCAGGAGCAATATTTATCTGCATACAGAGTTTGGTTTTTTCATCATTTAAGGTAGCAATATGAAGGTCAGGATTTACGATTTCCACCTCACTATCTATCTTAATATGAGATGCTTTCACTTCTAAGGGACCTTTTTCATCGATAAGAGCCTGCTTTTCCTCATTAACATAAAGCTTTACTCTAAGTTTTTTCAAATTTTGAATAATCTGGAGAACATCTTCCTTTATACCCGGCAAAGTAGCAAACTCATGTGTTGCTCCGTCTATTTTTATAGAAGTTACAGCTGCTCCAGGAATAGAGGAAAGAAGTATCCTCCGCAGGGAATTTCCCATTGTTATACCAAAACCTCTCTCCAGAGGTTCTATTATGAATTTACCATAGGTATCAGAAAAGGTCTCTTTTTCAATCTTTACCTTCTCGGGTTTTACCAGCTTTCTCAACCAATTCCTCCTTTTATTTTGATTTAATACAAGAGGCTATTTTCTTGAGTAGTACTCCACAATCAGGGAAGCATTAATCTCCTGGTCCAGCTCCTCTTTCTCCGGTAGCCTTTTTACGACTGCTTTTAACAAGTTATTATCAACTTCCAGCCAGGCAGGTGGAGTCTGTTTAACCGAAGATTGAAGATTTTGCTTTATCAAATCCATCTTTTTGCTTTTATCTTTCACCTGTATAACATCTTCTTCTTTTACCTGATAGGAGGGAGTCCAGACTTTCCTTCCGTTGACCAGAAAATGACCATGAGAAACCAGTTGCCGAGCCTGCCTCCGGGAAGAAGCCCATCCTAACCGGTATATGACATTATCCAATCTTCGTTCCAAAAGACGAAGAAGTTCTTCGCCAGTCACACCCTTCATCTTTTCAGCTTTTTCATAGTACTGTCTGAATTGATTTTCTACAATCCCGTACCTAAACCTCAGTTTTTGTTTCTCCCGCAATTGCCTGGCATACTGGGACATTCTCCGCTCAGGAATTCGTGAGGTCTGCCTTCCTTTTTCCAGAGCACATTTATCGGTGAGACACTTTTCTCCTTTTAAAAATAATTTGGAGTTTAACCTGCGACAACGAGCACACCTTGCCTCCATCTGCAAACCCATTCTCTTCTCCTTTTACACTTTCCTTTTTTTAGGAGGGCGACATCCATTATGGGGAATAGGTGTTGCCTCCCGTATGGCAACTACTTTAAGCCCAGCCGCCTGAAGAGTTCTTATAGCTGTTTCTCTTCCTGAACCTGGACCTTTAACCACCACGATAACCCTCTGAAGTCCATAATTTTCCCGGGCTTTTTTAGCAGCATCCTCAGCAACTTTTTGGGCAGCAAAAGGGGTCCCTTTCTTTGTACCTTTGAAACCCACAACTCCAGCTGAAGACCAGCAGAGTACTTCCCCATTTAAGTTGGTAATAGTGATGATAGTATTGTTAAAGGTAGAATGAACATGAGCCATTCCCTCATCAACTTTTTCTCTTTTTTTCTTCTTTTCCCTGCTTCTTCTGGCAGCCATCTTTAACTCCCTGGTATCTTTATTATTTTATTTTTTCTTCTTTTTAGTGCCTACGCCGGGACGAGGACCCTTACGAGTCCTGGCATTGCATCTGGTTCGCTGTCCTCTCACCGGCAGTCCTCTTTTGTGTCTTATTCCTCTATAACATCCAATATTTATTAGTCTTGAGATATTATTACTCACCTCTCTTTTTAAATCCCCTTCTATCTTGTAATTTTCCTCAATTATGTGTCTTAGACGATTTATCTGGTCTTCAGTCAAATCCTTGATGCGAATTGCAGGATCTATCCCTGCCTGGTTAAGAATCCTGGTTGAAAGGTCTCGACCTATACCATAAATCGCGGTTAACCCTATAAATGCTCTCTTGTTAGGAGGTAGTTCCACTCCAGCAATTCTTGCCATCTTATCACCCCTGACGTTGCTTATGTTTGGGGTTGTCACAAATAACCATTATAACCCCCCGCCTTTTAATTATCTTACATTTTTTACATATTTTTCTTACCGATGACCTTACCTTCATTCTTTACTCTTTCCCTCCCTGTAAATTATTCTACCTCTGGAAAGATCATATGGTGATATCTCTAAACTCACCTTATCTCCCGGAAGAATCCGGATAAACTTCATTCTCATTTTTCCACAAACATGGGCCAGGACACGATGACCATTTGGAAGCTCTACCCTGAATGTAGCATTGGGTAGAGTTTCTACTACCACTCCAGAGGTTTTTATTAATTTTTCCTTGGGCAAAACCTACTCCGTTAAAATTAAAGGTTTACCGTTAACTATGGCTATGGTATGTTCAAAATGAGCAGAAGGTTTTCCATCAGTGGTCACCACCGTCCATTTATTATCCAAAACCTTTACATCTTCTTTCCCCGAATTTACCATAGGTTCTATTGCCAGAACCATACCCTCTCTTAGTTTTTCCCCTCTATGGGCATCTCCAAAATTTGGAACAATCGGATCCTCGTGTAAAAAATAACCCACCCCGTGCCCGAATAAAACCTTAACCACCGAACAATTGTTTTTTTCTACCCAGCTCTGGATAGCATAACTTATATCTCCTATTTTTTTCCCTACCCTTGCCTGTTGGATTCCCCGTCGGAGAGCTTCACGAGTAACTTCCAGAAGCTTTGCTTTCTCTTCCGAAATCTCCCCCACAGGAAAAGTCCTGGCAGCATCAGATATATATCCATCCAGCTTAACTCCTATATCAACAGAAACTATGTCTCCTTTCTTCAAGATCCGGGAAGAGGGTATTCCATGAACTACCTCTTCATTTACAGATATACAGGAGTAACGAGGGTAACCTCTGTAGCCTTTAAAAGCAGAAGATGCTCCTTTTTTCTTTATAAACCAACCTATCCACTCATCCAGGTCGAGTGTGGTTATCCCTTCTCTTATCTTCTCTTTAATCTGCTCAAAGAGCTCTGCAATTATTTTTCCACTCTTTCTTATCAGATTTATCTCTTCTTGAGATTTTATATAAATCATAGTGATTTTATAATTCTATCAAAAACTTCATCAGGAGTACCTTCTCCTGAAACATTTAACAGAATGCCTCTTTTTTTGTAGTATTCTAAAAGAGGATAGGTGTGTTCCAGGTAAACTTTTATTCTGTTTTTTACAGTATCTTCTTTATCGTCCACTCTCTGTCTTAGCTTAGCCCCACAGTTTGGGCATCCCTTATCAGAATATCCATTTCTAACATTCACCACTGCTCCACATTCGGGACAGACTAATCTGTTTTTAAGTCTTTTAATCACACTATCCTCGTTTACATCAAGATTTACAACTACATCAAGGTTTTTTGTCTCTTCCCTCAGGTAAAGATCAAGTTCTTTTGCCTGAGATATATTTCTGGGAAACCCATCCAGGATAAACCCATCTTTATTTTCTTTTATCTTTTCCCCTATTATCTCAAGAATAATGCGGTCCGGCACCAGCTCGCCCTTAGAGATATAAGGCTGTGCCCTTTTACCCAGAGACGTTCCTCTGGATACTGCCTCTCTTAGAAGATCACCTGCAGAAAGATGAGGCACGCCAAACTTCTCAGAAAGTCTTTTTGCCTGTGTGCCTTTTCCTGCTCCAGGAGGACCCAGAATCACAATCCTCATTTAAGCTCTACCCCTGATAAATCCTTTATAATGGCGCATTAAAAGATGAGATTCCAGTTGCTGGGCTGTATCAAGTGCAACTCCAACTGCAATCAATATAGAAGTTCCACCAAAGGGAAAACTGTTATACATAAGTTCTTGATTAATCAAGATCGGGACTATAGCAATAAAGGCAAAAAATAAAGCTCCCATAAAGGTTACTCTGGTAAGTACCGCGGTTATATATTCAGCAGTTGGTCGACCGGGTCTAAGGCCAGGTATAAATCCCCCATACCGACGTATATTATTGGAGATCTCAACGGGATTAAATACCACTGCGGTATAAAAGAAGGTAAAAAAGATAACCGCCATGGCATATAAAATATAATAAGGGATAGCTCCTGGAGAAAGCCATCCAGCAATAGTCTGTGCAAAGGGATAATTAAAAAATCTTGCAACTGTTGAAGGCAAAAGTAATATAGAGACAGCGAAAATAATAGCTATTACCCCCACACCTCCTATACGAATGGGAAGATAGGTAGTCTGACCTCCATAGGCACGTCTTCCCACAACTCTTCTTGCATATCGAATGGGAATTCTTCTTTCGGCCTGATAAATAACCACAACTGCCGCAGTGATAAAAATAGCAATTACTACAAATAGAAAAATAATAAAGGGGACAAGCTGTCCAGCCCTGGCTAACCTTATTATATTCCCCATAGCGGGCCTGATACCTGCTACAATTCCTGCAAATATTATCAAAGAAATACCATTCCCAATCCCCCGCTCTGTAATTTTCTCTCCTATCCACATAAGCAAAACCGTTCCGGTGATAAGGGTAATAACCGCAGGAAAAATAAAGTTAAATCCCCGGGTGTAGACAAAAGCACCGTTATTTATACTCTGAATCCAATAACAAAGGGCCACCCCCTGAACAGCTGCTATAGGAATGGTAGCAAATCTTGAGTACTGAGTTATCTTTTTTCTTCCCTCCTCTCCCTGTCGCGCCAGCTCTTCAAGCTGAGGAACCGCCACAGTCAAAAGCTGCATTATAATAGAAGCACTTATGTAAGGCATCACTCCTAAGGCTGTCTCTTATACACATCTGACGCTGCCGACGAAGGCTTAGGTGTAGATCTCGGTGGTCGCCGTATCAT
>CBFDTW010000084.1:0-5407 GCA_965613085.1 uncultured bacterium | reverse complement strand
GAGTACCTCCTTTACACAAATAAAGGTACTTTTCGTTCCACTCTGGTAGTTGGAGCTGACGGAGCAACTTCAACAGTTAGAAAAATCAGCAGGTTAAAGTTAAAACCAACCTATTTCAGGGGAATCCAGTTTAGAATACATCAAAAAATAACTCCTCAGAATATGGTTCAGGTTGATTTTACCAGGCCTTTTCTTCATTTTTGCTGGCTAATTCCTGAAGATGAAAAAATAATTCGGGTAGGAAGTATCTCTCCGGATCCGTTAAAAAGTCTTGAATCTTTCATGAAAAAAAAGAAGATAAAAGGAAAGATAATAGAAAAGATGGGCGGGATTCTATCCATAGGCTATGGAGAAATTTGTAAGGAAGGAATTTTTCTGGTTGGTGATGCTGCCTGTCAGGTAAAACCTCTAAGTGGAGGGGGTCTTTACTACGGAATGAGAGGTGCAGAGATTCTGGCTGATTGTATAAAAGAAGGAAACCTTTCATCTTACAATGCTAAGTGGAAAAAAGGGACAGGAAAAGAAATCAAATCAGCACTGAAGATAAGAAAAATCCTGGAGAAAACAAGTCTTACCTTTCTGAAAAATTTGTTTAACCTGGTTCAAAAAAATTCCCATCTTATTGAGGAATTTGCCGATTTTGAACATCACTCTGTCGGTGTTTTTGCTGTAATAAAGAGATTGGGGATAGCATTGCCTGGTACTTTGCTCAAAACAGCACCCAGATCTGAGTTTCCTTGATGTAAGGGAGAATTTCTGTAAAATTTGATCATAAAAGATGATCCGGCCTAAAAAAGAAAAGCGGAATATTAAGTGAAAAAGGTACTTTTATCCCAGCGGATCCATGAGGCTGGAATGAAATTGTTAGAAGGGAGAGTAGATGTAATTACAGAGGCAAAACCCGGAAGGGACAATAGAACAGCAGAAATAGATATGAAGCTGTAGACCTTGAAGGTAAAGTTCTTGGTCTGGTGGGAGTAGGAAAAATTGGCTCCAGAGTTGCAAGAATTTGCCAGAGTGCGTTTAATATGCAGGTGGTGGGCTATGACCATTTTGTGGTGAAAGGAGAGGAAATTGCTCGGGAGCTGGAAATCCCTCTGGACAAGCTTTATCCAGTTGTTCCCTGTCTGAAACTCGTAGGAAAGATCAGAGCTTGTAACCATATGTCTGGGGAAACCTATTCCAGACGAGAAGTACTATCTGAAAACCCATCCTCTTCCAGATAAATGGCTCATGTTTGATATCACAACCGGGGGATTTGCTCTGGAGTGGTTCTGCTGCTTTTGCAGAGGAATGAGCAAGGAGGAATTTTATAACCTGTACCTGAGAGAAATCCTGAAGGAGAAAAGAAAATGCCCTATGATTGTCTGTATGCGTTATAAATCATGCGACTTCAAATTTTACCTTTCTCTTTCACCTCTGGTCGGGGCGACCGGATTCGAACCGGTGACCTCTTGCGCCCCATGCAAGTGCGCTAAACCAGGCTGCGCCACGCCCCGATTATAAAAAAATCAATCAAGTAATCTAATAATCTCCTCTATTTCCTTTTTTAACCAGTGAAGATTAAGATCTTCTGATCTGTTTTCTTTTTTTCCTTCTTTTTTAAGTTCTTTTTTTGCTCCCTCTATTGTAAATCCCTCCTTATAAAGAAGGTCCTTAATCTTAAGTATCAGTTCCACGTCCTTTTTTTGATATCTTCTGTGTCCCCCTCTGCTCTTTGAAGGAGAAAGAGATGGAAATTTTCTTTCCCAGAAACGTAAGACATAGGCAGGAAGGTCTGTTATTCTGCTGACTTCTCCAATCGAGAAATATAGCTTTCCTTCCCTTCTTGCACCAGCATCACTCTGCAATTCTCTGTTAAAATCTTTTGATTTTTCCAAAGAAAGCCTTAACGGGAGAAAGCAAAAACTTTCCTCTGCTTCCTCCCGGTTATCTACTATGAGACTGCTTCCCTGAGATTCTTTCCCGCCTCAAATTTAGGGACCTCTTTGGCAGGTATCTGGATCTCCTCCCCTGTTTGAGGATTTCTTCCCCTTCTGGATTTACGCGTCATAATCTTAAAACTTCCAAATCCCACCAGAGTTATCTTTTCCCGCCTGGCTAAGGAATCCTTAATTGTAGAAATTACTGCATCTACCGTCTGTCTGCATACCTTCTTTGTCAAACCAGTTTGCCTGGCTACCTCATCCACCAATTCTGCTTTGTTCATCCTATTCCTCCTTTATGGGTATTTATTTACTATAATCAACTGTAGAATTTTGACAAGAGGAATATCCTCACTATATTTTCACCTTCTCTCCTAACTTATTTTCCTCACCGGCGAGCAATCTTTTTAAATTAGAGTGATGGCGCAAAATTACCACTCCAGCAACAATAGCTCCTGAGTAAACATATATCAGAGTTTCCCCGCCTCCCAGAATCCAGATATAAAAAGGCAGAAGTGCGGCTGAGATTATGGAACCTAAGGAAACATAACGGGTCGCTCCTACAATTACTGCCATACTTATAAGAGAAAATAAAAAAGGTAGTGGAGTTAAAATTAAAAAGACCCCTGCTGAAGTAGCAACTCCCTTACCTCCTCTGAATTGCAAGAATATGGGCCAGTTATGACCGCTTATACAGGCTATACCTGCTAAAGCTCTTACTATAGAAGTATCTGTTGCAGTAGAAAAAAAACCTGCCAGATAAACAGCTAACATTCCTTTGCCAAAATCTATCAAAAAAACAAAAAGAGCATATCGCCTGCCCAGCACCCTAAGGACATTGGTAGTGCCGATATTCTTGCTCCCAAATCTTCTAACGTCAACGCCTCCTGCCAGCTTTCCAACAACATATCCTCCTGGAATACAGCCAAGTAAATATCCTGCAACCACAGCAGAAAGAAAACTTATAATCATTACTTGAAAAATTCCTGTTTCAGTTTTTTCCTTACATCTTCTCTAATGAAATCCCCTATTACAATTCCTTCATCATCTTGACTGGATGCTGATGTTTGTTTTTCCTTTTCCTCTTTCTCCCGCTCCTTTTTCACCTTTTCCTTCAGTCTTTTTACACTTAATCTTATTCTTCGCTTTTCCGGGTCAATTTCCACAATTTCGGCCCTTATTTCCTCACCAACTGAGGTCACCTTCTCAGGATGATGGACATACTCACTGTCTAATTCAGATATGTGAATAAGCCCATCTATACCCGGCAGAAGATTAACAAAAACGCCAAAATTGGTTATCTCCTGAACCTTCCCTGAGATAATATCTCCCACTTTGTATTTTTCTGCAAGCATTTGCCAGGGATCAGGTTGAGTCTGTTTTAATCCGAGAGCCATTCTTTTATCTTTGGGATTGATATCCAGAATTTTTACATTAACTTCTTGCCCTACATATACTACTTCTTTGGGGTGTGAAATACGCTTATCCCAGGACAGGTCCGAAATATGAATTAAGCCTTCCAGTCCTTTTTCAATCTCCACAAAGGCTCCAAAGTTTGTCAGATGGGTGACTTTGCCGGTAACTTCAGAACCTACTTTGTATTTTTCCTCCACTATACTCCAGGGATCAGGTATTGTTTGCTTTAATCCCAGAGATATCTTCCCTTTATCTTTATCAAGCTTTAACACCTTCACCTGAATTTCCTGGCCCGGGTTCACCACCTCCTTAGGGTCTTTCACCCATCCCCAGGAAAGGTTCTCAGGATGAATAAGACCATCAATTCCACCCAGATCTACAAATACCCCAAATTTGGTTATTGAACTGACTTTTCCTGTAACTATTTTTCCTTCCTCCAGACTTAATAGAATCCTTTCCTTCCTTTTTTCTTTCTCATCCAGTTCAAAAAATTTACGGGAAACTACTATATTTTTAGACTTTTTGTCCAGTTCTATTACTCTAACTTCTAAAGTTTTTCCAATATATTTTCTTAAGTCCACTTTTCTTTTTAAACTCACATGCGAGGCGGGAATAAAGCAGCTTAAATAACCTATAGTAGCCAATAATCCCCCTTTTACAACTTTTATTACTTTTACTTTAATGGGCTTTTCCTTCTCAAAAGCCTCGGTGAACTTTGCCCAGTCCAGCCTGAAATCAGCCTCTTTCTTGGATAGAAGAAGATGCCCAATTTCGCTTTTCCGCACCACATATACATTCATCTTTTCTCCTATCTGTGGAATCCTGTCCGACGAGGATGCATATTCCTCCCAGGGCATAAACCCTTCGGATTTCATCCCCACATCCAGAAGAACCCCTTCCTTGGTAGTCTGAACCACCTTAGCATTAATTATATCTCCTTCCCTGATTGGTGCTGGATTTTCATATTTTTTAACAAGATGGGCAAACACTTCTTCTTCTTCTTCTTTCTTCTGCGAAGAGGTTGCCTCTTTCTCACCCACCCGCTCTACTTTTTCTTCTTTTTCTTTCTCTTTGTCAACCTCCTTTTTGGTTATTTCTTTCTCTTCAATAGATGCTTTTATCAAGCTATCAGCAGCTCGATCAAGCATGTTTTCCTCTCTGGATTTAGCCACTTTCTCCCCCCTCTGTTAAATTCTAAATTAATTTAAATTTGATAACTTTTTCTCCAGATTTCTTATGACTTTTTCAGGAGTAGATGTACCTCCAGTTATACCCACAGTATTTATTTTTTTAACTTCTTCCAGATCTATATCTTCTTCTTTTTCTATCAGATAAGTTCTCACACCCATATTCCTGCAAATTTCAGCTAACTTTTGAGTATTGGAACTTTTATATCCACCAACCACTATCATCGCCTCCACTTTGCCAGCTAACTCTTTTGTCTCCTTTTGCCTCTCTCTAACCACGCTACAGACAGTATTAAAAACCCTCGTTTCAAGTCCATCCTCTAATCGGTTTTCTATTAGATTTTTCACGATATTTTTAAAATTGTCAAGGGATTCGGTAGTCTGAGCAACAATGCCCATTTTTTTAACCCGGGGTATCTTCTCAATTTCCTTTATAGTCTTAACTATGCTCAATTTTTTGGTGGGCAGGTCAGAAACAACTGATCTTACCTCTGGATGCTTAGCTGACCCTATTACCACAATATGATAAGACTGGACGGATAGATTCCGGGCAATTCTTTGTACTCTTGAAACATACGGACAGGTCGTCTCAATCATTCTTAGCCCCTTTTTAGCTGCCTCCTCTAAAATGGCACGCTCAACCCCATGGGCTCTTGTGAATACTGTTCCTTTTTTTATTCGAGTAACATCAGAAAGAACTTTTAGTCCCCTGCTGGCCAGCTCACTCATTACCACAGGGTTGTGAATTAAATCTCCCAAACAATAGATCTCCTCTTTTTTCTTTAACTCTTCTTCAACCATCCTGATAGCCCTGTCTCTTATACACATCTCCGAGCCCACGAGACTAGGCATGATCTCGTATGCCGTCTTCTGCTTGAA
>CBFDTW010000083.1:0-5661 GCA_965613085.1 uncultured bacterium | reverse complement strand
TTTCAAGCAGAAGACGGCATACGAGATCATGCCTAGTCTCGTGGGCTCGGAGATGTGTATAAGAGACAGCCACAGTAGGTAAAGATATATCATTTGAGGAGATTTACAAAAATTATGATGCTGTTTATTTAGGTATAGGTACAACTGTATCCCGCTCAACACATGTTAAAAACTCTGATAAAGCCTATTCTGCTCTTCCGTTTCTCAAAGAAAACAAAATTGGCAAGGGAGTGAAAGTGGGCAGAGAAATTATAGTTATTGGTGGAGGAAATGTGGCGATGGATGTCGCCCGAGAGGCTTTAAGATTGCAACATATCCAATATCCAGGAGAGAAGGTGGTTACCAAAACCGTCTCTTTGGAAGATTGGGATATAATGCCGGCCACCAAAGAAGAAATTGAAGAAGCAAAAGCAGAAGGGATTCAATTTAATCCTGGGTGGGGACCTAAGGAGATTAAAGTTGAAGATGGCAAAGTAAAAGGTCTTTTATGTATGAAAGTGAAATCTGTTTTTGATGAGCAGGGAAGATTCAGACCTACCTTTTATGAGGAAAAGGAAATGTTTCTGGAAGGTGACATGGTTATTGAAGCTATCGGGCAAGTACCAGATTTTTCATTTATCCCCAAGGAACTATTCGATAAATTAGAGTTCACTCCCCGCAAGAAAGTGAAAATTGACGAAAATGGGAAGACTTCACTACCAAAAGTTTTTGCTGGAGGAGACATTGTCAATCTCAATTTAGATGCAGTAACTGCTATTGCCGATGCCAAGAGAGCTGCCGAAGGAATAGATCTTTATTTAAAAGGGGATAAATAAATGCCGAGATTCAAAGTTCCTGAAGTTGTGGTGCAACGTCTTTCTCTTTATTTAAGAGCCTTGAAGAAATTCCCGGATGATTCCATTCTCTCTTCCCGGGAATTTGCAGAATTAGTTGGAACTACCGATAGTCAGATCAGAAAAGATCTGGCTTATTTCGGAGAGTTTGGGATACGAGGACAAGGATATAGAGTAGAGAAATTAAAAGAAGAAATTGCTCGTATTCTCGCTCTTAACAAAAAATGGAAATTAGCTCTTGTAGGAGTGGGTAAACTGGGTTCTGCTCTTCTTGCTTATCCCGGATTTAGAAGGGAAGAGTTTCAAATCGAAGTTGCTTTTGATAACGACCCTGAAAAGATAGGTAAAATTTTAAACGGTGTGATAGTCCAAAATATAGAGAAGATCCCCCAAATTTTACCTCAATACAAGATAAAAATAGGAATAATCAGTACTCCTGCTGAAGCTGCTCAGGATACAGCAAATAAACTTATAGAGGGAAAGGTGGAAGGTATTTTAAACTTTGCACCTGTACATTTAGTTGTTCCAAACAGGATAAAACTCATAAATGTCGATTTATCTATGTTAGTTGAAATACTTTCATTTTTTCTAAGTCAAAATTATCAAATGGGTTTCTCTCCGGTAAAAGTTTAAGTAAAGTAAGAGGTGACAAGAAAAGGTGGTGTATAGATTTTAAATCCAATGGGTTTTGTTTCTCTCTCGTTGATTAGAGTTTTAACATAGGACGACTAATATGAATATCATAAAAATTCGGGAGGAGTCTGAAAAAATCCATGATTGACAAAAAATATTATGAGTTCATTTTTGCGATTGTGCAAAAATTGCTCTTTTTACCTCGTGGGGGTAAATTTTATAACCCTACATAATAGGTTTTCTTTTGTAAAACCTACCAGCAAAAAGATTACTCACTTTCTTCTTTCTTGGAGTTTTTTTGTGAAAGGATTAAATTAGCCTATATGATAATGTAAATTTTCCTATGTTGGTGTATTAATTTTTATCCATAAACTTGACAAAAATTATTTACATCAGTATAATTAGTGAATTTGTAAAAAGGTTTAGATAAAATACAATTACCTAAAGCACTGGCAAACTACTCTCATAGACGATATTAGAGTAAGAAGGATGACCAACGCTTCAACTTAAAAAGCAAGACTCAAGGAGGAGCAAGCTGATCTTACAAGAAGGTAACGTCAGGAAAAGATAGAAAGTGGAAGATAAAGTGTATCTGGTATTGGGCGGTTTTCACCTCTCAGGGACAAAAAGTAGCGAAATAAAAAAGATCATCCAGGAATTTAAAAAAGAGGGGGTCCAAAAGGTTGCTCCCTGCCATTGTTCTGGTAATCTTGCCTGGGATCTTTTTAAGAGAAACTATAAAGAGAACTTCATTGGTGCAGGTGTAGGTAAACTCATAAAGATAGCTGTAAATGATGTCCCTTCTGCAAGAAAATAAAATCAACTCATTGACTAAAGGAGATTTAGCTGATGGCAATCACAAAAGTTTGGATTGATGAGGATGCCTGTACAGGTTGTGGGCTTTGTGAGGACAGTTGTCCTGAGGTTTTTAAGCTTAATGATGTAGTTAAGGTAAAATAGGAGGCTAATTTTAACAAACCTGAAGAGAAGATAAAAGAAGCCGCAGAGGATTGTCCCAGTGAGGCTATCCATTTTGAAGAAGAATAATCTAAGAAAGGGAAAAACATGATTGGACAAGTACAAAAACCACTTGAGGAGATTCTGGAGTATCTTGAAGGAAAAGAAAGGATAGTGATAATTGGATGTGGTGGTTGTGCTACGGTTTTTCATACGGGAGGCGAGGAAGAGGTAAAGAAAATGGCAGATATCTTGTCAGGAAAAGGGAAAGAAATATTAGCCGCTATTGCACCACCATTTGGTGAGTTCACCTGTTATGCTCCCTGGAGCAAAAAACGTTTAAATGGGTACAAAAAAGAGATTAAGGAATGTGATGCTATTTTGATGCTAACCTGTGGTGATGGACTTCAGGTGGTGCGGGAGTTTATCCTGGAAGAAGAGTATGGCATTGTAAAACCAATTTATCCTGGAACCAATCCTATGGGACACATGGGTGGAGGCCCTACCTTATTTAAGGAAAAATGCCAGCAGTGTGGAGAATGTGAGTTGGGGAAACTTGCCGGTATATGTCCCTTAACTCAATGTGCAAAGGGGCTCTTAAATGGTCCCTGTGGAGGATCTCAGAATGGAAAATGTGAAACAGATCCTGAGAAAGATTGTGCCTGGATATTAATTTATGAGCGACTCAAAAAATTAGGAGAGCTGGATAAATTAAAGAAGGCAAGAGCTCCACATGACTGGAGTAAGATGAAAAGACCCCGGATGCTCGAGGTTAAACCTCTCAGTTTAGAGTAAAAAATTTGCAGATATGGCAAATTACCAAAGCGATGAATAGTTTTTATGATACTCTTGAGAATAAGGCATCCATAATAATCTTAAAATAAGTTAAAGCTAAAAGGAAGAAAAGGGCTTAAAAATGGAGTTGATACGGATAAAAAAAGTGGCTGTGGCCATTTCAAAAGGGGTGGGTTTTCTAAGGAGATAACGTCGTAACTGGAAGGTCACGGTAGTACGAACATCTTTAAGGACACTTGTTTATAAAACAGTTTTTCCCTACCAATCTATTTATATTGTAGCATTAGGTGCTACTGCCACTCAACTGGGTATGGTCAACACTGCAGGAATGGGTGTCGCCGGACTTCTCAGCCCGTTTACCGGATGGCTCATTGATAGAATTGGTACCAAGAGAATCTACCTTACTGGTATCTCTCTTCTTGTTATCTCATACTTGATCTATGGTGTGGCCCACAGCTGGACCATCATCATAGCCATGATCGCATGGTGGTTAGGAGACACAACCAGTATCCACAGCTGTGCTACCGTGTGTGCCAACTCCCTGAAAAATAAGGACCGTGCCACCGATATGAGTCTTTGTGAAACTCTTGCTCAAGGCCTCTTGGGAATAGTAGGTCCCATGTTGGTGCATACTTAGTTACAAGCTTTGGTGGTGTAAATGTTGAGGGAATAAGGCCCTTGTTCCTTTTTAGCCTTCTCATTACTGTAGGTACATTTTTTCTCATACTTACTCAGCTATCCAATGAGAGGTGGGAAAAGGAAGTGAGGGAAGACCTAATCTTCCTGGAGATCTTTCCCAGGTTTTCAAGCAGGGAAAGAATCTAAAACGATGGATCATTATCGTCTCTGTGGGATGGCTTCCCATGGGTATGATTCTCCCATTTACCCAGGTTTTTGCTCACCAGATAAAAGGTGCTGAGGAGTATATACTGGGAGCAATGGTCACCGATTCTGCACTCACACCTCTTGTGTTAGGTATTCCTTTAGGAAGACTTGCTGACAGAATTGGAGGGAAAAAAGTTCTTTATACAATAATTCCTCTTTTCTGGGTTTCAAATTTGATGCTCGTCTTAGCACCAAGCTCTTTGTTTTTAATAGTAGCTGGTATCCTGCAGGGCTTTTTCTTCATCTATTTAACTGTGGCAGGAGCCATGAATGTGGAGCTTGTTCCTCCAGAGCACATGGGAAGGGGGCTGGGAGTCATGCGATTCTTCAGGCTTCTTCTCGCTGCTGGTGTGGCGTATCTCGCTGGGGCCATCTGGGACCACGTAGGACCACAATACGTGTTTTTAATTGCTATTGGACTGGACGCTTGCATCAGGATTCCTTTCCTTATAGGAATGCCTGAGACATTGGAGTTAAGCATAGGAGAAAAGCAAAAAAAAAGAAGGGAGAAACACTTCACTAAAATGCCAAATTAGAAGGGAAGAAATGAATGAAAAAACGACAAGCTTTTTTAGCTATGGAAAAGGAAAGTTGAAAGGATAGATAAATCCAAAAAAGGTGGTATTATGGCAAATCATACATCATTTAAAGGTTATACAATTGTATCCTGTGGAACTTTGCGAAAAGAGCTAAATTATCTGAAAGATACGGGTTTCTTAAATCCAGATAAAATCCTTTTTACTGCGCCAGGTCTCCATGAGAGCCAAAGAGAACTGGAAAAACAACTTACAAAGCAGCTCAGAAATGCCAAAAAATACTCCGAGAGAACAGTAGTAGTTTATGGGGAAAGATGCTTCCTTGATCCTTCTAACCCCTACAGAGATGTGGATGCGATAATCCAGGAACAAGGAACCGGAATCTCAAGAATACAGGCAAAAAGCTGCATCGACATGCTAGCCAGCGAGGAAGAAAGAGAGAAAATAAGTGGGGGGAGTAAAGTTTACTGGCTCTCACCTGGATGGTTAGTGTATTGGAAAAAGATTTTTAAGGAGTGGGATACTGCCAAGGCAAATGAGACTTTCCCCTATCATGATAAGGCTATTCTTTTAGATCCTGTAGGTATTTTTGATGAGTACTCTAAAAGCTCTCCCGAGAAGATTCTTGAATTTTCAGATTGGATGAAACTCGAGATAGAGCCTTACAGGATACCTCTGGATAGATTTAAAAACCTTCTTTTAGAGTGCGTTAATGAAGATAAAAAAGGAAACTGATATAGAAAAATGGCTTAAAGAAGAAGGTGAAAAGGTTCTAAAAGAGGTTGGTATTAAAAAAGGCCATGTAATTTTGGATTTCGGATGTGGAGAAGGAATCTATTCCCTGCCTGTTGCAAAAATAGCAGGAGATAAAGGAAAAGTTTTTGCCCTGAATAAAAGCAGAATTGAACTTAATAAACTTGTTAAGAAAGCTAAATTAGTTGGATTGGATAATATTAAACCCTATCTCTGTCAAAATTAAGTAATAGATAGCCCTCCTCATTCTTCCCATAAACAATATCTCC
>CBFDTW010000082.1:0-5666 GCA_965613085.1 uncultured bacterium | reverse complement strand
ATGATACGGCGACCACCGAGATCTACACCTAAGCCTTCGTCGGCAGCGTCAGATGTGTATAAGAGACAGGAATAAACTTTTACATCCGCTGATTAAAAAAAAGATATGGAATATTCTGAAAGACTATAATGGAAGGATTGCGGTAATTGAAGCTGCACTTATTTTTGAAGCTAACTGGGATTTTTTTATGGATAGGATTATCACCGTATATTGCTCTAAGAATAAACAGATGGAAAGGTTGAGAAAAAACACAAGTTTTACCCCCGAGGAAATAAAAGGTCTTTTAAGAGCACAGCTTCCTCAGGAGGAAAAGATAAAAAGGGCAGATTTTGTCATTTCAAATGAGGCGGGTTTGAGGGAGCTCGAAACTAATACGAGAAAAGTTTTAGATAAGATTTTAGAGGAGGCAGAGTGTGGCCGCTAAAGCCAATAAGGAAAAAATTGCCCGTATATTCAGAGAAATGGCAGATTTTTTGGCTATAAAAGGGGAAAACCCTTTCCGTATAAGAGCTTACGAGAGGGCAGCTGATGCAGTTGAACATATCTCAGGTAATCTGGAGGAACTTTATCGTCAAGGAAAATTAAACCAGATTCCCGGGATTGGCAAAGGTATGCTGGAGAAAATCGAGACCATCCTTACTACAGGAACTTTACCGGCCTATCAGGAGCTGAAATCAAGTTTCCCCCCGGGTTTGGTCGAGATTCTCTCAGTTCCTGATGTTGGACCGAAGACGGCTAAACTTCTCTATGAAAAAGTAGGTATAAAAAATCTGCAGGAACTGGAAGAAGCTGCAAAAAAGGGAAAATTGAGACACCTTCCCGGTTTAGGAGCAAAAAAAGAGGAGAATATTTTAAGGGGTATAAAACTTTACAGGACTCGTTCTTCAAGAATTCTCCTGGGTAAGGCTTTGCCTCTGGTGGATGGTGTGATATCGGAACTAAAAAGTAAATCTGCCTCTTTAATAGAAAAGATTTCTATGGCTGGAAGTTTAAGGAGAGGAAAGGAGACCATTGGTGATATTGATATTCTGGCGACCTCTCCTGATTCTTCATATCTTATGCAGGTCTTTACAAATTTACCCTTTGTGGACGAGGTTCTGGCTAAAGGAGAAACCAAATCCAGCATCTTAACTCCTGATGGTCTTCAAATAGATCTCAGGGTAGTCCCTTCTGAATGCTTTGGAGCTGCCATTCAGTATTTTACCGGCTCCAAATCCCATAATATAAAACTGCGAGAAAGAGCTATAAGAAAAGGTTTGAAGATAAACGAATACGGGGTTTTCGCTGCCGAGAAGAAAATAGCAGGTAAGGAGGAAGTTGAGGTTTATGAAGTGCTGGATCTACCCCTTATTCCTCCAGAACTGCGGGAGGATAGAGGTGAAATCGAGGCAGCAGAAAAAGGTATGCTCCCGAATCTTTTGGATGAAGAGGATATTAAAGGGGACCTTCATATTCATACAAGAGAAAGTGATGGAAGAGATGATATTGATGCTATTCTGAGAAAAGCAAAAGAAAAAGGGTATGAGTATATTGCTGTTACTGATCACTCCCACTCACTTAGAATAGCAGGAGGATTGGACGCAAAAGCTGTTTTATCCCAGGTTGACAGAATAAAAAAGCTCAACTCCAAGCTATGTGATATTAGAATATTAAGCGGGATAGAGGTAAATATAAAATTAGATGGTAGCCTTGATTTGCCCGATGAGGTTCTATCCAGACTGGATGTCGTGATTGCTGCCGTGCATACAGGGTTCAAACAGAATGAAAAGGCAATGACCGAGCGCGTGATTAGAGCTATACGTCATCCTCTGGTGCACATTCTTGCTCATCCTTCAGGAAGACTATTAGGGGAACGTGAAAGTTATGCCATTGACCTTGACAAAGTGCTCAATGTGGCGGCCGAGGAAGGGGTCTGGCTGGAGATAAACTCTCAGCCTGAACGTCTGGATCTGACAGATTACTGGGCAATGGAGGCGAAAAAAAGAGGAGTGAAGATCGCTATAAATACCGATGCCCATAGTAAAGAGTCCCTTGATTTTATTAAACTGGGAGTAATTACTGCTCGCAGGGGGTGGCTGGAAAAAGAGGATGTGGTAAACACTTTGCCTCTTGATGAGCTTCTTGAACAGCTCAAGAAAAGAAGAAAAAGATGACTCTTTCACTGTTAAATCGGTTTAGTCAGTTCTTAGTTATTAGTCGCTGGTTGTTAGCTTAGGTGATCCTTTTCCAATCTGACCACAAAAGAATGACGCAATGGATGTGATAGCCCACCAGACGCACTAAAAAAACGAGACAGACCAGAAATAGATAACCGGGATTAACGAGATGCAGGAGAGGAAGATACCTGTTTTAAGCTAAGCATTCCGATCTTGTAACGGGCAATAACTATGAGCTTGGGATCGGTTTTCATCTCTGATACGATACTGAACTCTGCAATCGCCTGGGCTATTTTGTCTTGAGCTTCATAGGCATTTCCCAGCAGAAAATGAGCCTCAGCACTCGCAGGATTTAGTTTGAGAGCTTGTTTGGCATCCTCTTCTGCTGCACTAAACTTTCCCAGCTTCATCCAGATAGTTCCTCGCTCTAAGTGGAAATCGTATGAGGATGTATATCTTTTTTTTGCTTCTCTGAAGTATTTTTTTGCCCTCTCATCTTCACCTAAGAATTGATAAATAACTCCCACCATCAGATAGGCATAGGGCTTCTCAGGATTAAGGTAGGTAGCCTTCTGGTAAGTTTGAAGGGCGGGATTTATTTTTCCTTTCTGCAGGAGTCTTTCTCCTTCCTGGATGCAGGTAGTGTAAGGATCAGGCTTGGGAATGGCATAGACAAAAATGAAATAGAGGCATGTTACGAAAGCTACTCCTATTACTGTTCGTTTTATCCATTTGTTAATTAGCTGCTTTTTTTTATTTCTTATAATTTGATCAAGATACCACCACCAGTTACAAGGGGGTATTTTTTGTTTAACGCGGTAAGTAGCAGGATCAATGCAATCTTTTAATTTTTTCCATACAGTTTGGGGTTCATCTTTTATTATATGATCCAGAGTATCCAGTTTTGATTTTTCTACGGAAAGGTCTGCTCCTTTTTCTTCCAGTTTGTGCATCAAGTTATTTATTTTGTCTCTTAAAATGAGAACCTGCACAATTTTATCCCCCAGCTCACCCAGGTTCATGAGATATTTTTTATACTCTTCTATCCATTCTCTTAGCTCATTTAGAGTGCCTTGCCTTTTCATTTTGGTTAAAAATTATTTTTTCCCCAATTTTTCAGCAAAAGCTTTTGCTTCAGATTCTTTTTTTATGCTTCTAAAATCTATAACTATAGAACCTTTTTGTTCAAGCCGACGCATTATTTGTTTCATCGCTTTACCCGTCCCTATAGCTTTGGGATAGACGAATACCGCGGATTTTTTTCCCTGCAGCCCTGTACATTTTTTAATAAATCCATCCAGCTTTTCCGAAAACCTCCCTCCCCATAATCCCTCTACAGGACTGCCCACAAATACAAGGTCATAGGGAAAAAGACTTGGGGCTTTTGTAGACTCTTCTACTTTGATTTTTTTTACCCTGTGACCTTTGCTCTGAAGAGTGGCAAATATCATCTCAGCAATCTTATCAAATTTCCTGAATTTACTGGAGTAAATTAGTATTGCTTTCAATTTTTCCTCCTTGAATTAACCGGGGGTTATCTGTACGAAAAGTAAATTTTTCCTTTTCCTTTTTTTTGATGGTAAGCCTCTACCTGGGCTACAAAAGTCCTTATTTTATTTAAGTAATTGGCCTGGCGGGACCCATCATAGGATAGGGATAATATGGGAAATTCAGGGAAATCTCTTTCTATCTGGATTGTTATGGCTGCGGTGAGATTACCGGGCATGCATGTAAAGGGCATTACATTGACAACCCCATCTCTTCCTCTTTCGATGGAACTTAAAGTTTTTCCAACAGAAAGGATAGCTTCTCCTCTTAAAGAGCGGTGCAGATATCTTTCCCCCAGCTCCAGTATATGTTCAATCTCAGGTTCTTCAAATCCTTCTATAAGTTCTTTAAAAGGTTCCTCAAGACGCCTGTCTATAAATTCCTGATAAAAGTTTCTTATCCTGTTTTTTAGAAATTCCAGGAATTTTCCTTCCTTTAAACTGCTTTCTTTGTGCATTTCGTTGGTATACAGAAACCATTCTCTCATTGACGCAAGTTCCACTTTTAAGCCGAGTTTTTCCAGTTCATCTATAATGAAGAGATTACTATAAGGGTTATGCCTGACATATATCTCACCCACAACTGTAACAACAGGTTTATCATTATCTATCCTTTGTATCTGCTTAAATCTTTGAGCTGCCTTTCTCATTATGGGCAAAAGTGGTTTATCCTCTCTTATAGCTTCACGTATCTTATCCCGGTATTCTTCATAAACTCTGTTGGTTTCACCTTTGTTCTTCTCATCAGGACGGATTATTCGCTGTACCTTTCGAAGAATGTCAATAGCTACAATTCCGTTCCAGGCAAGTTTGGTAAACCTGACACCGTAACCAAAATAGCTGTTTTCAGAGCTAAGAGAGATAATGGGAATATTAGGATAGCCCAATCTTTTTAGAAGTTGCTCCTGAAATTTTTTATACTGTCCAAATCTGCAAGGCCCTTGAGCTGTTCCCATAAAGAAAGCTACTTTTTCAGGGTCAAAATCTTTTCTCTTTATTATTTTCAGCATATCTCCTGATGTTAAAATACTGGGGTAGCATTCTCTTCCTGTTGTATATTTCTGTCCTTCCCTGACTGACTCGTCATCACTTACTGGCATTACCTCGGCCTTTTGTCCCAGAGCTTCAAAGGCGGCCTCCAGGGCATAAGAATGGTCATCCATATAAGGTATGTAAATCACCCTCTCGTTCCTTGAAGAAGGTAGACCGGCGCTATATATCACTTTCTTTTTCTGAAAAGGCCTTCCCTGGATACTGTCCAGAAAAGCTTCTAATCTTGTTATTATTCCTGCCTCTGCTGAATGTTCGTCTATCTGGAGTTCCAGGAAAGGTCTATCCATCTCTTCCTCAAAAAATTTAGCTACAAAGGAATCTGGCCCGCATCCAAAATTGGTTATGTATATAGGGTAAAGATTGGTGGTTTTTTTAATGTAGCGGGCGGCAGCAAGAATTCTCTGCCCGTAATTCCAGTACATATGGGGGTAATCTTCAGCTATAATGCTGGGGTCAAGATTAAGAAAATCCATAGGGATAGCCAGCATCCCCAATTTTGCCATCTTGTCGGCAATGTCCATATTTAATCCCGGGTCGCATCCGTTATAAGGACGAGAAATTATAACAAATGCCCTTTTATTTCCCAGTCCCTTTATTACAGATTCTCCTTTTTCTCGAAGAGCCTGGTAAAATTTACTCTGGACTTTTCTGGCCACCTTTATGGCTTTGTTGATTTTTGCTGTATCATTTAAAAGTGCCTTTCCCACCTCCTTTAAAGCTTTATCGATACCTTCTCTCATGGAAATTTTTGGTTGCAGAATACAGACTGAATATTTTTCAAGTGGAAGGGTAGAGTTTATAAAATAAGGCAAACCCTGTGACCAGGGGCAATTATAAGTTTTGCTAAGACGGGGGTCAGTTTGAGGAAAATCAATAATGCTGGGCAGAAAAAGGTAATCTACCCCTTTTT
>CBFDTW010000081.1:0-5725 GCA_965613085.1 uncultured bacterium | reverse complement strand
TCAAGCAGAAGACGGCATACGAGATCATGCCTAGTCTCGTGGGCTCGGAGATGTGTATAAGAGACAGCTTATAAGGTCTTTCCCATCAAGCTCTACTTTACCTGACCTTCTATCCACTACCCTCATCATTCTCTCCGTGCAACAGTAGCACGGGTCTATGGAAGCTAAAATCAAAGCTGCATCAGCTACACTTTCCCCTGGAACAGTTGCCTTGCAGGTTGGAAGATTCACATAAGTGGGAGCCCTCACCTTTACCCTGACCGGATTGTTTGAACCATCAGAGCGCACATAATGAAAAGTTTCTCCTCTTGGAGCCTCATGATGACCTTTCCCTTCTCCAGGGGGCATTTTCTTTATATTAACCGCTATATCTCCTTTTACCTTTTTAAGTTTTTCGAGGCACTGACGGATTATCTTTATAGACTCAAAGCACTCCAGGAGCCTGACCACAGTCTTGGCAAAAACATCTCCCTCCTCTTGAGTAATAACATTCCACTCCACAAGGTCATAGGCAGCATAAGGGTCATCTTTGCGAACATCAATAGACACACCTGATGCTCTGGCAGTGGGACCTACGGCACAGTATCTAATAGCATCTTCCTTGGTAAGTACTCCAACACCTTTGAGGCGTGCAGCAAGAACAGGATCATCAAGAGCAGCTTTGGTAACCATCTCTATTTTCCTCTCCGCCTCATCCAGAATCTTCATAAGATAAGGTATATCCTCTTCTTTTATATCCCTTCTTACTCCTCCCGGCCTCATCATGGCATAATGATTTCTGTTGCCGGTGATGTGTTCAAAAATCTCTAAGATAGGTTCCCGGTATTTCCATATCCACATCCAGAGAGTATTATATCCTATAAAATGTCCGGCTAATCCTGCCCACAGAAGATGGGAGTGGAGTCTCTCAAGCTCTCCCACAATGCTTCTTATATACTTCGCTCTTTCTGGTATCTCCACTCCAGCAAGGTCCTCCTGAGCATTGCAATTGGCAATGGGATGGGAGGTGGAACATATTCCACAAATTCTTTCCACAAGGAAAATGAGCTGGTCCCAGCTCATCCTCTGGCCTATTTGCTCAATTGCTCTATGATTGTAGCCTATATGTATATCTATATCGACGACCTTTTCTCCTTCCACATAAAGCTCAAAAAACTCTGGCTCCTCCTGCAGAGGATGATAAGGACCTATGGGAATAACTGTTCTTCTTTCCTGAGCCATCTATTTCTCCTTTTCAATATCTTCGGGAAACTGAGCATCTCTATAGTCCAGTCTCAAAGGATAAACTCCTTTTGGCCAATCTTCAGAAGTAAGGAGAGGTCTCGGGTCAGGGTGATTTAAAAACTTCACTCCAAGAAGCTCCTGAATTTCCCTTTCAATAAAACTTGCTCCAGGAATGGAAGGGGCAATTGATTCTATCTCACATTTTTCTTTCGGAACGAGAACTTTCACCGTGACCACCTTACCACCCTGTCTATCAAAGGAAAAATGATAGAGTATCTCTATCCCTTTAGGAGTATCAATTCCGGAGGCGGTAACAAACCTTGCCTTTGCCTTTTCAAAAAGGTACCTCGACACCGGAACAATGTCAGATTTCTTTACGGTAAAGTAATGCCTCCTGGTAGATTTTTCTTCCCAGGAGATTATCTTATCCTTAAGACTTTCCTTCACCTTACTTATCACATCTTTTTCAGGCATCTTGTTCTCTTATTTTCTTGCCGGTAGTTTCCCATCAAGACTTTGAATAAGCTTCACCACTCCATCAATTATGGCCTCCGGTTTTGGGGGACATCCAGGAACATACGCATTAACAGGTATAACTCTATCATAAGGACCGGCGGTATTATAACCTGTACGGAATATACCTCCACTGCAGGCGCATCCACCAACTGCCACCACCAGTTTGGGTTCAGGCATCTGCTCATAAATTCTTTTCACCCTGGGCAAAGCCTTTCTGTTAACCATACCTGTTGCCAAAATCACATCAGCATGACGGACACTTCCCACCAGCAAGATTCCGAATCTCTCCAGGTCAAATCTTGGGGTAAGACAATCCAGAATCTCAATATCACAGTTATTACAGGAACCTGTAGACAAATGATAAACCCATATAGATCTTTTCAGAGAAGAAAGTATTAATCCCATTCACTCGTCTCCATCGCGCGTTTGTCTCATTAATGTCGTTTGTTTCCTATCTGATATTTAAACAGGGAAACATTGAACCTATTAAATTCCAACAAGAGCCAGGATAAAGCCAATAATAGCAAGGGGAAACATTCTGAGCCAGAAAAATTTTACAGCCTGATCAATCCTCAACCGAGGATTGGTATTTTTCACAAGAACTATAAGGATTAAAAGAACAAGATACTTTATCACTGAGAAAAGAGCCTGAATTCCTTCAAACCTCACTCCACCGGCAAAAACAGTAATTAAAAACACAGGCAAGGCAAAAAGCATCATGGCCTTTGTGAGCTTGAACATTGCAAGAGGTGGACCTGAATACTCAATTAAAGGACCAGCCATTATTTCCTGCTCAGCCTCAGGAATATCAAAAGGAACAAAGGCAAGTTTTGCCTGCATACAAATAAATGCAACAACAAAAGCAATAAGAGAAGACAGGTGATGGGTAAACATCATCCCGTTGGTCATTTGGTAGCTCACAATAGAACCTATTTTTATATCCTTTATAGCTACAACCGGAGTAAAAATGGCTACAATGAAAGGTAGTTCATAAGCCAGTATTAACTTCATCTCTCTGCTTGCCCCCAGGGAGGCAAGAGGATTACCTGAAGCTGATCCTCCTATGATAATTGCTAAAGAGGGAAGAATGGAAAGATAAAGCACCACAATAAGGTCCCCGAGGAATGTTGTAGCAGGGTAAAGATTCATCTGCCAGAGAATAAGAGAGACAAGAGTAACACCAACAAGACCAATAAGGGGAGCAGATAGAAAGGTTATCCTTCGAGCACCAGAAGGAATTATCGTCTCCTTACCCATCAACTTGAAGAAATCGATAAAGTTCTGGTACCAGGGTGGACCAACTCTCCACTGAAGTCGAGCAGTTAGCTTCCTATCCACCCATCCAGCAAGAAGCCCTACCACAGCGGTAAAAAGAAAACCCGGGAAAACCAGAAAAGATACCAAAGCTAAAAGAACCTCACTCATCACTGTTCACCTTTTTCACCAGCTAATTCCTTCTTCCAGGGTCTTGCTTTAACCACTACTTCTCCCACTTTGTAAATATTCTGAGCCCTGTCCTCTTTAAATTCTCCATATTTTATAGCACCACCACCTGTCTTTACACAAAGAGGCTCCTCCCCTTCCTTTAGCCTCCCTTTACACAAATCACAATGAAAGGTAAGAAAGGGAAGAATTTCCATATAAATAACCCCAAAAGGGCAGGCTATCGCACAGGATTTACAGGACACACACAGACAATCATTCCTTACATTTATGCCTGTTTCCTCCACCCTTTCCAGAGCATCGTACCTGCAGGCATTAACACAGGGATAATCCTCACATTTTCTGCAAATTATCTGGAAAGCAAGCCACTCGCGCAAACTCAAAATACCGTTATTTTTAAAATGGTAGGGATAACTGCATTTAATATCAAGATTTTTCCACTTCTGGCTAATCTCATCCAGATCTATAAAAAGTGTCTTTGCCAAATTTTTCCTCCTAATCCCAGATTGCCGGTATATCCTTTAACTGAGCATAGGTAAAAACAGGCCCATCCCTGCAAACAAGATATTTTCCCAGCTGGCAGTGACCACATTTACCTATTCCACAGGACATATTTTTTTCCATGGAAAGGTATATATTTTCAGGCGGATATCCTACATCCAGCAGCTTCAAAGTGGTAAATTTCATCATAATAGGAGGACCACAAACTACACTTATACTTTCCGGAATGTTCTTTATTTCCTCATCAATTCCATCAAGGGTTGTGGTAACAAGTCCTACTCTTCCCCTCCAGGTTTCATCTCCCTCATCTACAGTTATACGAAAGGAGACCTTGCCGGTAAATTCCTTTTGCCATTTGTCCAGAATGCTCTCTTTATAAACAATGTCCTTCGGAGTTTTTGCTCCATAGCAAAAAACTACTTTTTTGTAATCATTTAAGTTATGAGTTAAGGATAGAAAAAGTGACCTTAAAGGTGCAAGACCCACTCCTCCCCCAACAATGAGAACCTCCTTATTCTTCCACTTATCTATCGGATATCTGTTACCATAGGGACCGCGGATTCCTACAAGATTTCCCTCTTTTAACTCATGCAGTGCTGTAGTGACTTTTCCCACCCGCATAATGGTCACCTCTATTTTCTCCCTTTCATAGGGAGATGAGGAGGGAGTGAAAGGACCTTCGCCAACCCCGGGAACTGTTAGCTGGATAAACTGACCTGCCTCAAACTCAAAGTGATTTTCTGGTTTTAACACAAATGTTTTTATCTGTGGTGTTTCAGGAATAACCTGCAGAATTTCCGTTTTTACTGGTTGATAGGGATTATTCATTTTTCCAGACCTACGGATATTTTTCTCTCCACAGCAATATCTCTAAAAACTTTTCGCATATCAATTTTTCCGGGACATACAGCTATACACCTGCCACAACCGGTACAGGCATCAAGGTCTATGTTTTCTGGAAAAAAGTAAAATTTGCAAAAAAGCCTGTTGGAAAATCTTTGATAGAGCAGGGGTCTTGGATTAGCCCCTCCTGCCACCCGGGAAAATCCGGTTAAAAGACATCCATCCCACAGGTAATACCTTTCGTATTTTTCTCCCACTTTTCTATCCACAAGTAAAAAGCACCTGCAGGTAGGACAGATCTGGTTACATCCACCACAATCAACGCAAGCTTCACTGTGCTGCTTCCACACAGGAGACTCATGACTATCCTTTATCAGTTCTCTATAAGATAACGCTGTTTTAAACTCTTTATTAATCTTTTCCAGCAACTTAATAGTTTTTTCTCTTCTTTTATCTCTTTTTTTTATCATACCCTGGTCAACGGAGTAAAAAAGATTTTCATTTTCCCTTACAAGCCTTTCCCCTTTCTCTGAGCCCACCTGAACTATGAAACCATCATCAAAGGAAGATAAGTTCAAATCAAACCCCTCTTCAGGAAAGGGCTTTGATCCAACTAAATTACAAAAGCATCTCTCATCAGGGCTGGTACAATCAAAACTTATAAGGATTGTTTTCTCTCGAGCCTGGATATAAAAAGGATCCTTGTATTCACCGCCAAATTTTTCTCCGGAATATACAGAATCTGATATCTTCAAAGCATTAAGGTCACAGTTTTTTGCTCCCAGAACGATTTTTTCCTCCTGTTCCGGTTGTGAAGATGCGGCAAAATACTCACTTACCTTGCGCTGGGCTGGAATAAAAAAGGATTTTAAAGGATGGATGGCTCTTTTTGTATCAGGTACTATTTTATCTATATTTTCTTTGGTTACCTTTTCGTAAAAGAGAAAATCGTTTTTTTGCAAGGGAGCATATACAGAGGCTTTGCTGGATAAATTTTGAATAAATTGCACATAATTATCTTTCGGAAGATGCAGTTCCTTCATCTTATTCCCTTTGTGAAAAATATCACAGTAATTTTACTCATCTTCAAATTTTTGTCAAGTACTTGTGAGCATTTTCACAAGATTATACCTGTCTCTTATACACATCTGACGCTGCCGACGAAGGCTTAGGTGTAGATCTCGGTGGTCGCCGTATC
>CBFDTW010000080.1:0-5821 GCA_965613085.1 uncultured bacterium | reverse complement strand
TTTTCAAGCAGAAGACGGCATACGAGATCATGCCTAGTCTCGTGGGCTCGGAGATGTGTATAAGAGACAGATTAACCCCTTTGCTTTTTTTAACAAGACCTGCCTCGCCTATTCAATATTGCAGATCTGTTCTCTGATCTTTTCTATATTGTCTTTTATTTGAATCACTTTACTGGAGATATTATAAGATAAAGACTTAGCACCCACAGTGTTGATCTCTCTTTGCAACTCCTGTAAAATAAATCCCAGTTTTTTGCCTATGGCTTTTTGTTGGCCCAGAGTTCGATTAAACTGCGTAAGATGAGAGTTAAACCTCACTATCTCCTCACTTATATCACCCTTTGTTATCATAAGGGCTAATCTGGGGCTAATTTGATTTGACTGAAAAGATAGCTCCTCCCGTGGAAAAGCCTTTTCCATCTCTCCCTGGAGTTTTTCCCGGTAGTTTTTCCGGGCCGATGGTGCTTCTTTTTTAATGGAGTTCATAGAGGATTTTATCTTTCTTATATACTTTAGAATCTCCCTGAGGTGCTTTTCCCCCTCGCTTTCTCTTGTTTTGATCACCTGTCCCAGGGCCTCATCTGTTGCCTTCTGGAGTATTTTTTCTATTTTATCCCATTTTTTTTCTTTAATTTTTATTATTTCCGGGAAATTTAAAAGATGGGAAAGATTTATATTTTCCTTGAGGTACAGCTTTTCTTTTAGTTTTTTAAAGGCGTTAAAATACAGGGTGGCCAGGCTAAAATCTGGTTCTATTTCCAGAAGCTCAGACCCTTCTCGACTTATCTGCAGGTTTACCAGTACCTTACCCCGGTAGATTTTTTCCTTTATTTTTTCTTCTATCTGTCTTTCCAGCCTCCAGGGAACCTCTTCGGGACAGACAATGCCTATCTGAAGAAAACGATGATTTAATGTTTTTATCTGTATAAAAACTTCTATACCATCCTCTCTTCTCAGGCTCTCACCATAACCGGTCATACTTCTCACAACTTTACCTCTTTTTTCTTATACCGCCTGGCAAAAAGATTTAAAATCGGAGCTAACTTCGGAAGGAACAGGTTTTAAATTATATTCGAAAAACCATCGCTGTCAACTTTCTGCTCCAGCCCCCTGAGATTTTCTCAAACCGGCATCCTGTATCTTATGAAAGAAAAAATCCTCAAGAGATGTAAAATCTGAAAGAATCGATTTTACCTCCTCTGCACACAAAAGCTCTCCCTGATGGAGAATGCCAATTCTATCACATATCTGCTCCACTTCTGCCAGAATGTGAGAGGAGAAGAAAACTGTTGCCCCTTTTTCTTTCAGGTCAAGTATTACCTTTTTTACCACCTTTCGTCCTATTGGATCAAGCCCGCTTAGAGGTTCATCAAAAAAGATAAGCTCAGGCTCATTTATCAGACAGGAGGCAATGGCAAGACGTTGATTCATACCCCTTGAAAGTTCTGCTATTCTTGTTCTGGCAATTGAGGTAATCTGCAAGGTTTCCAGAAGTTTTTCTGTCCTGAGTAGCCTCTCGGATTTATTTAACCCGAAAAGTTTTCCACAGAAGAGCAAAAACTCCTCAGCACTAAAAAACTCGTAAAGTTTTGGGTCCTCTGGCAGATAACCTAACCTTCTTTTTATCTCAAGGTCAATTGTATTTTTGCCCATTATCTCAAACCTACCCCAGCTGGGATGCACAAAACCCACCAGAATTTTAAGCAGGGTGGTTTTTCCGGCAGCATTTAACCCCAGCATACCAAAAATTTCCCCCTTTTTTACAGTCAAACTGAGATTTTTTAAAGCTAAAACCCTCCTTCTTTTTAAAAAACCCCTGTATCCTGTGTAAATTTTACCCAGATTTTCTATCCTAACCGGCGGCTGCTTTTTCAATTTTTTCCACTCTGGAGGCATCATCAAGTTGATCAAGCAAGGTTTGAATGCTTTTTTTAAGGAGAGGGTGCTTGAGTTCGGGATTTATTTCCGCAAGAGGCAAAAGGACAAATCGGCGTCTGTGTACCCGGGGGTGAGGAACGGTCAGATTTTTTTGTTCTATAATTTTTTTGCCGTAAAACAAAAGGTCAAGATCGATTGTTCTTTTCTCCCTTTTTCCCCTCACCCTTCCCATCTCATCTTCTATTTTTAACAGTTGCTGCAAGAGCTCAAGGGGCTCTTTTTCCGTGTGCCCCTTTACCACACAATTTACAAACCAGCCCCCTTTTACTCCTACAGGTTCTGTAAGATATAAGGAGGAGACTTTCTCCACTGAGATAACATCCTTTAGCTTTTTTAAAGCAGTCTGGATGTTTGCAAGGCGTTTGCCTGTGTTGGTGCCAAGGCCTATGTATATCTCTGTCATCCTTCAAGAATTTTAACTATTAATTTTCTCCTTCTGGGACCGTCAAATTCACAAAAATAAATAGACTGCCAGGTTCCAAGATGCAAGTCTCCGTTCTCAATAATGACCGCTCTGGAGGAGCCTAAAAGGGAAGCTTTTATGTGAGCGGGTGAGTTTCCTTCCAGATGCTGATAGTTACCGGTCCGGGGAATAGTTTCCTCCAGCCAGTTTATTATGTCCCTGCGCACACTGGGATCAGCTCCTTCATTTATTGCAACAGCTGCTGTGGTATGAGGAGCAAAGATCCAGCATACGCCAGTTTTAACCTTTGCCTCTTTTACTACCTGTTCAATTCTATCTGTTACATCTATAAATTCAACCCGGGAACGAGTGGTAATATTAAGTACTTTTGTCAATTTATCCTTACCTTTGCAGTTTTTTCAGGTTAAATTAGCCCCTGTTGAGAGAGGATTTTTTCCAGAGTTTCCTCATTCCCCTTTTCCATTTCACAAAGAGGCAGTCTCCATTCTTTTGGAATCATCTTGAGTTTTGCCATAGCTGTTTTTACCGGAATGGGGTTTGTCTCAATGAACATGGCTTTAAACAGAGAAAAAAGTTTGTAATGCATTTTTTTTGCTTTCTCAACCTCCCCTTCCAGCCAGGCTTTGACAAGTTCGGTTACCTCCTTGGGCAGGATATTAGCCAGCACCGAGATTACCCCAACGCCTCCTAAGGAAAGAATGGGCAGGGTTAAGGAATCATCCCCGGATAGAACAGCAAATTCAGGATCAGAGGATAAGATAATCTCAGAGACCTGGTCCATCTTACCGGAGGCCTCTTTTATTCCTGCTATGTTTTTGAGTTTACTTAACTTTGCTACCGTGGAGGGAAGAATGTTAACTCCGGTACGAGAAGGAACATTATAGATGATAATAGGCAGTCCAATTTCGGCCAGTTTTTGATAATGTTTTTCCATCCCTTTTTGAGTGGGTTTGTTGTAGTAAGGAGTTATGACGAGCGCTCCGTCAGCACCCACCTGTTTGGCATAAACTGTAAGCTCTTCTGTCTCTTTTGTTGAATTGGAACCGGTCCCTGCAATCACAGCAGCTTTACCCTTAACCTCTTCCACGGTTATCTTGATTAATCGTTTGTGTTCCTCATGTGATAGAACAGGAGACTCACCTGTTGTTCCACACGGAACTATACCATCTACACCTTTTTCCAGCTGAAACTGGATGAGCTGACGAAAGGTATCCTCGTCTATTTCTCCTCCTTTAAAAGGAGTTACTATGGCAACAAAACATCCTTTAAACATACTCGCCTCCCTTTAAATGTCCCTTATAAACTAAGGTTGCCTCTCCTTCCAGGAATATGTCGCTGAATTTTCCCTGTTTTAGTTTAAACCAGACAAGCATCTTCCCCCCTTTTGTTAGCACCCTGACCGGAGAGGAAAGTTTGCCTGAAAGAGCAGCCGCAAGAGCTGAGGCTACAGCTCCCGTACCACAACTCATTGTTTCACCCTCTACCCCTCTTTCATAGGTTCTGATTTGCAGTTTATCCTTTTGCACTTTGACAAAATTTACATTGGTTCCCTCAGGATGGAAAAGCTTGTGGAATCTTATCTTTGCTCCCATCTGTTTTACAGGAATATTTTCTATCTCGGGGCAAAAAAGAACAAAGTGAGGCACACCTGTATTTAAATAGTACCCTTTATACTCCCTGCTGTCAATGTTCAGGACAGTTTCTTTAAAGCCTGAAGGATCGGTCATTTTTATCTTGACTTTATCTTCATTTACTTTTGCTTTAATTGTACCGGACAGAGTTTGAAAACTGCACTCCTCACCAACAATTCCCTTCAGATAAGCAAAACGAACAGCACATCTTGCACCGTTTCCACACATCTCTGCCTCTGAACCATCGGGGTTAAAAATGCGCATGGTAAAATCAGCATTTTCTGCTTCCTCAATCAAAATCAGTCCATCTGCTCCCACTCCCTTTTTTCTCTGACAAATCTTACGGGCAACTTTTGCCCTCTCTTTTATAACCTCTCCCCTGTTGTCGATAACGATAAAGTCATTACCGGTTCCCTCCATTTTCCAGAACTGGATACCACATCGGGTGGGAAACTTACCCATCCGGTCAAAGATTTTCCGTGGGACTCTCTGATAACTAACAAGGTCCTCATAATCCTCCCTTTCCCTTATCAACCACCATTTTTCTCCTTTAACCAGGACTTCGGCAGGTCTTGGTCTTGAGTTGTAGTTGGAACTCATGGAAAACCCATAGGCACCTGCATCCAGAATAGCCAGAAGTTGTCCCTTTTCGACTGGAGGAAACTCTGTGTCCTGGAGGAAAAAATCTCCTGATTCGCAAACAGGACCAACCACACTTACTTTTTGCCAGGGACCGGTAGGGGTTTTTTCCACCGGAAGTATGCGGTGATAAGCTCCATAGAGGGAGGGCCTTATAAGGTCGTTCATTCCAGCATCCACTATAAAAAATCTTTTTACGTTTTGTTTTTTTCTGTATAGGAGCCTTGTTATGAGAGCTGCAGCATTTCCCATTATATATCTTCCCGGCTCCAGGATTAACTTCATATCTTCAGGAAAAAAGGGAACAATCCTTTTTGCCAGCTCCTCCAGGGAAATCTCTTTTTCTCCCTCTCTGTAGCTTATGCCAAATCCTCCTCCCATATCAAGATAGGAAAGCTTTACGTCAAGCTTTTGTAGTTTCTCTATGAATTCTTTTAATTTTTTCAAGGCTTCAATGTAAGGTTCTGCGCTGGTGATTTGAGAACCGATATGGAAATGGACTCCCTTTATATTAACAGCTTTTATCTTCTTCATTTTCCTGTACAATCTCTCAGCTTGCTGGAAGGGAATCCCGAATTTATTTTCACTTTTGCCAGTGCTAATATAACCGTGGGTTTCAGGGTCAACATCAGGATTTATCCTTATGGAGATATTAGCCTTTTTATCCAGCCTGGTGGCTATTTTGACAATCTCTTCAAATTCCTCTTCTGATTCTACATTAAAGAGGAGAATATTTTGGTCAAGGGCGTATTCTATCTCCTCCGCAGTTTTCCCCACTCCCGCGTAGACCACTTTTTCAGGAGGAAAACCGGCACAAAGGGCTGTATGTAGCTCCCCCCCGGATACGATATCTGCTCCTGCTCCAAGCAAGGAGAGAGTCCTGCACAGGGCAAGATTGGAGTTGGCCTTCAAAGAGTAGCATATAAGGGGGTTAAAAGATGAGAAGGCCTTTTCTACCTTTCGAAAATTTTCCACAACAGCGCCCAAACTGTAAAGATAAAAAGGGGTTTTAACTTTATCAGCAACCTCTTTTACAGGAACATCCTCGCAGAAAAGCTCATTTTCCCGCCAGTTGAAATAGTTCATGGTTTCCTCTCCAGTTTTTCTCTGGCAATTTTTATTTGATTTTCCAGGCTTTTTCTTCCTGGTCCCCCCTTTGATTCTTTATTTACCACACATTCTTCAAGAT
>CBFDTW010000079.1:0-6440 GCA_965613085.1 uncultured bacterium | reverse complement strand
TTTTTCAAGCAGAAGACGGCATACGAGATCATGCCTAGTCTCGTGGGCTCGGAGATGTGTATAAGAGACAGCAACTCTTCCATCCTGGTTTCTCTTGAACCTTTGACCAGTAACCAATCTCCATGATTTACATAACTTAAAAGCTTATCAAGTAAATCCTTTTTATCTTTAAAGAAAAAGGTATCTTTTAGCCCCTTTTTTCTTGCCCCCCTAACCAGATCAAGAGAAAACCTCCCATAGGCAAAAAGAGCATCTATTTTGAGAGAGGCAGCAAATTCTCCTACAGACTGGTGTAATGATGCAGAATCTTTCCCCAACTCCAGCATATCCCCCAGAATAGCTATTTTTCTCCCCCCTTTTAATCTTTCTAAAACACACAGGGCTGATTTCATTGAGTCCGGGTTAGCATTGTAACAATCATTAAGAATGTTATACTTTCCGTATCGTTGAATTTGACAGCGAAGAGGTGGAGGAGAAAAAGTCTCTATTGCTTTCTTTATCTCCGATAAGGAAAGCCCGAGAATAAAACAAACCGCTGAGGCCGCAAGAGCATTGTAAACATTGAATAATCCCGGCAAGGGTAAATCGATGGTCGCATTTTCCCTGTGAAAGACTATATCAAACTTCACCCGTTCTCCTCTATCCTGAATGTTATGAGCTTTAAAATCCCCCCCTTTTTTGATGCCAAAGGTAATTATCTTGCAAATAGCCTGTTTTTGAAAAAAATTAACCCATGGACTATCCTGATTTAAAACCAGGTAATTATTTCTGTCTCTATTTAAAAAAGGTATTATTTCTGCTTTTGCCTGGGCAATTTTTTTCACGCTTCCAAAAAAGCCCAGATGTGAACGCTGGACATTGGTAATTACCCCAATATTTGGCTGAACTATCCTGGAAAGCATTCTAATTTCCCCAGGCTGATTCATTCCTAACTCCAGAACTCCTGCCTGGTGTCGGGGAGAGATTTTTAAAATAGATAATGGAACACCAACCTGATTGTTAAAATTTCCAAAGGATTTGCCGATTAAATAGCGACCAGAAAGAATATGGGCAACAAGTTCCTTCACCGTTGTCTTCCCATTGCTCCCGGTAATTGCGATTAAAGGAAGAGATAGCCTTTCTCTATAAAATTTAGCAATTTCTTGAAGGGCCTTTAATGTATCATTAACCTGCACAACAAAAAAATTGTCAGGAAGAGGGAGAGATGGTCTATTAACTATCGCAGCCCGGGCTCCTTTTTTGTAGGCATCGAGCACAAAATCATTACCGTCAAACTTTTTTCCTTTGAGAGCTACAAAAAAATCTCCTTTTTTTATCGTTCTTGTATCCGTGCAGATTTCTGAAGGATGGATAAAAATTCTCTTATCTTCAGAAAGATTGATCAATCTTCCCTGTATGGCCTTTAAAATCTCTTGCAAGGAAAAGTAACTTTCCATATTCCTCCCCCGCAGTATTATAGCAAATCACTTTCTCTTAGCAACTCACGAATAACAGTCCTGTCATCAAAGGGAACCACTTTATCTTTAAAAATTTGAACCTTCTCATGTCCTTTACCAGCAACCAGTAAAGCATCCTTATATCTTAGTTTACTCAGGGCAAATCCAATAGCCTCCTTTCTGTCAACAAAGGTGGTGTAATCTTTATCTTTTTTTGCTCCTTCTATTACTATACCCTTCTCAATATCCGCAATAATACTCTGTGGGTCCTCACTTCTGGGGTTATCGGATGTAATTACCACATAATCAGCTATTTTAAAGGCTATCTTACCCATTACCGGTCTTTTATAAGGATCTCTGTCTCCTCCGCACCCAAAAACTACTATCAGCCTACCCGGGGTTAACTTTCGCAGACTGAGCAGTACCTGCTCAAGGGAGGAGGGAGTGTGAGCATAGTCGACGTAAATATTTAAATTAGCCTTATTTTCAATAAGTTCTAATCTACCGGGAACTCTTCGAACATCTTTCAGTCCCTTTTTTATCACATCAGGATGAATCCCCTCCTCTCTTGCCACTCCTATAGCTGCAAGAGCATTGTAAACGTTGTGAAACCCGGGCAGGTGAATTTCAAACTCCTCATTTTTGCCATTTATTTTAGCTTTAAAAAGGACTCTTCTTCCATCCATACTTAAATCACTTGCCTGGTAATCTGCCTGCTTTTTTATACCATAAGTTATCACTGAGCAGGAAGTTTCCTTAATAATTTTATACCCCGCAGGATCATCTATGTTAATTAAAGCCTTCTTATCAGGTGCCATCTTTTTGAAAAGAATTGATTTTGCTTCCAGATAATCCTCCATATTTTTATGAAAATCAAGATGCTCAGGGGAAAGATTGGTAAAAATAGCCCAGCTAAACTCTGTTTCTTCAACTCTATGCAGAACAAGAGAATGAGAAGAAACCTCCATAAATACGTACTTAACTTGATTGATCAGCATTTTTTCCAGGAATTTCTGTAGCTCCAGCGACTCCGGGGTAGTGGTTGTAGCAGGGTAAATCTCTCCTCCCAGATCATAGTTAATGGTGGAAAGTCTGCCCGTTTTTATTCCAGCTTGCCGAAAAATAGATTGCAAAAAATAAGTTACGGTTGTCTTTCCGTTAGTACCGGTAACACCCACAAGTTTCAACTTTTTAGAAGGATAGTTATAAAAAATGTTACTTATCCTTGCCAGAGCTTTCCTGGATGAGGGAACCTTGATTAGAGCGGCTCCAGGTAGAGGATTAAGACCTTTTTCTACTACAAAGGCTCTTGCTCCTCTGGTATAAGCCTCTTGAATAAATCGATGCCCGTCTGCTTTAAAACCAGGTATTGCTACAAAAAGAGAGTTCTTTTCAGCCTTACGAGAGTCATAACAGATGGATTCAATCTCTAAATCAAGGTTCCCTGCAACAGTTTCTGGATTTATTTTAGAAACAATATCTCTTAACTTCATTATCTTTCACCAGTTAAACACACTCTACATTCGATTTTATTGTTTTGTTTGAAACTAAGAACGTATTTAACCGACTAACTAATCAACCAGCTACCAATTAACTAATATTTCACCTTTTTACCCATAATTCCTTTTCCGGTAAAACACCGAGGAGAGGTAGGATGCGGGAGAGGATTCTGCCAAATACCGGAGCTGCAACTTCTCCTCCCCAGTATACCCCCGCAGGCTCCTTTATTACTACAATTCCTGCTATTTTTGGATTGCCTACGGGGGCAAAACCCATAAAGGAGGCAATGTATTTACCCTGGATGTAACCTTTACCATCCGGGGAAGGGATTTGAGCAGTTCCTGTCTTGCCTCCTACAGGGTAACCTTTTATCTCTGATTTTTTCCCCGTTCCTTCTCTTACAACGTAAGCTAAAATATCTCTCAAAATCCTTGAAGTCTTTTCAGAGATAACTTTCCTTATAAGATACGGATGCCTTTCCTGTATTATCTGTCCTCGGGAGGAAAGGATGCTTTTTACCACAAAGGGGCGCAAAAGATTTCCTCCATTTATAGCAGCAGATAAAGCTACCACCATCTGGAGAGGAGTTACCCCTATCCCCTGTCCTATCGAAATACAGGGAAAATCGGTAAGATACCATTTTCCTGGAGATTTGACCAGACCTTTTGCTTCTCCAGGAAGGTCGATACCGGTTTTCTTTCCAAATCCAAAATTAATAATATATTTATAAAATGTGTCTTTCTTCATTCGTTGAGCTGCTTTAATAATCCCCACATCAGAAGAGTTGTAAATAATTTCTGTGAAATTCATCCACCGGTCAAATTCTTTCCAGTCAGTTATAGTATGATCACCAAAACGCAGATAAGGATTGCAGTAGATTCTATCTTCTGGACTGATGAGACCTTCCTCCAGCAGAGCGGCACTGGTAATAACTTTAAAGGTAGAACCTGGCTCATAGATAAATTGAATTGCTCGATTTCTTCGCTCATAAGATGAATAATCCCACCAATGGTTGGGGTCGTAGTCCGGCTTGTTCACCAGAGCAAGAATTTCCCCGGTAGAAGGGTTCATAAAAATTGCCTCTGCAGATTTTGCTCCGGTCACAGAAAGAGCAAGAGAAATTTCCTGCTCCACAATAGACTGGATTTTGGAATCTATCGTTAATACCAGTTTTTTCCCAGGGATTACTTTCTCAAGGATAGTCTGAGAAAATGGAATAAAGTGCCCCAGAGCATCCCGCTTTAATAAAATTTTCCCTTTCTTTCCTTGAAGCTCTTTCTCGTAATAATACTCCACTCCAGCCAGTCCCTGATTATCAATCCCTACCCACCCCAGCACGTGAGACATCAGTTCCCTCTCAGGGTAGAACCTTTTCTTCTCTTCTATAAAACCAAGACCTTCCAGCTTTAATTTTTCTATTTTTTCTTTATCCTCTATAGAAATCTTCCTTGCTATCCACACAAAAATCTTATCTTTCTTTAAACTGGATAAAACAAAATTTTTATCTTCTTTACCTAAGATAGAGGCTAATCTCCCGGCTATAGCTTCCGGATTAGAAACCCTCACCGGAGAGGCGTAAATCGAAAAAGAGTTGACATTTACAGCAACCGGTTTTAAATTCCGATCATAAATCACCCCTCTTTCGGGAGATATACTAATTACCCTTATCTGTTCCTGCTGAACAAAACTTCTGTATTTTTCATGCTCTATTATCTGAAGCTGAAAAAGACGAAATTCAATAATTCCAAAACCTGCAAAAATAAGTATAAAAGGAAGATAGACCCTAATCTTTCTCGTACTTTTTTTCCTCATGGAACATATTAAACCATCTACCAAACTGGCTAATGATTTGCAGAGTCCAGCTTCTCATTCCTGTTTTAACTTTAAGTGGTGGAGGGGAAGAGCTTTGGGTTGGGGGAGAGAAGTTCTCTTTTAGAAACCGCACCTTCTTTGGATCAACAAGACCAAGCTTTTCTCGAGCGTAATCTTCCACTCTATTAAGAGAAAGGACCGGAGAGAGTTTTTCCTGTAGATATCCGTTTTCCTTGATCAACCTGCTTTTTTTCGACTCCAGTTCTTGAAGAAGGTACCCTCTGTCCATCAAAGCTATATTGTGGTAGATCTCCAGCCCCAGAAAACACAAAGCAAAAATCACAACAAGAGAAAACCATTTAAGCGACATTCATAGCTTCTCCGCTGCTCTCAATTTAGCTGAACGACTCTTCGGATTGACTCTAATTTCCTGAAAAGAAGGTCTTACAACTTTGGGAGTTAGTATCCTCAGCTCTTTCCCCTCCACCTTTTTAAACTTTCTTTTAACTATCCTATCTTCCAGGGAATGATAGCTAATCACGCATAACCTGCCCCCTGAGAAGAGAAAACCAATAGCCTCTGAAAGGCTTTTTTCTAAATTATCCAGTTCCTGATTTACAGCTATTCTTAAAGCCTGAAAGGCCCTGGTAGCAAAATGAGTTCTTTTGCCTCTCCTGAACTTTGCCGGGACAGCTCTTTTTATAACTTCTACAAGCTCTTTTGTGGTGGAGATGGGAGATTTTTTTCTCTCCTCCACTATAAACTCTGCCATACGTTTTGCCCACCTTTCCTCTCCTAAACTCCATAAGATATCTTCCAGTTCCTTCCGACTTAACCTGTTGACAAGATGAGAAGCTGTTATCTTTCCTCTTTTATCCATACGCATATCAAGAGGTGCCTCCCTTAGAAAACTAAACCCTCTATAAGGATCTTCCAGCTGCAAGGACGACAGACCAAGATCGTAGATAAAACCATTCACTCTCTGTATACCTTGCTCTTTCAGTATTTTTGCAATATCAGCAAAGTTTGCTCTTACCAGATTAATTTTTCCCCTGTATTCTTTTAATCTCTCCCAGGATATTCTGAGAGCTTCCTCGTCCCAGTCTATCCCTATTAGTTTTATCCTCCCGCCTGTTTTTTCTAAAATGGCCAAACTGTGACCGCCGGTCCCAAGAGTACAGTCAACATAAATCCCGTCTTCTCTGGGATTCAAATACCGCAATACCTCCTCCACCATCACCGAGACATGGAGAGAGAGCTTCATATTTCAAGATCCATAATCTTTTCCGCGATTTGCTCATAAGTATCCTTTTTTTGTTGATAATAGCTGTGCCAGAGATCCTCGCTCCAGATTTCTATCTTATTAAAGGCTCCTATTATTACAACTCTATCTTTGATACAGGCAAAATCCTTTAGGGGCTGGGGAATAGTTATTCTTCCTTGACTATCAGGTTGCACTAGGTGTGCTCCTGAAAAGAAGATTCTCAAGAATGCACGAACATCGGACCTGTTAGTAGAAAGATTTTTTAATCTATTGCCAATACTTTGCCACTCAGAAAAAGGGTAAAAAAACAGACTTCTATCAAGGCCTTTGGTTATAATGCAATTATTTTCCTCCTTGTTAAATATTTGTCTAAAAGAGGAAGGAATGATCAACCTGTTTTTATCATCCAATGTATGGTGGTACTCACC
>CBFDTW010000078.1:0-6478 GCA_965613085.1 uncultured bacterium | reverse complement strand
CCATAAAACACCTCAACAGTAAGACCCTGAACACCGAAACGAGTAGGTGTCCAGTTGAAAGAAAAAACCGAGCAACAGCTCATCGATGAAAGTGCAACTGTCAGGTTTCATCAAAGAACAAAAAGTTAAGTCTCTGGAAATTTTATGAAGAAAGCAATTATTATCCTGATGCTCTTTTTACTATTCACAGGCTTGATGCTTTTTAAAAAAGGCTTTCTTAAACCGGAAAAAATCAACAACCTGAAAGCAAGAATTTTTTCCAGTATTAGATTAAAAAAGGAGACTGCCCCATCTTATCCTGAAGGGGAAAAAGAGGTCCTGATAGAAGAGGAGAAAATTATCCAGGCTCTTAAAAATATCCAAGAGGAAAGAAAAATGATAGCTCAGAAAAAAGAAAAGTTGGAAAAACTACAGGAGCATCTTTTGCTTCAGGAAAGAGAGTTAAAAGAAAGAGCTGATGAACTTATGTCTCTTAAAGAGCAAATCGAGGATTATTTTGAGAAAAGCTCCACTGAACGAGGTGCCAGGATAAAATGGCTGGCCCAGGTTTACGAGAAAATGCGAGCAGAAGAGGTTGCTCCCATCATCCAGAAACTTGAGGATGAGCTGGCTCTTGAAATTCTCTCCCAGATGGACCAGCGTTATGCAGGAAAGATACTGGCAGCAATGGATGTTGAAAGAGCAGCCAAGTTTACCCAGAAGATGGGAAGGAAATTGCCGGAGAAAAAATGAAGAACCTGACTGCGATTTCAGTTTTTAAACCGTCTTCTCCCCATCAGGGGAAGGTGTCAATGGTAAAAAGTTCGGGCAAAAAATTAAACTTTCACCTTCTTTTTAAACTGATGATTTCTGGTGCCTCAAAAAAAGAGAAAAAATTGGTCCACTATAAAGGCTTTCATCCGTCCGGTTTCCTCAGAGAAAACAAGAACTCGAAGCCCACCAAAGCCCTTAAAAACGTTTCTGCGGAGAAAACTTCCTCTTCGAGAAAAAAGCAAAAAAATGCCGGAAAGGATGAGCTGGAGTTTAATTTAAGGGGAGAGAGGTTGCGCCTTGTAAGAGATGGGGAGAAAATTATCCTTGAAAGAGTTCCCTCTTTTGAGGACAAACCTCAAAAAGAGAATCTAAGCTTAGATTCTCTAAAAAGTTTCCAGAAAATGCCTCCTTTATCCGGGAAAAAGGCCTTTACAAAGAAAGATGTTCCTAATTTTTCCTTTATCCCCTCAAAGGAGAATTTAACTTCAATAAAACCCTCTAAGTTGGAGAAAATCTTTTTATCCTTTATCTCTCATTTATCCAGGGAAGATAAACTGGAGTTTAACTTAAAACCCGCAAAAGATAAAGAAAACATTACACCAGAGAAAATTCTCTCCCAGGATAAACCCCAAAGACAAAGTTTTTCCCGGGAAAAAGTAAAACCTGCAAAGGAGAAGATAAAGGGTGCTTTGTCCGGTAAGGTAGAAGCCTTTTCTCACTCTCGGAAAAGAAAAGGAATGCACCTTTCAGAGAAAGAAACAAGGCCGATAAAGAAATCCCCAGAAGCTATCCGGGTAACTGAAAAGGAAAGGTTCATCCTAACTGAAGGAAAAATAAAAAGAGAAATACCCTTTTCTGTGGAGATGATACAGCAGAGGGAAGTTACAAGAAAGACTTCTCCGAATCATCCTGTTAGAGCCTCAGAACTTATAGACCGGATTATAAATGAGATAAAACTTGTTAAAAGTGAAAGACAAACTCAGGCTAGATTTTTCATAAAATCAGAAGAATTTGGAAGTATCCGTGTTCACCTTGTAATGGAAAAAAACAATCTTATGCTACAGATTCAGGTATCTGAGGCTAAGACTGGCCAGCTAATTCAAAACAATTTCCATTATCTTAAACAGAACCTTGAGAAAGAAGGAATCTTCCTTAAGGATTTCAGTATGGATTTTAACCAGAATATGGCTGGTTTTGATGAAGAGAGACCAAAAACAAAATATTCTCCCCTTTTGCAGAGGCCAGAGGATAACTTTAAATCTCTTGAAGAGGAAAAGGAAGATCTCCAGGTTAGCCTTCACCCATATTATATAAACTATCTGGTATAAGGAGGTGAAAAAAATGATAATTCAGTCCCTGGGAAATAACCCCTCTACTTCCTTATCACTCAGCTCTTCTAATCTTTTGGGAAAGGAGACGTTCCTGAAGCTCTTTGTAGCTGAATTGACCAATCAAAACCCCATGGAACCTATGGACAATAAAGATTTTGTCACTCAAATGGCCCAATTTTCTTCCCTGGAACAGCTGAATAATTTGAACCTTAACCTTGGCAGTATCTTTCAGATGCAGATGCTTTATCAGGCAGGTCAAATGATCGGCTACAGGGTAGAGGGAACTGACCCTTCCACTGGAGAGCTTGTTCGAGGAGTAGTAGAGGAAGTCCTGTGGGAAGAAAACAATATTTATCTGGTGATAGGAAAAAAATCCATACCATTTTCGTCGATAGTTAGAATAATATCTAAGAACTAACATTAGCTAAAAAAGCTAAAGAGGAGGTTTTCAAAATGATGAGAGCTCTTTTCTCAGGGGTATCTGGCCTGCGCAATCACCAGGTCCAGATGGATGTTATTGGTGATAATATTGCCAATGTAAATACCGTAGGATTCAAATCCTCCCGGGCTCTTTTTCAGGAGCTTTTAAGTCAAACCTTAAAAGCAGCAGGAGGACCCGGAGGAGGAAGAGGTGGAACCAATCCTCAGCAGGTAGGATTCGGTATGCGAATATCCTCTATTGACAAAATCTTCACCCAGGGGAACCTCATGTCCACGCAGAGAAAAACAGACCTTGCAATCGAGGGAGACGGATTTTTTATCTTGAGTGATGGAGAAAGACAATACTATACCCGGGCCGGAGCCTTTGATTTTGATTCTGAGGGAAACCTCGTCAACAATAATGGCTATATGGTTCAGGGATATATGGCCGATGAAGAAGGTGAGCTGGGCAAAGTGCTGGAAAATATTGTAATAGATTTTCAACAAAGACTTCCAGCTAAAGCTACCACTTACACAAGCTTTGTGGGCAATCTCAATGCAGAAACAGATGTAACTTATGCTTCTTCCACTACACTACTTACAAAACTTTTTGATAGTGATGGAAATCCCATGAATCTTCATGTAGGAGATGTGATTCAGTTTTCCGGAGATGCCGGTGGTAACTCTATTTCTGGTTCTTACACCATTACTGAAAACTCCAGCCTTTCTGACCTTGCCTATGCACTTCAGCAGGCTATAAGAAGTGCAACAGGAGGAAGTGAAACGGTAATGGTAAAAAACGATGGAAGTTTGCAGGTTACAGCTGATTCTGTGGATATAACAAATCTTACGATGCAATGTGCAGGAAAAAATGAATTCAATGACTACGGAATATTTGATACCCCTATTCTTGCAGGAGAGCAGGGAAGCACACAGGAGAACTCTCGAATTGCTGACTATACCACCTTTGTAACGACTTATGATTCTCTGGGTAACCCCAGAATTATCACATTGCTCTTTGCAAAAGACACAGAAACCGGGGTAAGTAACACCTGGAACTGGCAGGCGATTGTTCCCTACGAGGATGCAAGCTCTATCTCAGGAGATACCGGAACTTTAACCTTTAACTCCGATGGGTCCCTGGCAACTGTGAGCACCACTCGCATCATTTTTGATCCCGACGGTACCGGAGGGGTTGAAGAGATGAAGGTGGATCTTGATTTTGGAACCATCAATAAATTTAACGGAATAACCCAGTTTGCCGCTGATTTTTCCGTTACTTTAAAAGAGCAGGATGGATACCCCAGTGGAAGCCTTGATGATATTTCCGTTGATGATGAAGGTATTATTACCGGGATATTCACCAATGGAATAAATCGCACCTTGGCACAGGTTGCTCTTGCCAGTTTCTCCAATCCTGAAGGCCTTTACAAAGCAGGGGATAACCTCTACCAGCAGTCACTTAACTCAGGAATACCCCAGATAGGAGCACCGGGAACAGGAAACCGGGGAATTATTTCTCCCTCCAGCTTAGAGATGTCCAATGTGGACCTTGCCAAGAGTTTTACCGAGATAATTATTGCTCAAAGAGGTTTTCAGGTTAATGCCAGAGTTATCACTGCCTCTGACCAGGTCCTTCAGGAACTTGTAAATATAAAACGATAATGAGGTTAACCAGTGATTAAGGTAACACGTCTTGATGGTAGAGAACTTGTGATAAATGCAAGACTTATAAAATTTGTTGAGAGTACCCCGGATACTCTTATCACTCTTACAACCAGGGACAAAATTCTGGTAAAAGATTCCGTAGAGGAGATAATAGACAAGGTCATCAGATATCATCGCCTAACCGGCTAAAAGAAAACTATTTTCAGAGATGAGAAGATGGACATAACCACACTTGTAGGAATTGCTTCCGGACTGGGATTGGTCCTTATGGCCATCTTACAGGGAGGGGGAGTGGCGATATTTATCAACATTCCCTCTCTAATGATTACTGTAGGAGGGACCATAGGAGCTACTTTGATAAATTTTCCCATGCCCAAGGTCATTGGTGTTATGCGTGTGGTAAAAAAAGCCTTCCTTCACAAGGAAGTCTCTCCTGAGAATACAATAGCCACTCTGGTTGAATTTGCCCGTATAGCCCGCAGAGAAGGTGTGCTTGCCCTTGAGGAAAGACTATCGGGAACGGATGATCCCTTTTTTCGCAAAGGGGTACAACTGGCAGTAGATGGAACTCCTCCGGAAACAATAAGAGAAATTCTAACTATAGACCTTAACTCGCTACAGGAAAGACACAGGGTGGGACAGAGCATATTTAATGCCATGGGAACTTATTCTCCAGCTTTTGGAATGATTGGAACTTTGATCGGGCTGATTCAGATGCTTCGTTCCTTAGATGACCCCTCAAAAATCGGACAGGGAATGGCAACAGCTCTTATCACCACTTTTTATGGAGCTTTGATGGCTAACCTTGTTTTCTTGCCCATTGCTGGAAAATTAAAGGTTAGAAGTGAGGAGGAGGTTTTAAACAAACAGTTAATTATGGAAGGAATTATAGCTATCCAATCAGGAGATAATCCCCGGGTGGTGGAGGATAAGTTAAAGTCTTTTCTGGCTCCTGGAGTCCGGGAAAAAATAAAAACAGGGACTGGAACAAAATGAGAAAAAAAGATTCTGAACAATCACAGGACCCTGTATGGCTTACAACTTTTGCTGATGCAATGTCACTTATGCTCACTTTCTTTGTAATGCTTTATGCGGCTACAACCCTGGATAAGAGTAAACTGGAGCCTGCCCTTGGCTCCTTAAAGGGAGCTCTGGGAATAATGGAGAAGACAAAACCTGCCATTGTTTCTACCCCTGAGATAGTAAAAGAAAGCGAACAGATTGCCGAAAAAATTCAGCACTTTGCCGTTTCTCAGGGTCTTGAGAAAGAGATCAGGGTAAAAGTTGTAAGAGGAGGGGTTCGGGTCAGTTTAGCAAGCCCCATACTCTTTGACCTGGGGAAAGCTGAGCTTAAGCCAGGAATTTTGCCCCTGCTTGATGAAATTGCCGGAACTCTTAAGGGGATTCCCAATGAAATTGTTATTGAAGGGCACACAGATAACCTGCCCATCCATACTGAAAGATTCCCCTCTAACTGGGAGCTTTCAGCAGCAAGAGCTATAAGTGTGGCAAGACATTTCATCAAAAAGGGTCTTGCGCCTTCACGAATAGGGGTAGTGGGATATGCAGACTCCCGACCTCTTTTCCCCAATGATACTCCAGAGCACAGAGCTCGTAACAGGAGAGTGGAAATTTTTATCAGGGAAAAAGATGCTGCATAGAAGAAAAATAGAGGAGAAACCTAAATCCAGTTTTATGCTTCTTTATGCTAATTTAATGATTCTTTTGATGACTTTTTTTATCGTTCTTGTGTCTATGGGGAGCATCGAGAAGGAAAAGGTAAAAATTGGACTTTACTCCTTCAGGGAAGCTTTTTTCAGTGGAGGTGTGGGAACGCTTTTTGGAAAAAGAAAACCTATTGATTTTGACCACCTCATACAGCAGGAGAGAATGAAGCTGCAGAGAAAACTATCCGAATCTTTACAACAGGCTCTGCAGGAAGAAAGGGAAAAAATAGAAATTGTTCCCGTTAAAGAGGGGATTAGCTTAAGAGTTCCCGGAAAAATACTCTTTGACCTGGGGAAAGCTGAGCTTAAATTAGAGGCCAAAAAAATTTTAAACAGGGTGGTACCCGTTTTGAAAAAATATCAGTATCCAGTTAGAGTTGAAGGGCACACGGATAACCTGCCCATCCATACTGAAAGATTCCCCTCTAACTGGGAGCTTTCAGCAGCAAGAGCTATAAGTGTCGTAAAGTATCTTGAAGAAAGGGGAATAAATAAACAGCTACTTTCTGCTGTGGGGTATGGAGAATATCGTCCTCTTTTTCCCAATGATACTCCAGAGCACAGAGCCAGGAACAGGAG
>CBFDTW010000077.1:0-6599 GCA_965613085.1 uncultured bacterium | reverse complement strand
AATGATACGGCGACCACCGAGATCTACACCTAAGCCTTCGTCGGCAGCGTCAGATGTGTATAAGAGACAGGCACAAGAGTATGAGAGATTCTGATCCGGATGCTTCTGTTTACTGGCTTGTTAGGATGCTGGAGGCCGGAGAAGATCCCCTTTACATTGCAAGAAGGATGGTCAGGTTCGCTTCTGAGGATATAGGAAATGCTGACCCTCAGGCACTTCAAGTGGCAGTAGCTGCAATGCAGGCAGCTCAATTTTTAGGAATGCCCGAGGCAAATCTTGCTCTCTGTCAGGCAGCAACCTATCTTGCCTGTGCACCAAAAAGCAACGCTCTTTACCGGGCTTATGCAAAAGCCCGCGAGGACGTTATAAAAAAAGGTAACCTTCCTGTTCCTCTGGTAATGAGAAATGCCCCCACTCCTCTTATGGAAAAATTAGGCTATGGTAAGGGGTATAAATATGCCCACAACTTTCCCCACGGATATGTAAAACAACAGCATCTTCCCCCTGAGCTTGGAGAAAAAAACTATTACGAGCCAACCGAGTATGGGTATGAAAAACATATAAAAAAGAGAATGGAAAAACAAAAGAAGTATTTTAAAGAGGAAGATTAAACTGATTCTGAAACCGAATTAACTGTCCAGAGCGGGTGTTGCCCAGGTTTCCTCATCAAAATAGAGTTCTTTAAAAGAGTTGAGGGAGGGAAGAGGGGGAAGATTAATTTTATCTGTTGCCTCCACTCTCAAAAAAGAAGACCTGTACCAGTTGACCCGGGGCAATCCTATACCAGGCACCTCTTTTAAAACCCTGTAGGTGCTGTAAAACCTTTCCCACCTGTTATCAGCTTCAGGGTAAAAACTAAAATCTCTCAGAATATCGGTAATAACAAAATTGCAATCCAGAAGAAATTTTTCAATCTCATACCATTTTTTAAGAGAGGCCTCAAGATGGGTAAGGCCAAAATAACCACTGCAACCTGAACCTTTCAGGCTCTGGATGCATCTACCTAAGAAAATCTTTAATCCCGAGTGGGTTTCTACAGGGTCAGTTACAAATGTATGGTAATTGCCACAAAGATCAGAAGGTAGCGCATCCAGAGCATTGTATTTAATAACCTGTATACTTGAGATATCAAGTTCTTTTGCTCTTCTTTTAATAAAATTTATTATCCTGGAATCAACTTCCACCACCGTTATCAGTTTAGCAACTTCCATTAGCCCAAGAGCAAGGGATAAAAGGTCATCATCTCCTAAAATAAATATATTCTTTTCCTCCACATCCCCTCTCTCATACATGAAAAAAGCTCTTTTCAGGGTGTCCTCTTTTCTCATAAAACCCTGATCAAAATCTTCTCGAGGGAGAGGCCTTTCCCTTGCAGCTTCCACAAACTTTTTTTTAAGTTTATCAGCTCTTGCTGGATCAATTCCATCCCCACAAATTCTGCAGCGAAAATCACCAATTTTGCAAATCTTCACAGGCAAATTATCTGTGGTTAATTTAAACAAATTTTTTTCTCTTTCTACCAGTCCCTGCCCCACAAGATTTTTTAACTGCTCCACAAACTCTCTTATGGACGAGTCCTGCTTTGAAATAAGCTGCCAGAAAGTCTTAGGTCCTGTAGCTAACTCTCTTAATATCTGAATGAGTGTGCGATTCATCTAATTTCCCCCTGGTAAAAACCCGGGTAGAGGATTTTTTGGGCTTAAAAAAATCAATAATTCTCTTATGAGCAGAAAATGAACTATCAGGAGGACCACAGCTGTAAACATCAAGTGAAACATAACCGTATTCAGGCCAGGTGTGGACTGCCAGGTGAGATTCAGAGAGTAAAACAAATCCAGTAACCCCGTAAGGGTCAAACTGGTGGAAGGAGGATTTTATCTTGGTCAGTCCTGATTTCTCTACTGTTGTTTCTATAACTTTTTTAATTTCGTCCATTTCCATCAGCCTTTTTGAATCGCATCCGTAAAGATCGGAGACTATATGGACCCCAAAATTATCTCGTCTTCTCATTTCCTCCCTCCTTACACCAAATATTCCTATAAAGGTGGCGCTAAATTCAGACCTTTTTAATCTCCTCTACTTTTTTATCTCTCAGCTCGTCTATGATTTCCATATATTCATCGGTCAAAGACTGAATTTCCTTCTCAGCTCTTCTTTTTTCATCCTCAGAAATTTCCTTCTCCTCCTCCATCTTCTCTAACTGTTCTCGGACATCCCGACGAATGTTTCTGACAGTCACCTTTGCTTCCTCTGCCCATTGTCTTATCAGCCTGGCCAGCTCCTCTCTTCTTTCCTCTGTGAGAGGTGGCAAAGATATACGAATTAAATTACCATCATCGGTTGGATTTACCCCTAACTCAGAGGTAAGCAATGCCTTTTTTACATTTTCTAAAATTGACTTATCCCAGGGCTCTACCACAATCAATCGGGGTTCAGGGACAGAAATACTAGCAAGTTGAGAAAGATTCATTTTAGACCCGTAACATTCCACTTTAATCCCGCTTACCATCTCAGGGGCAGCTCTTCCCCCTCTCATGGTAGCGTATCTTTTCTTAAGAGCTTCCTGGCACTGCTGCATCCTCTCCTTTGCCTCTTGATATATTTTTTTTACAGGTAGCATTTCCTCCTCCTCTCTTAAGAGGCTCTATTCCTCAACTATGGTACCAACCTTCTCACCCAGAACTATCCTTTTAATAGAATCTTCTTTATCCAGATTGAAAACAACGATGGGGAGTCTGTTATCCATACACAGAGTTACCGCTGTTGAATCCATCACTTTCAATCTTCTTTTGAGAAACTCTCCATACCTGATCCTGTCAAATTTTTTAGCCTTCTTATCTTTAAGAGGATCAGCAGAATATATTCCCTCAACTTTGGTAGCTTTTAAAATAATCTCTGCACCGATCTCCAGCGCTCTAAGAGCAGCTGCTGTATCGGTGGTAAAATAGGGATTGCCTGTTCCTCCTGCAAAAATAACCACTCTCCCTTTTTCCAGGTGCCTGAGAGCTTTTCTGCGAATGTAAGGCTCAGCCACCTCCTGCATCCTGATCGAGGTCTGAACCCTGGTAACTATTCCTTTTTTTTCAAGTACATCCTGCAGAGCAAGGGCGTTGATTATGGTGGCCAGCATCCCCATGTAATCTCCTGTTGCCCTGTCTATTCCTTCCCTGGCGGCTTTTTCTCCTCTCCAGATATTCCCTCCTCCCACCATAACCGCTATAGAAACTCCCAGCTCTTTTACCTTTCTTATCTCTTCGGAAATCCAGTTAACACGAGGAAAAGAGATGCCAGAGCCTTCTTTTCCTGCAAAGGCTTCTCCTCCTATTTTAAGAAGTATCCTTTTCCATCTTAGAGCAGGAGATGCCATTAAAATTACCCTTGCTTTTCACCTAACTCAAACCTCACAAACCTGGCTATTTTAATATTTTCTCCTAATTTAGCTATCATCTGCTGGAGATACTCATTAACGGTTTTCTCTTCGTCCTTTATATAGGGCTGATCAAGCAGGCAAACTTGCTCATAGAATTTTCTCATCCTGCCCTCAACTATTTTATCAATAATGTGTGACGGTTTTCCCTCTTCCTTAGCCTGGTCTTCCAGAATTTTTTTTTCCTCCTCCAATTTCTCCCGGGGAATTTGTTCCAGGGAAATCCATTTAGGATTGGAGGCAGCAATATGCATTGCTATATCTCTGGCAAATTGTTGAAATTCCCTGTTTCTGGCTACAAAATCTGACTGACAGTGAACCTCTACCAGAGCTCCAATCCTTCCATTATGATGGATATAGGAGGCAATTAGCCCCTGATTGGTGGTTTCCCGGCTTTTCTTCTGCGCAAGCTTTATGCCTTTTTTTCGAAGGATAATCTTGGCTTTTTCCATATCTCCTTTACTTTCCTCAAGAGCCTTTTTACAATCAACAATCCCTGCTAAAGTCTCTGCGCGCAATTTTTTTACCTTATCAAAAGAAACACCCATATTAAAACCCTCCCTCTTTCTCATCCTCAGCATCTACCTTACCTGCCTCTGTTAGCTCCACTGATTTTGAGGTCACCTCTTCTTTCTCCTCTATCTTCTCCCCTTCTTTTTCTTCTTCTACCTTTTCTTCTTCTATTTTTTCACCTTCTTCTATTTTTTTCTTTTCTTCAATTAACTTTTTCTTCTCAAAAATCTCCCTGCCTTCTATTACGGCGTCAGCAATTTTACTGGTAATTAACTTAATACTTTTTATAGCATCATCATTGGCAGGGATGGGATAATCTACAAGTTCGGGGTCTGCATTGGAATCAACTATGGCTACCACAGGAATGCCCAATTTTACTGCCTCTTTTACAGCAGTATTTTCTGCTCTGACATCAACTACAAAAAGAGCATCAGGAAGGGTATCTATATTTTTAACTCCTCCCAGGTTCCTTCTCAATTTCTCCAGCTCCTTTCTTAACCTGGTTTCTTCTTTTTTAGGTAATCTTTCCCACAAACCCTCCTCTTCTTCCCTTTCCAGATGGGAAAGTCTTTCTATTCTCTTTTTAATGGTGGAAAAATTTGTTAAAAATCCACCCAGCCACCGGTTATTAATATAATTGACACCACATCTGTCGGCTTCTTCCTGAATGCACTTTTTAGCCTGTTGTTTCGTTCCCACAAAAAGTATCTTCTTTCCCTCCGATGTAAGATCTCTTACAAAATTATAAGCCTCCTCCAGTAATCTCACTGTCTTGCTCAAATCTATAATGTGCATGTGGTTTCTTCTCTGGTAAATGTAAGGTTTCATTTTGGGATTCCAGGCGCTTTTTCTATGACCAAAGTGAGCTCCTGCTTCTAAAAGTTCCTTCATCGTGACTTGCGGCACTTTCCTTGCCTCCTTTTTAGGGTTATCTTCAATTTAAAATATTCCCTCCTCCACACGAATTAAAAATGGGTCCTTCTTGACCACAGGCAGACCTTTTATCTTTCTTAAAGCTTTTTGAATGTTTTCCTCACGTGAGCGGTGAGTTAGCATGATAACCGGTACAAGGTCACCTTCTTTCGTTCTCTTTCCCTTCTGGATAACTGATTCAATACTGATATTATGCTCTCCTAAAACACCTGCTATTTTTGCAAGAACACCGGCCTTATCAACAGCACAAAACCTCAAATAGTATTCAGTCTCAACCTCTTCCATGGGCCTCAAACTGGGAAAAGAAGGCTGCTCCGAAAGATAAAGTTTCCTGCCCTGAGCAATACAGATTAAGTCCTCTATAATAGCAGTAGCGGTAGGATATTTTCCTGCGCCTGGTGCCTGCATGCCCACCTCAAGTCCTATCTCATCACGAATCTCCATTCCATTTTCAACACCCTCTAAACGAGCTAACCACCTGTCGGCGGGAACCAGTGCCGGATGAACCCTGGCCTCCAGAGTATTCTCCTTCCTTTCAGCTATGGCTAAAAGCTTTATTTTATAACCCAGTTCCTTTGCAAATATAACATCCTGGGTGGTTATACTGGTTATACCTTCAACATAAACAGACTGTAGGGGAGGAAAATAACCACAAGTCAATCCTAAAAGCACAATCAATTTATGAGCAGTATCCCGGCCATTAATATCCTCCGCAGGATCAGCCTCTGCATACCCCATACTCTGTGCTTCCTTCAAAAGAGAGAAAAGGTCTCTGGCTTTTTTCTCCATGCCGGTTAAAATATAATTGCAGGTTCCATTGAAAACACCTATTAGTTTCTCTATTCTGGAAGGAGAGTTCATCAGACTTTCAATGAGCCTGTAAGCTGCTATATTGGAAGCCCTTACTCCCAGATAACAGCGTTTTTCTGCTGCTTTTCGGAAAACTTCGCTTCCCGAAGTTGCAAGGAGTACTTTGTTGGCAGTTATCACATTCTTTCCCTTCTCCAGAGCCTCCAGGACATATTCCCTGGCAGGATGATACCCCCCTATTACCTCAATAACTGTATCTATTACAGGATTATCCAGTATATCCTGAGGGTTAGAAGATAAAACTCCAGGGGGAAGGGCGATATCTCTTCTTTTTTCGGGATTTTTAACCACAACTTTTTCTAAAGAAAAACAAAAATTGCCCACTTTTCCCTTCTTGCGCATAAGAAGCTCTACCACCCCTTGTCCTACTGTTCCCAATCCAAAAACACCTATCCTCAGCATCTTGGCTGTCATTATCCTTTTTGTTCAATATCTTCTCTTAATTTATCTATTTTTCTCTCAAGCCTTAAAATATCTTCTCTGCTGGCAAGATTCGCCCGACTGATAAGCTGCTGTAGCCTTTCCGCTATACCTTTCTCAAGTTCCTTTCTTGTTTCTTCCCCTTTTTCAATTATCTTAGATAAAAATTCCTCCTCTTTAATTTTGTCTACACTATTGCTTAACTCATCCAGAAAAGCTTCCATTTTTTCCTTGGTTAGTGCACAGGTTCCCATCCCTATAAGTAACACCTTCTTCAAGAAGCTCTCCATCTGCTCCACCTCCTTCCTGAGCAAGTTAGGTATTTATTATAATAGAAACTAAACAAAGGTCAAAAAATTTATACGTATCCATATTTTTTTGAATTTTCAATAATAATCTGTGCAGCTTTTTCAGCATCATCCACCAGGTGAAAAAG
>CBFDTW010000076.1:0-6632 GCA_965613085.1 uncultured bacterium | reverse complement strand
GAGGGGCAAAAATTCCTCGGGTTCCTCAACAATTACTGGAAAATAGGAAGGGGCTGTCCAGGTAGTTATTTTCCAGCTTGAGGGAGCGTGAAAATTAATATTACCCGCTATTCTTTTACCATAATTTCCCTGCACTACAGCTAAAATACGCATTTTATTTTATATATGTATAAAAAAATTAATTTCGTCAACTATCTTCTCTGGCAGTTTTTTTTATTGATATTATATTCCCTTTTCAAGGTTTTTTTGATGGAACCTCAGAGCAAAGCTAAAAAACCCTGCGGAAAATGCAAGGATAGCCGCTATATTTAAAAAAACAGGATAAAATCCTGAACCACCCAGGCTATATCTAATTATATCGGTAGCATAAGTTAAAGGAGATATCATAGCTGCCAGTTTTCCCCAGAAGGGAAGATTCTCTAATGGGATGAATATTCCGCTTATAAAAATAAGAGGGAACCTGACAAGAGAAGAGAGCATCATCACCTGGGAAGGAGCCTCGGTCGCAGGGGAGGATAAAAGAACTCCAAGACAAGAAAAGCATAAAGAGGATATGAGCATACCTCCCAGAAGGACAAAAGGGTGATGGATAGATGTATGAAAAAATACGGGTCCTATGATAAGAGGGACCGCGGATATCACCATTCCGAAAAGAAGTCCTGCCAGGGTATCGCCTGAGAGAAGAGAAAAAATGGAAACCGGTGTGGTAAGCAATCTCTCGTAAGTTCGGGCTGTTCTTTCCCAGGGGGTGACCAGAGGCCCAACCGATGAGGATGTGAAAAAAAGAGTCATGGCTACAAGAGAAGGTATAAGGTTATGAGGAGGAATCTTTCTCCCTAAACTAAAGGCCAGAAAGAAAAATACAGGAAATAAAATGCCAAAGATGATGACGGGGGGTTTCAGATAGTAAATACGGGCATCTTTCTCTGCTACTGCCACCGAGCTTTTCAGGGTGTAAAAAAACTTAGAGGAGGAACGGAGCTTATTCATAAGCTTGTCTCCTTTTCTTCAGTAAGTTTAACAAAGACATCTTCCAGACTTGGACCAAGTATACTAAGAGAGATAAAACGTAGGTTATTTTTTTCACTATATTCAGTAAGTTTTCTTATTACCCTATCCGGGTTCGGAGTATAAAGACGTAGTTTATCTCCTAATCTCTGACAACTGTTAACATGAGGAATATTTTCAATCTCTTTTATATTTGAAGGTATTCTGTTAAAGGCAACTTCTACAGATTGGGTTTTCTGGAAAGCACCTTTTAGCCTTTCAGGAGTATCAATAGCAACTATTTTTCCTTTGTTTATAATAGCTACTCTGTCACAGAGAAGATTTGCCTCTTCAATATTGTGAGTGGTTAAAAAGATAGTTTTCCCCTTCAGTTTAAGCTCCTGCAGGACCTCTCTTATCATCCGGCTACTTTGAACATCGAGGCCTGAGGTTGGCTCATCAAGGAAGAGAACCTCTGGGTTGTGGATTAAAGACATAGCAAGAATTAGTCTTTGTTTCATTCCCTTGGAGAATCTTCTTGTTTTCTCATCTTTTCTCTGCCATAGACCAAATTTTTGAAGAATTTCTTCTGCCTTTTTTTCTCTCTCGTCTTTTCTCACACCGTAAAGTTTTCCCATGAGAATCATATTTTCCCAGGCAGAAAGGTCTACGTAAACATTGCACACCTCAGGTACAACCCCCATAATTCTCTTTGCAGCAATAGGGTCTTTAATAATATCTATTCCCATAATTTTAGCCTCTCCCTCATCTGGCAGCAGGATTCCTGTAAGGATGCGAATAGTGGTAGTTTTTCCTGCCCCGTTAGGCCCTAAGAAGCCAAATATTTCTCTTCCCCTAACCTCAAAGCTAATATGGTCAACACCTATAGTTTCCCTGTAAAACTTTGTTAAGTTTGATACTTTTATAACTAAATTTTCATTCATAACCCATATTACCTCAGTTGCTTCTGCTTTTATGACACTTGCAATAACCTTTTTTTCCGAAAAAAGCACGACCAAGATGATATATTGCCACTATTGCTCACCTTCCAATAGAATATCAAATTCTTTTATGAATTGCTCTATTTTCTCTTTATTGGCTGAATAATGCACCCAGTATCCTCTTTTTTCTGCATATATCAGTCCAGCCTCTCTTAGAACTCTTAGGTGCTGGGATACAGCCGGTTGAGAGACATTGAGAAAGTTGACTATTGCATTAACACAAAGAGTTTTCTCTGTTAGCAGTAAAAATATCCTCAATCTTGTAGGATCAGAAAGAGCCTTGCATACCCTTGTTACTTTTTCTATTGTTACTTTTTCTATCTCTGGGTGGAGTATAATTATTTTCTCCTTTAAATAAGTATATTAGCATTTACTTATAAAAATACTTGAAAATTTTATTTTGTCAAGAACATCTTCCGCCCCCGGATTTTATTCCCTCATAGCATTCAGCAGCTCAAAATACACACTATCGTAAAAGCCTTTCTTTTTTGAATCTTTTTTCTCATTTTCTGGCTTCTATAAACTAAAAATCCGCAGTTTCCAGGTTTTCCTTTAAAGGAGAGATATGGCAAGTATCATTTAATCTCAAAATGGTGAATCTTCCATTGTGGCACTCAATTATATTGATACAGCAAGGGTCTTGCTTTATTTTCCAGAATCCGGACTCATCTATTCCCAGAATACTGCAGATAATTAGCTTATTTATTACTCGATGAGAAACAATCCCTACATAGCCTTGATGTTTAGAGATAACTTCGCGTAAGGCTTGCCAGGATCTTCTCTTTGCTTCCCAGAGGGTTTCCCCTTTGGGGATTTTAACTCTATTAGGCTCTTTTTCCCACATCTGATAAAGTTCTGGATAACTCCTTTTTACCTTTTCATAAGTTTTACCTTCCCATTCTCCATAATTTAGGTCCAAGAAACCCGGGTAGGGTACAATTTCTACACTATTGTTTTGATATTTTTTTATAATCTGTGCAGTTTCCAGAGCTCTTTTTAGAGGACTTGAATAAATGACAGTCAAGTTTATATTTCTAAGAAAGCTTCCCGTAACATCAGCCTGATTTCTCCCCACTTCATCAAGTGGAATATCTATATGTCCTCGAAAGATTTTCTTCTTGTTCCACTCTGTTCTTCCATGTCTTATAAGAAAAATATGTAATTTTTGAGTGCCCATAGGTCACCTGGAAAATAGAAAAACTCCTACTTCCCTCAGAAGTAGGAGTTATCATCCTGCAAACCTGCAGGCTATTTATAAGGTGAACTCCATCACCTGTTTTGTAGATATTCTTAATCTCTTTTAAATGTAAGTCAAGAGATCGCTCAACCTCCCTTCGGGAGTAAATAAATTAAATCGTAATAACGTCGAATCTAACGGTCTTTAAAGCTCCCTTCTTCCTATTGGGGCAAGCTCAGGTGACCTTTCAAACCAGTTCCTGGTAGCAAGGCATATCTTAACCAGCATAAGCATTATGGGAACCTCGGTCAAAACTCCCACTACTGTAGCTAAAGATGAACCTGAGGCAAGACCAAACAGCATGGTGGAGGTGGCAATTGCCACTTCAAAGTGATTTGATGCACCAATCATTGCTGCGGGGGCAGCATTTTCATAAACAAGACCTAAAAGCTTTGCCATAAAATAACCTATGGCAAAGATAAAACATATCTGAATAAATAAGGGTATAGCAATAAGACCAATGCTCTGAGGCTGTTTCAGGATGATCTCGCCTTTAAGAGAAAAAAGGACGACTAAGGTGGCAAGAAGAGCAACAATGGAGATATTTGTTAGCCGGTGGACAAATTTTTTCTCAAACCACTCAATCCCCTTTTTCTTTATAATTTGTTTACGGGAAAAATACCCTGCTACAAGAGGAAGACCCACGTAAATTAAAACTGATAAAACTATAGTCTGCCAGGGAATGGGCATCCTGTTGAGTTCCAACAGGAATCCCCCCAGGGGAGCGTACAAGAAAAGCATGGTTAGGGAGTTAATAGCAACCATAATCAGGGTAAGGCCTTCATTCCCCCGGGCAAGGTAGGACCACATAAGAACCATTGCTGTACACGGAGCAATTCCTAAAAGGATACATCCTGAGATGTAGGAGCGGTATAAAGGCACCTCCTCTCCCCGAATAATCTCTGTTCCCGGGATAAGGGGGCGAAATAAAACTCCCAGGAAAAAAGAGGCAATAAAAAACATGGAAAAAGGCTTTATAGCCCAGTTAACAAACAAGGTTAAAAATACAGGTTTGGGAGTTTTTCCGGTTTGTATTACCTGGGAAAAATCAATTTTAACCATAATTGGATACATCATAAAGAAAAGGCAAATAGCAATGGGGATGGAAACCTGGGCTATACTCATCCTCTCAAGCCAGATGGAAAGGGAAGGAAATGCTCTTCCTATAAGAATTCCTCCACTTTTCTTGAGCACTCCATAGGACATCCATCAACAGTTACGATTTTCTTTGCTGCCTTTGTTTTCCCGTGAACTGGAGGAACACCTACTGGAAGTCCTGCAAGACATCCTATTGCCACCTTATCCACTCCAAGCTCTTTCACAGCCTCCAGGCTGGCAAGGGCAGCAACAATCCCCGTATTGGAGAGCCCTCCAAAGCAGTTGAAAATAATATTCTCATGAGTGGGCATTCCCTCTTTCCATTCTGGCATTATCCTATCTCCTTTAGCCATTTTTTTATTTTATCAGGTGAGGCTATCTCTCCCGAACATTTAACCTTACCATCAATGGCAAGAGCAGGAGTTATCATTACTCCAAACTTGCTAATTTCTCGCACATCCTGCACCTTTTCAACTTCAGCCTCAACTCCAAGCTCCCTGATTGCCTTTTTTGCATTTTCCTCCAGTTTCCTGCATTTTGGGCAACCTGTTCCAAAAATCTGGACCTTCATACTTTATCCCTCCTTATTTTGTTTTTAAAATACAAACTTCCCAAAAATAACTCCTGCGAAAGTGGACATACAGACAACAAGGGCTATATAAACTGCAGCTTTCACTGTGCCCATGACATTTCTTATAACAAGCATGTTGGGCAAAGATAAAGCAGGTCCTGCAAGAAGGAGAGCAAGAGCAGGACCTTTCCCCATACCAAGTTCAAGAAAAGCCCTTAAAATAGGAACCTCCGTTAAAGTAGCAAAATACATTAAAGCTCCTGCAATTGAGGCAATGAAATTGGACCTTAAACTGTCTCCCCCCACCCATGTTTTTATCACCTCAGGAGGCAAAAAATCCCTTATTATCCCTGCAGCAAAAACTCCCACAAGAAGCCAGGGCAAAATTAGCAGGACAAACTGCCAGGTTGATGAAAGCCAGGATAAAATTTCCTCTTTTTTAAACCAGAGCTTTAAAATTATTATCAGAAGGGCAAGTAGCGTTACTACAATCCACCATTTTTTCCAGGCTCCAAAAACAAGAATTCCCACAAGGTCGGCAAAAAATAAAAAAGTTATAGCAGGATTTTTTGTGGATGTATGAGGGTCGGCTACCATGGAAAACTTTGCCTCTTCAGTCTCTTTTTCTCTTTTTCTCTCAAATAAAGTTGCCATTATAAGACCAATAACAATGGAAAAACTTACCGCCCCCACTCCTCTTGCTATACCAAGCTCTATCCCAAGAAGACGTGCAGAGTAAATAATGGCAAGAAGATTTATAGCAGGACCTGAGTAAAGAAAGGTGGTAGCAGGGCCTATTCCTGCTCCCATGGTATAAATTCCGGAAAAAAGAGGTAAGATAGTACAGCTACACACAGCAAGAATTGTGCCTGAAACTGAGGCTATGGAATAGGACAAAAATTTATTGGCAGATGGACCAAAGTATCTTAAAATAACCTCTTTTTTAATCATGCTGCTTATTGCACCTGCTATAAAAAAAGCAGGAACAAGACAGGTTAAAACATGGGCAGAGAGGTACTCAAGTAATGCTCTTGTCCCTGATAAAAGAATTGATAGTAACATTTATTTTCTCCTTTTATGGTTATATGATTAAATGTTCATAAAAGTATTATAGATAAAATGGTAATGTTGTCAAGAGAACCGGGAGCAGCAAGGCAGTGAACATTGACCGAAATCTATGCCTTGCTATAGTACTAACAGCCAAGCATAGGGTTCTTAAACCTGCTAAGTTTAAACCAAAAAAGGAGGTCAAAGCATAGATGGAAAATCCTCTTATTGATTTAAATCAGAACATATGGACCTATCAGGATTATCGGGAACTACCCAGTGATGGAAAAACCTATCAGATTATAGGAGGTAGACTATTTATGGCTCCTGCACCATCAACACCACATCGGGATATCTCTGGGAACTTAGGATTTATTATTCGGAGCTTTGTGAAAGAACACAGCGTAGGCAAAATTTATAATGCCCCTATAGATGTGGTCTTCAGTTCAGTAAATGTAGTTCAGCCTGATATAATCTTTATTTCCTCAAAGAGACTAAAAATAATAAAAGAAGAAGGCATATTTGGTGCCCCTGACTGGATTATAGAAATAATTTCCCCTCCAAGCGAGAAAATAGATACTAACTCAATATGGCGGTTCTTTCCCTTGCCACTTTTTTTACAGCTGTCTCTTATACACATCTCCGAGCCCACGAGACTAGGCATGATCTCGTATGCCGTCTTCTGCTTGAA
>CBFDTW010000075.1:0-6795 GCA_965613085.1 uncultured bacterium | reverse complement strand
TTCAAGCAGAAGACGGCATACGAGATCATGCCTAGTCTCGTGGGCTCGGAGATGTGTATAAGAGACAGCTCCTTTCCCGCTATGCAAAACCTCGACGATATTTCCACAAACCTCACACCTGTAGATTTGCAATCTCCGGGTCATCTTACACCTCCTTCCTCTTTAGTATTTTCCAGCATATTTTTATATTTTTCAAGAAGCACCTCAATCTCCTTAACCTCTTCTTCGGAAAGTATCCAGTCTGCAGCCGGAGCAGTTTCTTCAATCTGTGATGGGCGTCTTGCACCAACAATAACTGCAGTTACCTCAGCTCGTCTCAAGGTCCAGGCTATTGCAAGCTGTGCAACTGTCCTGCTCCTCTTTTTTGCAATTAAGCGTAGATCTTCCACCAGTTTAAGATTGATGCTGAGTCTTGGTTCTTGAAAATGCGGGTCTTTGCGACGATGGTCATCCGGTGGCAGATCCCTGATGCGCTCTCTGGTAAATTTCCCTGTTAGAAGACCTTTTTGCATTGGACTGTATACGATTACTCCGATATTGTTTTTTGCACAGTATTCAAGAACATCTTTTTCAATTTCCCGCTCCAGTATACTGTAGGGTGGCTGAAGAGAAGCTACAGGATGAATTGGCTGTATTCTTTTCAGTTGCTCCACATTGAAATTAGACACTCCGGCATAGCGAATTTTACCCTCTTTCACAAGGTCTGCAATCGTTCCCCAGGCCTCTTCAATGTCCTTTTCAGGTCTTGGCCAGTGAATCTGGTAAAGGTCAATAACGTCTACTTTAAGCCTTCGGAGACTTGCCTCAACCTCACGGCGGATACTCTCTTCTTTAAGGGAGCTTAATATTTTTCCTTCTTTATCCCAGATTCTGCTGCACTTTGTGGCGATGGTTGGTTTTTCACTTAATCCTTTGATTGCCCTACCCACAATCTCTTCAGAGTGGCCGAGACCATAAACTGGAGCTGTATCTATCCAGTTAATTCCAAGCTCAAGGGCACGATGAATGGTCGCAATGGATTCCCTGTCATCCTGAGGACCCCAGCTAAATTCCCAACCTCCTCCACCAATTGCCCACGTTCCAAGTCCAATCCTTGTAAGGTAAAGATCTGTGTAACCTAATTTCTTTGTCCTCATATCTCTCCTTTTTTATTTAACGCAGGTTCCTCATATGAGTTTTTTTAACTTTTTAACTTATAGAAGTCTTTTCTCTCCTTCTATTTTCTTTATATTCGTAATATCCTGGGTTACTTCTGCGGTTCCAAGATACTTGCCATTTTTACGAACTGCAAAGTAGCGGATGTAAATAAGTTTTTCCTCTAATTTAATCCAGAACTCGGCTACATCTCTTTGGCCATTTCTGAAGTCATCAAGTATCCTGTTAACAATATGAATGCTCTTTTGAGGGTGACACTGTTGAACTTTGCGCCCGATAACGGCTTTTGCTCTGGGGAAAATTCTCTTTTTTGACTGGCTGAAGTATCGGACTGTGTCTTCTTTATCCACAAACGTGATATCCACAGGTAAACTGTTAAGCAATGTTTCAAGTTCTTCCTTAGAGAGACTTCCTGTTTCAAATACTATTTCGCTTTTGTCCTTTGGTGCCTCACCCATGAGATCCCTCCTTTACGGTTTAATGGGAAGCTTCTCAGCTTAAGATTTAAACAGGTATGACAAAGACTTATACTATTTTATAAGCTGTCAAAATCTCGCCAAAATAAACTCTATGGTAGTCTCCTTGAGGGTAGTACTCAGGTGGGATATTCGGGAACAGATTTGTGGGAATAACATCATTTTTATGAACTACCCGACATTCATAGCTAATAGAACATTCCTTAATAATGGGACAGTTGACTTTTTTCCCGGGCAGAGGAGTGAGATTTTTCTCTCTGAATTTATCGTGGTCTCTTCCGGATACACTACCGCAGAAAGAAACTATTCTATCCATTTGGGAAGAGGGAACGTTTACCGTGAACTCACCGTTTTTTTCTATAAGTCCATAAGTGTAACGGGAAGGTCTCACCAGTATCACAAATATGGGCTTGCGCCAGATAATTCCTGCGGCTGCCCATCCTATGGTCATAACATTGTGGTTGTTCATATCGCCGGATACAAGGAGCAAGCCCAGCTTATTCATTATCTCAAATGTATCTTTTAAATAACGGGTAAAACCTGTATCTACCTCACTCATCAATATCTCCATCAAAGGTTAACTTTCCTCAAGAGCCTTTATAATTTCCTGACAGAACTGGGGAAGGTCATCGGGAACCCTGCTGGTAATAATATTTCCATCACGAATAACCGGAACATCCAGAAACCGTGCACCTGCATTAACAAGGTCATCCTTAACAGCAGTATAACCTGTAGCCTTTTTTCCTTTTATTATCCCAGCTGAAATTAAAACCTGGGGTCCGTGACAGATAGCGGCAACCACTTTTCCCCTATTATAAGCACCCTTTACAATGTTAAGAGTTGTTTGGTCAATCCGGAGACGGTCGGGTGCAAAGCCTCCTGGAATAATGACACAATCAATCTCATCTACATTTAGCCTGTCAATGGTTAAATGTGTGAATCTTTTTCCCTCTCTCAACACAATAGGAGGGATTACTGTACCAAAGCGGCCGGTAACAGGTTTTTCTGGAAAAGCCGGGCGAGGATGAAAACCGGTATGTAAAGTAGCCAGAATAATCCCTGCTCCTTCCTCACTCAGTCTTAACAGAGGATAGAGCACCTCAATGTCCTCAAACTCATGAGCAACCAGTATAGCTACTTTTTTCCCCTTTTTCCTTTTTCTTTTTTCTCTGGTGGGCTGTGCAGGAATCGAACCTGCAACCTACGGATTAAGAGTCCGTTGCTCTGCCAGTTGAGCTAACAGCCCAGGGGTGAGCGGGGGGACTTGAACCCCCGACCACTGGAGCCACAATCCAGTGCTCTAACCAAGCTGAGCTACGCTCACCATCTTGATTAAAATAGGTTAAAATAAATGGAGCGGGGAACGGGACTCGAACCCGCGACCATCGGCTTGGAAGGCCGATGCTCTACCAACTGAGCTACCCCCGCATCCTTAAATGGAGTCCTGGGGGGGACTCGAACCCCCAACCCACAGCTTAGAAGGCTGTTGCTCTATCCTGTTGAGCTACCAGGACAGCTGTCCATTATGACCATTCTATCTATAAACAATAATAATTTTTCCCCTTATGTCAATATATCACTAAATTTCTACTTCTTGTTCATTTTTTTGTTTAATCTCTCTATCAGTTTGGTGTATCTTTTGGCCACCTTATTATTTTTTATTGCAATAGCCAGGGCTTTTTTATCTCCAATAAGTATAGCTAATTTTTTAGCTCTTGTTAGAGCAGTGTAAAGCAGGTTTCTCTGAAGCATAATATAATGGGAGGTTAGAATGGGCACAATAATAGCAGGATATTCTGATCCCTGAGATTTATGGACGCTAACTGCGTAAGATAAGGTGAGTTGGGAAAGGTCCTGTCCCTGATAGATTACGCTTTTTTCCGGAAATTTTACCCTGATCGTTTCTTTTTCTCTATCCACCTCTTCTATTATTCCGATATCTCCATTGAAAACTTCTTTTTCATAGTTGTTTTTAAGCTGCATAACCTTGTCTCCAACTCTGAGGACTGTTTGCCCTCGCAAAAGATAAGGTCCTTTTGGATTTAAAATTTCCTGAAGGATCCTGTTTAACCTGGTAACTCCTGCTTTTCCTTTATAGAGAGGAGATATAACCTGGATGTCACAAAAAGGGTCAAAACCAAATTTTTCCGGCACCTTCTTACAATAAAGGTTTACAATTATTGTTTCTGCCTTAGCTGCATCAGATTCCTGCAGGAAATAAAAGTCTTTTTCTCCAAGATATTTCAAATCACGCGGGAAGGGAATAAGGTAGGGAAAATTTCCCTTATTTACACGGTGAGCATTTACCACTATAAGGCTTTTCTTAGCCTGACGGAAAATCTCTTCCAGTTTAACAACACTCACAAGTCCGGATTGAATGATATCCTGCAGGAGGTTCCCTGGTCCCACAGCAGGAAGCTGATCGGCATCTCCCACCAGGATAAGTCTGCAGGATGAAGGAAGAGCTTTAAGTAGTGCACTCATAAGCATAATATCTATCATTGAGACCTCGTCAACTATTACCACGTCTGCTCTTAATTTGTTTTTCTCATTTCTGGTGAATCCCTGACCTGGAACAAATCCCAGAAGGCGGTGTATGGTGCTTGCCTCCTTACCGGTAGCCTGGGATAACCTTTTAGCTGCTCTTCCTGTGGGAGCCGCCAGCAGGACCTTAAAGCCGAATTCTTCAAAAAGAAGAACTATTGATTTAACTGTGGTGGTTTTCCCGGTCCCCGGTCCTCCGGTAAGTACCATTAACTTTTCGGTGAGAGCGGTCTTAATTGCTCTTTTTTGACCGGAGGAAAGCTTCATCTTTTGGCGTTCTTCCAGCAAATCTATCATATTTTCCCATCCGAGTGGCAGGGCGTCTTTTTCCTTCTTCAGGAGACTGGTTAGCCTGGTTGCAACTTCCACCTCAGCAGAGTACAGGCTGGGGTGATATACTGCATCATCTTCTACAATTAAATGTCTTCTCTCCTGCAGGCTAAGGATTGTCTTTTCTATTAGCTCCTCTTCTACCTCAAGAAGTCTGGCAGATTTTTCCTTGATTTCTTCAAAGGGAAGAAAGGTGTGACCCTGTTCTGTGCTTTGAATTAGTGTGTGATGGATTCCTGCTTTTATTCGAGGAAAAGCCTCTTTCTTTATTCCTACATCCTTAGCTATAGAATCTGCTTTTTTAAAGCCTATGCCAAAAACATCCTCAATTAGACAGTAAGGATTTTCCTGAATTTTTTGAGGCGCCTCGTCTCCATAAGTAGCATATATTTTACCAACAGTTGAAGGACCTATTCCAAGAGAGTAAAGGTAGAGCATCACATCGTTTGCTCTTTTTTGTTTTTTCCAGGCGGAGATAATATTTTCCTTTCTTTTGGAGCCTATTCCTTCAACTTCTTCTAATCTGTCCGGATTCTTTTCAATTATCCTTAAGCTATCCTGGCCAAAATGTTTAACTATCCTTGCGGCTATACCCGGCCCGATTTTTTCTATTATCCCACTTCCCAGATATTTCTCTATCCCTTTTTCAGTAACAGGCTGGATTTTGATGTAACTTGTGAGTTTAAACTGTCTGCCATATTTCGGATGAACTGACCATTCACCTTCAATTTGTAGAAGTGTTCCTGGAGCAGGATTGGCAACATTGCCAACTATGGTAAAGATTTCATCTTCCCTTTCAGGCAGGGAACATCTTGCCACAAGGTAGTTATTTTGCTCATTATAGTAAATGATTTTTTCCAGGGTGACTTTCATACTAAGCATAACTTCCTCTTGTTTCCATATCTTTCTTAGAGAAATATCCTTCAAGGCGTCTGTAGGCATCAATATGTTTTTCGTAGATTTTGCTGTACTTTTCTACCTGTTCTTTTTCCGGTAGAACCTTTTTTTTAATCTTTGGTTCAAATTCTTCCAGGTTTTTAAGCTTTTCCTGGGCAAATAAAGCTAAAATTACTGCTCCCATGCTGGCAGCCTCTTTTTCATACATGACATTAATGGGAGCATTAAAAAGATTTGCCTGTATTTTTAACCAGAGGTCACTTTTTATGTAACCTCCGCTTGCTATAATTACAGGTCGTTCTGAAATAAGGGGTTGAAAAACATCAAAAACGGCTCTCATCCTGCACATCACTCCTTCCATAATACTGCGAATTATATCTTTTGCCTCATGGCGAAGGGCCAATCCTATGAAACAGGCTCTCATGGCCGGATTCCAGTTGGGAGCTCTCTCTCCAGTGAGAAAGGGAAGAAAAATTAAATTATTGGCTCCCGGGGGAGATTTTTGTGCCTCTTTATTAAGGATTTCATAAATGTTCTGTCCCTTTTTTTGCGCCTCTTCGGCCTCTTTTTTGTACAGTTTGTCTTTGAACCAGCGGAGGGTAAGTCCTCCATTGTTTATAGCTCCCCCGATTATCCACCAATTTCTATAAAGATGGTAGCACCAGGTTCTTTCCCTTTCATCCAGAAAGGGTTTTCTGGAAGCAATACGTATGGCTCCACTGGACCCAACGGTAGAGGAGACCCGGTCTTTTTTTAATCCACTGGCAAGATTGCACAGGACCCCATCCCCGGCTCCTGGATAAACAGGAACTCCCTTACGCTTTTCCAAGCCTTGCAGGGATCTAAGGGAGAGTTTTTCAGTTGCTTCCACAACCTGAGGTAGATTTTTTTTCTTTAAAGATAAAAACTCCAGAATCTCCTCATCCCAGCAAAGATTATGTACGTTTAAAAGTCCGGATCCGGAGGCAACGGAGGTATCTTCTACCAGCTGTCCTGTTAGCTTATGCAATATGTAGCTTTTAATTGAGATGAACTTATCTATTTTTTCAAAAATAGAGGGTCTGTCCTCCTTTAACCACAAAATTTTTATTGCCGGGTAAAGGGGATGAGGAGGGCAACCGGTTTTTTGGTAAAAATCTGGTAGCTCTTTTTTAACTTTGCCCACCTTACCTTTTCCTCTCGTATCAGTAAATGGATAAAGAGGTGTTAAAGGGTTTCCCTTTTTATCTATTCCTACAAGAGAATGAAAAACAGATGAGACACCTATTCCCAGAATTTTCCTGTAAGAGTGGGAAACTTTCCGCAGGCAAAAAATAAGGTCTGTCTCTTATACACATCTCCGAGCCCACGAGACTAGGCATGATATCGTATGCCGTCTTCTGCTTGAAAAAAA
>CBFDTW010000074.1:0-6843 GCA_965613085.1 uncultured bacterium | reverse complement strand
AAGCAGAAGACGGCATACGAGATCATGCCTAGTCTCGTGGGCTCGGAGATGTGTATAAGAGACAGGTATATATATTTATTTGAGGTGAAATATGCTCTTAGATGAAAAATCTCCTGTTCCCTTATATTGTCAGCTTACCGAGAAGTTAAGAAAAAATATAGAAAGTGGGGAATGGACCCCCCACTCACTTATTCCTTCCGAAACAGAGCTTTGCGAGAAATATGGAGTAAGCCGGGGAACCGTCCGGCAGGCTTTATCTCAACTGGTCCAGGAAGGACTTTTATACCGCAAACAGGGAAAAGGAACCTTTGTAGCAGAACCTAAAATAACCCAGCAGTTAAATAGATTCTACAGTTTTGCCCAGGATATGAGAGAAAGGGGACTCAAACCTTCCTCAAAACTTCTGCAAAATGAAAAAATTTTGCCTGATTCTTACATCAAAAATGTTCTGGGGTTAAAAGAAAATGAGATGGTTTACAAAATAATGAGACTGAGGCTTGCCAATCAGGAGCCTTTAATCTTAGAAACTTCCTATCTTGTGGAGGAACTTTTTCCTGATTTAGACAGAGAAGATATAGAAAAGGTACCTCTTTATGATCTCATCATAAAAAAATACAGGGTAAAAATAACCCGGGCAAGGGAAACCTTTGAGCCCATCTTAGTAGACAGGTTTGAGGCTGAAAAACTTAAAATTCCCATCGGCTCTCCGGCTCTTCTGGTAAAAAGGATAACCTATACTACCGGGATTCCTTTTGAGTTCAGGAAAAGTATAGTAAGGGGTGATAAGTGCAGCTATTCAGTGGAACTTATCTAAAGATATTTACAACTTTTTTTCGTATAGGCATTTTCACCTTTGGTGGTGGTTTTTCCATGATTCCTTTAATAAAAAGGGAAATTGTAGATAACCATCACTGGGTAAGTATGAAGGAATTTATGGAAATAATAGCTGTTGGCCAGACTGCTCCAGGTGCTGTTGCAGTTAATACAGCTACCTTTGTTGGTTACAGGATGGCAAGGTATAAAGGAGCAATTGCTGCTATTTTGGGAGTATCTTTACCTTCATTTTTAGTTATCCTGGCAGTTGCCATTTTTTTACTGCATTTTTTTAACATCCCACTTTTTGCAGCCTTTTTCAAGGGAGCAGCAGGGGCAATAGTTGCCCTTTTAGCTCAGGTATCTTTTATCTTTTCAAAGGAGATTTTTATAGAAAGACTGAGTATTATTCTAACAGGTGTAGCTTTAGTGGCTCTTCTATGGCTAAGGCTACATCCTCTACTTGTTATCCTTATCTGTAGTGTTTTGGGATTCTGGATAGGAAATAAAACCAGAATAAGTCCAGAGGGCTGTTTAAGAGAAAAAGGTGAGAGAGAAAGACAGGAAAATTAAGATGCAACTTAATCTTTTTCTAACCTTTCTCAAGATTGGGTTTTTTGCCTACGGTGGGGGATATGCCATGATTCCCCTGATCCAGCATGAGATGGTTACATCCAATGGCTGGCTGAAAATGTCTGAATTTTTGCAGATTATAACTATTGCAGAGATGACTCCTGGTCCCCTTGCTGTTAACCTTGCAACTTTTACCGGATATAAACTGGCAGGTTTAACCGGAGCCCTGGTAAGCACCACTGGAGTGATACTTCCCTCCTTTGGGCTTGTTTTAATCCTGACAAGAATTTTTCTTTTGATAAGGGAAAATCCCAAGATAAAAGGATTGCTTACCGGTCTTCGCTCAGCAGTCCTTGCCCTTATTATCTCATCAGCAGTGAGTATCGGGAAAACAGCTTTTCTGGATTTAAAAGTTGCGGGCATAGCCTTGGTCTGTTTTGCTGTTCTTTTGTGGCTTGATCCTCATCCTGCTGTCATAATAGCCGCCGCTGGGATTACCGGGATTCTACTTTTGAGATAAGGAGACCAGATTTCCAAAAAGCGGTACAGGCTTCTCAAAATCTTTTTATGAGGCATTATAGAATCCTAAAAAGGGATTAATCACTCTGGATAAGTTCTCTGTTTACCAGGCCTTCGGGAATCTCACCTTTTAGTGCTCTTACTATATCCAGTGCAGGTTTTGTCTGGAGTTTTTCCAGAGATGCTTCTGAATACCAGGCTGCATGGGGAGTGAATATCACATTATCCAGCTGAAAAAGAGGGTTGCTGGCATCAGGAAACTCTGTTTCTAAAACGTCAAGAGCTGCTCCTGCTATCCTTTTGTTCACCAGGGCCTCATAAAGTGCTCTCTCATCTATAAGAGCTCCCCTTGCGGTATTCACAAGATATGCGGATGGTTTCATCAGGTTAAATTCTCTTTCACCGAAAAGGTGTCTGGTGGACTCGTTTAAAGGTGCATGAATAGAAATTACATCAGAGATCTTTAGAAGTATATCAAATTCCATTCTTTCCACACCCTCTTTTTTGTACAGCTTTTCATGTTTGCGGGGGGTAAAAGCTACAACTTTGAAACCCAGACATTTTGCTTTTCTTGCTAAGCTACGCGCTATTTTACCAAAACCCACAAGACCGAGTGTTAGTTCACTCAGGCTATGGATGGGTTTTTCGGTCTTCCAGTCCCAGGTACCTTTTCTTATCTGCTGGTTATAACGGAATATTTTTCTAACACAGGATAGGATGAGAGCCAGGGCATGATCTGATACCTCATCTTCACAGTAGGAGGGTACATTAACCACCATTATCCCCTTTTTAGTAGCCGCCCTCACATCTATGTTATCTACACCTATTCCATAACGAGCAATAACCCTGCACCTTTTTAAGTTAGCAATTACTTTTTCTGTGATGGGAGCGTATTGATTTAAAAGAGCATCAGCTTCAGCTGCTACTTTTATAACATCATCTTCTGTTTTGCACTGGGCAGGAATAAGCTCAGCATCAATTTGCTTTAAAATATTTTTTTCTTTCTCAAGGTCGGGATAATTATAATCGGTGACCACAACCTTATACCTGCTCATATCTTATTCTGCTCCGGTGGTTTTAAGTTTACAAGTTCCTGGTTAACAACATTTTCGGGTATTCTGCCGCTTAATGCATCTATGACACTTCTTGCTGCCATAATGCCCATATTTCTGTTTGCCTCTCGGGTATATGAAGCTATGTGAGGAGTAACGATTACATTATCCAGTTTAAACAGAGAAAAGTTTTCATCAGGGGGTTCCTTAGAGAAACAGTCAAGTGCTGCCCCACCAATTTTTTTCTCTTCCAGAGCTTTAAAAAGAGCTTTTTCATCAACCAATCCCCCTCTTGCCGTATTTATTAGTAAAGCGCTATCTTTCATTAAACCGAGCATCTTTTCATTAACAAGGTGCCTTGTAGATTTGGTTAATGGAGCATGGAGTGTGATAATGTCACTTTCCTTGAATATTGTCTCAAGATCAACTATTTTAACTTTATACCTTTCACAAAAGGCTTTATCTACCACAGGGTCACATGCATATATTTGCATATTGAATCCCTTAGCTCGCTTTACCACATTTTTACCAATTCTACCAAGACCAACCACACCTAATTTTTTACCCCAAACCTCCATACCTATCAATCTTGGCCACTTACCTTCCCTTGTGAGAGGATCTGCAAGATGTATCTTCCTTACAAGAGCTAATATTAATGCAAATGTATGATCAGCTACAGCCTGCTCATTTGCCCCCGGTGTGATGGTTACGTATATTCCCTTTTTAGTTGCGGTTTTTATGTCGATATTGTCAACCCCCACACCATGCTTTGCTATTACTTTTAACCTTTTACCCCTTTCAATTACCGCCTCTGTAAAAGGATCAACTCCAACTATAACCCCGTCGTAATCCTCGATTATTTCTAAAAGCTCGCTTTCTTTAAAAGGCCTCCCTCTTTTATTAATATCTATCTGTATTTTTTCTTGTCTTAAAACCTCAAGCGGCTCTTTTGAGCTTCTTGCGAAGGATGTAGCAGCTACCAGGACTTTTGCCATGTTATCCTCTTTATAATTTTTAAACTTTTTATCCTTCCAGTAATTTTCCTCTTCTGGCTATTTCTATGGTTCCATTAATAGTGAGCATATCTATGCTTTTTGTATCACTTATTATTTTTGAGGGGCTCTTTAATTTCATTTTCTGGAGCAAATATTTATATATCCTGCATCTTCTATCATTTTCTCCTATAATGACAAAACCTGCATCCTTAGGGAAGCCAAATCTTTCAAATTGACCTATAGCATTCATATCCTCTGCCGCTATTGCTGCCTCCAGAAACAATTTTCTTTCATACCATTTTGTTTTTAATAAAACATCTGCAAGTCTTGGCATCAATAAGGTTCTGAGAAATCCTCCTTCCTTAACCCAATAACGGGCACATTCTATTATTTCAGTATCAAAAAAACAAGAATCGTCAAAGTCATCTGTTTTTCTTACTGATTTGCTGATGACAGTTCTTTTAATAATTGCCTCATATACTTGTCCCGATAAGGTGGTGAGACTTCCGGCAATTTTTCCCTTCTTGTTAATACTTACATATTTTGTGTGGGATGTTAAAAAGATAACAGTTAAAGGTAAATCATAATTATACGTGGAAAGAAATCCCGCAACCTGTGTTTCTTCTCCTCGCATGAAATCCACTTTTCCTGCATTCATAAGATTTGGAGTTTTGATGTTGCCCGTGGTCTTTATTCCCCTAATAAAAAATAAGGGTATATCCAGCGGAAATATGCGTATATCTTTTATCTTTTTTACATTTTGAGCAAGCTCATCTATTGATACCGGTGCTGAGAGATGAGGGATTTCTAAAAGCCCTATTTCTGAAGTTATTACACCTGAAGAGATGGCAAAACTTACATCATCTAATTTTAAATTAGCGTTTTGAACAGCCTCCAGAAATGTTTCCTTTAATTCTTCCTTTAAAATTCTGCTTGAACCCTCTACTGCCACATTTTTAACTCCTACCCCCCTGGTAGCCTTTCCTACAATTTCCTTTTTTTCATTTACGATATATATCCGAGAATTGGTGGTTCCGCAATCAATAATTGCAAAATACATTTTTACTTTTTATTTCTCTAAAACACCGAGTTTTATTAATTCCTCCTTAAACTCGTTTTTCCTGTCCACTCCCATCTGAATAAAAGGACTCCTTGGATATGCTTTGACAACTCCTCTAAGTTCAAGCATGGTGTAAACTGCAACAATAGTAGTCTCCTGGCTTTTTATCCAGCTTTTACCTTCTTATTGAGAGGGTTGCCATCATTATTTTATTGAAGTTTATCTCTCTCGTCAACTTTTCGTTTTTTGTCCCGGGATAGAGAATCTATCAGGGAGGGTTAATCTTTATTTATGCTGGGCAGAGTTATCCCACCGGAAGGAATGACAAAAAAACGGGCATCTTTTCCGTATTCCTGCAAGGCTATAGAGATAGCTTCATCGACAGATTTTGCTGGAGTGAAAAAGAGCTTCTTTACTTTATCAGAGGGTAAGGAAGAGACCAGTATTACTTTTACTTTCTCCAGTAACATACCAATTGCTGCGGCTTTATGGCCACCCATGACAAACTCTTTTTTTAATTTTTCTACAGGATCACGGAAAGAGGTTGCCTCCAGCATCCATTTCTCAAAAACGGGATCTCCAAAACCTTCTCCGCATTCGGCTACCAGAATTATGGTTCCCCCTTCTTTTACTGCGTATTTAGCATTATCCAGAGCTTTTTGAGCCTGATATACGTTAATGTCTTTGGGATATCCTCCGGTACTAACAATTGCTACATCGGCCCTTTCTCTGATAGGCACTTTAAAGCACTCATCGGCAAAGCTGCATCCTTTGCGATGGGCTAAGGTTTTATCTCCGGCAACAGCGGCTATAACTTTTTTTTGAGGGTTGAGAACCACGTTAAAGATAAAATCGACTCCTACCTTTTTTCCCACTTCTTCAATAGCCTCTCTTGTGGGGTTACCTTCTATTTTTCCTGCGACAGATCCTGGCAAGAACATAAGCTTATGAGTTGAAGTTACCGATTCGGGGGAAGATACACCAGGCATTATAGATTTTGCTCCTCCTGTATATCCTGCAAAGTAGTGAGGTTCTATATTCCCCAGACATATTTTTATATCTGCCTCAGCTACTTCCCTGAATATCTGGATAGGTATTCCACTTTTGGTTTTTCCCATGTCAAGACAATTTTCTTTTTGATGATCCACGCACCTGTATTCCTCATAGATTTTGCCCCCGATAAGATTTTTCTGTTCTGCAGGCGTGTGTTTTCTATGAAGACCCAGAGCAAAAACTATACTGATATTTTTTTGTTTCACGCCAGCTTCTCTAAGTTGCTGGATGAGGGGAGGGAGCATTTTATAAGAGGGAGTGGGCCTGGTTATATCACTGGTAATAATAACAACTTTGCTTTTTGGAGAAACTATCTCGGGAAGTAAAGGGGTTTCAAGTGGATTTTTAAGAGCATCCTGGATTAGTGAGCTTTCGTCCTTAGGTGGAGATACCTTTCTGGGTAAAAGATGTCCAATTACATTTTTTTCATCTATTTTAAATGTTACCTCTTTTTTTCCGTAAAGGAGAGTATATTCTTTTTTACCCATCCTTACCTCTTTTTTATTTATAGCAAAAATTATTGATTTTCAAAGGTTTTCCTGCCAAGCAGTTTAAAAAATATATTTAATCTGGCGGAGAGGGTGGGATTCGAACCCACGGAGCCCTTTCGGGCTCACACGCTTAGCAGGCGTGCGCCTTCGACCTGGCTCGGCCACCTCTCCACCTTCTCACAGTGGCGGAGGAGGCAGGATTCGAACCTGCGGACCCGGATAACCGGGTCAGCGGTTTTCAAGACCGCCGCCTTCGACCACTCGGCCACTCCTCCTGCCCTGTCTCT
>CBFDTW010000073.1:0-6952 GCA_965613085.1 uncultured bacterium | reverse complement strand
TTTTAATGATGCGGCGACCACCGAGATCTACACCTAAGCCTTCGTCGGCAGCGTCAGATGTGTATAAGAGACAGGAGGCAAGAAAGTGCACAAAACTGCCAAGTTTTATGACGCAGGTGTGGTAGTAGTTCTGCTTTTGCTACTGGTCCTGGTGATGTCTCAAGGCGGTGAATTTTCTGAAGAAACCCCACCCCCCCACACACCAGCCAAGGTTCAAATTATATCAAAAACCATAGAAGCCAAATGGACTCATAAGGGGAGATGGGATTATGGTTATCTGGTAATGGTAAAAGTCATGAATCTTGGTCCTCGGGGACCTGTTAAGGTAAAATGCAGACTATGGACCAAAAAAGGAAGCTGGACAAAGTATAAGACTATTTATCTTGATTACAAACAAACTGAGACAGTAATTATATCATTCTTTGAGCCTTCTCCCTGGCAAAAAGCACGTTACTATGTCTGGGTAGAGAGGGGATAAGACCCTGTTACAAGTTTCTTTTATCGATAACTCTGCGGGATTTTCCGGTTGTTCTGCGAAGTGTGCCTGGCTCAAGCAGTTCCACCTTTGGGGTTACCATGAGGGCGGATTTTAATTTGTCCTTTATCTTTTCCTGCAAATTTTTAAGATGCTCAAGGGAACCATCAAAGAATTTTTTCTTTATCTCGACTTTTACTCTCATAACCTCAAGTGATTTTTCCCTTTCCAGGACAATCTGGTAATTTCTGGCTACTTCAGGAATACCCATTATTATCCTTTCTACTTCAGAAGGGAATATATTTACCCCGCGGATAATAAACATATCATCTACTCTCCCTTTGATGGAAGATATTTTTCTATGTACTCTCCCACATCCACAATTTTCTGGATAGATAAAAGTAACATCACCTGTTCTATATCTTATTAAAGGCATTGCTTCTCTATTAATGGCGGTTAATACAAGTTCTCCCTCCTCGCCATAAGGTAAAGGCTTTCCACTGAGTGGATCTATAACCTCCATAATATAATTGTCCTCCCATATGTGGAGTCCATCCTTCAGGTGACATTCAAATCCTACTCCGGGACCATTCATTTCAGAAAGGCCGTAGGAGTTAAAAACATCCGCTCCATAGATTTTTTCTATTTTTCTCCGGGTCTTTTCAGAATGAGGTTCTGCACCCAGATAAATTATTCGCAGGTTAAGCTCATTAACAGGGTCAATTCCCTTTTCTTCCAAGACATCTGCCAGATACAGGGCATAACTGGGGGTTATGTGAATTATTGTGGTTTTAAAATCCTGCATAAGTTCAATTTGCTTTTCCGTATTTCCTGCCCCCGCAGGTATTACCAGAACACCCAGTTTTTCTGCTCCATAGTGAAAAATGAGTCCTCCGGTAAAAAGACCGTAGCTCATCATGTTTTGAAATACATCACCTGGCTTTGCCCCGGTCATTCTCATACAACGGGCAATAAGCCTTGCTGCTTCATTTATATCCTTCTTACTGAAAAAAATAGCCTTGGGTTTGCCAGTTGTTCCGGTGGAGGTATGAAGACGCACAATTTTGTTAAGGGGAAGGGTGAGGAATCCAAAGGGGAAGTTTTCTCTGAGGTCTTCTTTTCTGGTAAAAGGTAATATTTTAATGTCGTCAATACATCTTATATCAGCTGGTTTGATGCCTGCTTTTTTTAAAATGTTGCGGTAAAAGGGAGATTTATTAAATGCTCTTTCTACAGTTTTTTTCAGACGATAAAGTTGTAGCTTTTCCAGAGCCTCTCTTTCTATAAATTCTACTTCTTTCTCTTTCATAAAATTTTTTCAAGCTCCACCCTGATCTATAATTTATAAATTTCCTCGGGCTTTAAAATTTCCACTCCAGATTGCTGGAGTACTTTTAAGGCCTCGTCGGTTTTCTCAACTCTAAATACCACCAGGGCATTTTCACTGGATTGTTTTACAAAAGCATAAAGATATTCAACATTCAGAGCTGATTCTTTCAGTATCTTCAGACTTCTTGCCAGTCCTCCAGGTTTATCGGCCACCTTTACTACTATAACGTCAGTCTGTTTTGCTGCAAACCCCCTTTTTTCAAGAACATTCTGAGCTCTTTGAGGATCATCCACTATGAGTCTCAGAATACCAAATTCAGTGGTATCAGCTATAGCTAATGCCCGGATGTTTATGTTGTTTTGTCCCAGAAGCTCGGTAATTTCAGCCAATCTACCTATTTTGTTTTCGAGAAAAACAGAAATTTGTTTAACTAACATCTTATCTCCTTTTATTTAAGCTCTCTTTTATCAATTAACCTTTTTGCTTTTCCTACAGTTCTTTCAATACTTTTTGGTTCTACCAATCTCACATTTACCCGGAGTCCCAGGTTTTCCTCTATACCTTTTGCTATTCTTGTTTCAATTTCTTCCAGTTTTTTAATCTCGTCGAAAAAAATCTCGGGTGTCGTCTCTACCTCCACTGTTAGCTCATCAAGCCCTTTTTTTCTCTCCAGCACAAGCTGGTAATGAGGTTCTGTTTCTTCTATTTGCATCAGGATATTTTCAATCTGGGAAGGAAAGATATTAACACCTCTTATTATAAGCATGTCATCAGTTCTACCTTTTATTCTTGATATTCGAGCTATGGTGCGTCCACATTTGCACTTCTGATAATTTATTGAAGTTATATCTCTGGTTCTATATCTTAAAAGAGGAGTTCCTTCTCGAGTAAGGGTGGTTATGACCAGTTCTCCTTCCTCCCCTTCGGGAAGGTTTTCAAGAGTTTCGGGATCAATTATTTCGGGAAGGAAATGATCCTCGTAAATATGTAGGCCTTCTTTCTGCTCACATTCCTGAGCAACACCAGGACCTATAATTTCTGTCAGTCCATAGATGTCAAGGGCTAAGATTCCAAGTTTTTTTTCAATCTCCTGGCGCATGTTTTCTGACCAGCACTCGGCTCCCAGAACTCCCACCCTTACAGGGAGTTTAGTTGGATCCTCTCCCATTTCCTCTGCGGTCTCTGCAATATGAAGAGCATAAGAAGGGGTACAGGCAAGGATGGTGGAGGTAAAATCTTTCATTATCATGATCTGACGTTTTGTCTGTCCTCCAGAAACCGGTATAGTTTTTGCTCCTATTTTCTGTGCTCCATAATGTACACCCAATCCTCCTGTAAAAAGACCATATCCATAAGCATTGTGCACTATATCTTTGGAGGTACATCCTGCACTGGTTAAAGCTCTGGCCATTACCTCTGACCATATTTCTATATCTTTTTTTGTATATCCGCCTACTACAGGTTTTCCAGTAGTACCGGAGGAGATGTGAAATTCTATTATTCTCTCAAGAGGGGCGGTAAATAGTCCATAAGGATATCCCTGACGAAGCTCATCTTTGGTGGTAAAGGGAAGGATTTTCAAATCTTTTAAGGATTTTATTTGATGAGGTTTTATACCAGCTTTATCTAATTTTCTTTTATAAAAAGGAAGACGGTTGTACAACTTCTCTACTAAAGACCTCAGCCTTTCAAGTTGAATTGTCTCCAGTTCCTTTCTATCCATGCACTCATATTTTTGGTTCCAGATCATAATTCACCCCTGGTGTTTAATAAAAGATTTGATTTGGCTTATTTAACGAAACGAAAATAAAAATCCCCTTCGTAGGTTTTAATTCCTGGCTCATCCACAGGAGTGAATCTCCATCTTAATAGAGCGCTGCGTATTTCCTCGTCGAAAGCAGGCCAACCTGAGCTACGGGTTATCTCTACATCCAGAACCTGACCTGTAGGCGCCACATGAATTTTAACTTCCCCTTCTCCTTCTACTCCTCGTTGCTCCATCTCAGGAGGATAAGTCGGTTGAGGAGTTCTCTCCGGTTTTCTACTCCCCAGTCCTTTAAAGGTGATACCTATTGGTTCTTTAATACCTGTACCAACAGTTTTACCTTCTTCCTCTCCTGTGGAAGGTTTGAACGAAGGGACCTCTCCCTGGACAGGGGAGGGTACTTTGATAGGAAGTGGTTTATAATGAGCTGGTAAATGCTGGAGAGGTTTTTTAACCTCCATTTCCTTTTTATAAGTTATTCCTTCTATCTTAACAGGACTTGCCGGCTCAAAAGATACTATGGGAAAAGGAATTTTTACCTTACTTTCAACTCTGGCATGAGGTGTAAGTACCGGTATACTTTGAGAGGGCCTAACAGCAATCTCTACAGGAGAGAGTTTGGCAACCGCCTTTACTTCAACTTTTGGCTCAGAAGGAGCAACAGGTGCCTTTTTTACCTCCAGTTTTTTAGGCTCCACTTTTATAAGGGCAACTTCATATACTACAGGTTCTGGAGGTGGGGTGTATCTCCAGAGAGGGAAAAATATTATCAGGGAAAAATGAACACAAGTTGAGACCAGAAGGCCGAGTTTAAAAAAATTATTTTTATGCATTTACTTTTTTTTCTCCGGGAAAGTAAGGATTCCCAGTTTCGTAGCTCCTGCTTTTTTAGCCAGTTCCATAACTTTCACTACCTGACCATGTTTTACATTCTTATCAGCATTAATTACAACCAGTCCACCTTTTTCTTTTATCTCCTTTTTTAATAAAGATGTAAGCTCTTTTTCACTTTTAATCCATCTTTTGCCCAGATATATATGGTTATCCTTGGTAACAGAGATGACTATATTCTCTTCTACCTTTTCCTGGGGGGTAGTTGTCTTGGGAAGTTCTACCTTTATTCCATATCTTATTGTGGCAAAAGTAGTTGAAACCATAAAAAAAATAAGCAAAAGAAAAACTACGTCAATAAGAGGGGTCAGGTTTATGAATACTTCTTCTGATCTTGATCTGGGGCGGCTAAATTTCATTTATTTTCTTAATAAAAAATCGATAAATTCGCTGCTCACCTTTTCGAATTGGCGCACAATCTTGTCTGTGCGATGCATAAAGTAATTATAGAAGATGAGAGAGGGTATGGCAATACTGAGTCCCACTGCAGTGGTAATGAGAGCCTCAGCAATTCCACCCGCCAGAGCTCCTGGTTCACCTACTCCTTTTAAGGCTATTACATTAAAGGCTTTAAAGACTTTTATCATTCCCACAACTGTGCCTAAAAGTCCAATTAGAGGAGCTACAGTAACTATAGTACCAAGTATCTTAAGATGCTTTTCCAGATAGGGAATTTCTGAAGAGCCAGCGTCTTCAAGAGCCTCCCTTATCTCTTCTCTTTCTCTGTCTTTTTTCTCGATCCCTGCCTTTAAGATTCTGGAAAGAGGAGAGGAAGTCATCTCGCAGAGGGCAAGAACCTTTTCTGTTTTATTATCCTCATCTCCATTGATTATACTCCGGGTCTTATCTATAAATCGCCTGGACCTTGTCTCTATTATCTTTAAAGTTATGAACTTCTCAATTATTATGGCAAGGGCTAATATGGAGCAAAAGATAAGAGGTACGATTAGGGGTCCACCTTTTATAAGTATCTGGAGCATTTTATCTCCTTTCCCGTATAGAGTTGTTTTTATCCTAATTTATCAATTTATTTTGTCAACCCTCACAACCTATATCTTTGCGATAATGCATTCCCTCAAACCTGATTTTCTCAACCCCCCTGTAGGCTGTTTTAGCCGATTCTCTTAGATTTTTCCCCATTCCTGTAACCCCGATTACCCTTCCCCCATTAGTTACAAGCTGGCCATTCTGCTTTTTTACTCCTGCACAAAAAGCAAATACATTTTTCATTCTGGCTATCCGATCCAGTCCTTCTATGACTTTCTCCTTCTCATAGGCACCCGGATATCCTTTAGAGGCCAGGACCACACAGGTCGCAGCCTGAGAGCGCCATTTCAGGTTTATACCTCCGAGATTTTCCAGATAAACAGCTTGAAAAACATCCATTATATCATTATAAAGTCGAGGAAGAGTGACCTGGGTTTCAGGGTCTCCAAAGCGGCAGTTATATTCAAGTACAAAAGGCTCTTCTGCCTGAATCATCAACCCAAAATAGAGAACACCTTTGTATGTCACCTTCTCTTTTTGTAGCCCCCTTAAAGTAGGAATCACTATTTTTTTCATTATTTTCTTAAAAAGGTAAGGCTTAAGAGGTGCCGGTGAATAGGCTCCCATTCCTCCAGTGTTAGGTCCTCTGTTTCCATCATAAAGGGGTTTGTGGTCCCTGGAGGATACCAGGGGTTTAACAGTCTTTCCATCTGTTATTACAAAGAAGGAGATTTCACTTCCTTTTAATCTTTTTTCAACTACTATCTTATCTCCTGCTGAGCCAAATACTCTCTGCTGCATTATCTGACGGCAGGCTTCAAAGGCTTCCTCCTTTGACCGGGTAACAAAGGATCCTTTACCACCTGCCAGTCCATCTGCTTTCACTACAGGTGGCTCCTTTTGTTTATCTATATAAGAGAGAGCCTTATTCAGGTCGGAAAAGGTTTTAAATTCTGCAGTAGGTATCCCATATTTTTTCATAAAGTTCTTGGCGTAAACTTTACTTCCTTCAAGACGGGCAGCTTCCCTGGTAGGGCCAAATATTCTTAGCCCCTCCTTTTCAAAAACATTAACTATCCCACTTACAAGAGGTGCCTCAGGTCCCACTACAGTGAAGTCAATCCTGTTTTCTTTTGCAAATTCAATCAAAGAGGAAAAATCTTTTTCAAAAGGTATATTTTCACAATGTGCTACCTGTTCTATCCCGGCATTACCGGGAATACAGAATATATCCTCCACTTCGGGATTTTGAGATATTTTCCAGCACAGAGTATGCTCTCTTCCTCCTCCCCCTATTACCAAGACTCTCATTGAACCCTCCCGGGATTATAGTTTAAATTTTTCACCCAGAAATATTTTTTTTGCTTCTTTACTCCGGGTAAGTTCTTCTCTTGTCCCGGCGATGAGTATACTTCCCTGGTACATTATGTAAGAGCTGTCTCTTATACACATCTGACGCTGCCGACGAAGGCTTAGGTGTAGATCTCGGTGGTCGCCGTATCAT
>CBFDTW010000072.1:0-7146 GCA_965613085.1 uncultured bacterium | reverse complement strand
TTCAAGCAGAAGACGGCATACGAGATCATGCCTAGTCTCGTGGGCTCGGAGATGTGTATAAGAGACAGGGTCTAAAATCTCGGGCCTGTTTGTAGCAGCCATGATTATAACACCCCTCTTTGTATCAAAACCGTCCATCTCCACAAGAAGTTGATTCAAAGTCTGTTCCCGTTCATCATTAATTGAGGGACCTAAACCTCTTGCTTTCCCAACAGCATCCAGCTCATCAATAAAAACAATACAGGGAGCTTTTTCCATCGCCTGGGTAAATAAATCTCTTACCCTTGCTGCTCCTACTCCAACAAACATTTCCACAAAAGAGGACCCACTTATGTAAAAGAAAGGAACTTTTGCCTCTCCAGCCACAGCTCTTGCCAGGAGAGTCTTTCCTGTCCCAGGTGGACCAACCAGAAGCACTCCCTTGGGAAGCTTTCCTCCTAATTGTTGAAATCTTTGTGGAGCTTTTAAAAACTCAACAATCTCTTTAAGTTCTTCTTTGGCCTCATCAACTCCTGCTACGTCTTCAAAAGTGACCTTCACATCAGTCTCAGCATAGAGCTTTGCTCCACTTTTACCGAAAGTCATAACTCCTGTCCCAGGCCCTATTTTCCTGAAGAAAAAAGCCCATATAAAGAAAAACAGAACGAGAGGCAAAACCCAGGAGAAAACTTCTTTTGCCCAGGGGCTCTCGTATACCCCCGTATACTCAACCTTATATTTATCCAGCTCTTTGATTAGTTCCGGATCATCTACTGGTGTTGTTATAAACAGTTTAATCTTTTCTTCACCTTTGGGAAAAGCTTTAATAATATTTTCACCAATTATTACACTTTTTATCCTTTCCTCCCTTACAAGCTGTTTAAAAGTGCTGTAGGGAATTTGTTCTGTCTTAACAGATGGAAAGATTAGCTGGATGATAAAAATCTGGATAAGTATCATCATGAAAAATACAAAAATAATATAAATTATAGAAAATTTAGTCCTTGGTCTCATTTTCCAGATCTCCTTTTATAATTTTATTGTGCTCCTTTAACAAAACTAAAAGTTAAAAATATCTTTTCTTATATGAGAGAGGGAGGGCAAATTCTTCCTGACTTCCTGTTGATAGGACAGGTCCACCTCGGCAAAAATTACACATTCTTTTTCTGGAGCCTTGGTCAGAATTGTTCCCCAGGGATCCACCACCATACTTTTTCCCCAGAACCTGTGACCTTCGGTGTCTTTCCCAATCTGATTGGGAGCAATTACATAAAACTGGTTCTCTACAGCTTTTGCCCTTACCAGAATCTCCCAATGGTCTTTACCGGTTTGAAGGGTAAAAGCTGAAGGAATAAAAACAACCTGAACCCCTTCCCTGGCTAATTTTCTATAAAGCTCGGGGAACCGAAGGTCGTAACATATACTAAGACCAAAAAAGGCCAGGGAAGTTTTTACACAAACAACCTCATTCCCCGCAGTTATGAGTTCTGACTCACGCAATATGGATCCATCAGGTAATGTAACATCAAAAAGGTGAAGTTTTCTGTATTTTGCAATAATTTCCCCCTCAGGATTTAAAAAAACACTGGTGTTGCAGAAGATATTTTTGCCTTTCTCATAGGATTTCTCCAGTATGCTGCCACAAAGAAGATAAATGTTAAACTTTTTTGCCAGATCTTTTAAGCGATTTATGGTTGGGCCGGGAATAGGTTCTGCATTTTCCCTTTTCTGGTTAAGTTTACCTGAAAAATTAAACATCTCTGGTAGAACAACAACCCTGGCTTTCTCTTTGGCAGCATAAATGATAAACTCCTCTGCTTTTTTAAGATTAACCTCCTTGTTGTTGATAGAGACCATCTGAACTGCAGCTACTTTAAATACCTTATCATCTACATCCATTTTTATACTCCTTAATAATGCACCTTATAAGCCATCTACAATTTATTCCACAGCTTTTTTAATTTTTCCCTGCTCAGCAAAACATAATCCCTATCCCTGGAAAAAACCTCCAGGGTTATAGTCCCATCATAATACTCCTTCAAAATCTTCACCGCCCTCTCCCAATCCACATCTCCACATCCCAGGGGAAGATGCAGGTCTCTATTTTTATCATTATCATGCAGATGGACGTGCTTTAATTTATTATGAAATTTTTTGATGAACTCCTCCGGTTTTTTGCCAAATAAGGCAGCATGGCCAATATCTATATGTAAGAATAACTCCGGCACTTTGTCTAAAATCATTGAGACATTTCTAATGTTATCCTCGGGCTTGTCCATTGGTTCGTACATCAGATTTAGATTATATTTTCTGGCTTGTTTTAAAAGTACTCTTAAAGTTTCTACCTGAAATTTTATCCCCTCTTTTGCAGAAAACATTCCTCCTGGCCAGTTGGCATGAATGGTAACAAACCTTGCTCCAATTTCTTTTAAAACTTCAAAATATTTTGTTGCCTCCTTCACTGCTGCCTCTCTTAAAGACTTCACAGGAGAACCTATGGGGAGATACCAGGCAGTATGGCCGACTACATCTAACTTATATTCTCGCAAAAGGCATTTGACCTGTTCTACATTAATTTTCTCTGGAGTCGCCTCATCTTCTTCCAGAAATAAATCTACAAAATCAAACCCATTTTCACCGATCCACTTTATTTCCTGAATTATGTTTTTTCTTGGATGATTGGGAAATCCAACTTTCATGGTAAAAGTATCTCCTTTCTCAAAACACAAAAAAATAGCAAAATTTATTTTTGCATAAAGTGCAGCTCACCTTACGCTTATCAGCTTTCCCGGAGGTATTAATCACTAATCCAGGTAAGAAAAATGGTGCGCCTGGCAGGATTTGAACCTGCGACCTTCGGCTCCGGAGGCCGACGTTCTATCCGCTGAACTACAGGCGCAAAAGTTTGTTAAGCAAGGACTTTTGAAACCTTTACATAACAATGCTTCCGCAGGCAAACTATTAATAAAGTTTCTCTTTTTGTTGGTTTTTGTATTTGATTTATATATCATTCTCCTCTTAAAGTCAATAGTCGCATTAAAACATTATTTCATTCAATTTTGCTCCTTTCCCATCTATTCCGCACTTTTCTCAGGTTAGCGGGAGAAACGGTTCCGGAGGTCAGCCTCAAAGAGTCTCTGATAATATATAAGACCGACTGCTGGCTAAATTTTAAAATTTTACTATATTTAGTTTTAAAATTTAATTAACAACCAAGAAAGTTCACTTGACAAAAATGGTATTAAGAATAATAAAGATGTGATGAGTCAGAAAGGTAAACAGGTCTCTTTTGGAAACTTTTCACAAAAAAGTTCGAACCATATCAAAAAGAAAGGAGAAGCTCCCATGGGAAAAGAATTAATTCAGTGTGCAAAATGCAGGGTGAAAAAGAAAATATGTCAAACAGAAGAAGGGACAGGACCTTCTTTCTGTCCCACTTTAAATAAGCACCAGGCCATCTCCCAAGCATTGGAAATATACAAAGACCCTCAAATACGCGAGTTTGCCAGACAGGCTTCTATCCAGGAGGGAGAATGTTATGCCAACAGGAGTTTTGAGGAAAAAACCTACACGGAGCCTGTAAAAACCAGGCTGCAGGAGGTATGTGAATTTGCCGCTAAGATGAATTATAAAAAATTAGGTATCGCCTTTTGTAACGGGCTTCGTGAGGAAGCTATGCTTCTGCAAAATATCCTGGAAAAACAGGGATTTGAAGTAATATCTGTTGTATGCAAGGTGGGAGGGATTCCCAAAGAAGAGATAGGTATAAAAGAGAAGGAAAAGATAAGACCGGGCCAGCCTGAGAATATGTGTAGCCCCATAACTCAAGCCCTGGTGTTAAATGAAGAGGGAACAGATTTTAATATTCTTGTGGGTTTGTGCGTAGGGCATGACTCCCTATTTTTAAAATACTCCCAAGCTCCCTGCACCGTCCTTGTAGTCAAAGACAGAGTACTTGGCCACAATCCAGTAGCAGCCCTTTACACAAGCGGCAGCTATTATAAAAAACTAACCCAGGCTAAATTTGGCAAAGGCGGAGCGGTAAAGCAAAATGTGAGTTGCCAGTAAAAAAGCGTGGCCCTTTGGGTATGAGGAAATGAGGATATTCCTCAGGGACCCGGGTCTGATTGAAAGAGCAAAGTTAACACAAAAGTGCCCCAGAACAATATTCCCAGCACAAGTTTACCTGCAATAGATAAGAGATGGAGAGAAAAGGTGAAAACTGATGTTATAGTCGGTCTGGCAGTGATAGCAGGCTCATTGGGTGCTATCATTTTCTTGACTTTATGGTGCAGACGTATCATTGAAAATCTCCATTCAAAACGCTCTAAGCAGCCACAAAAGATAAGTGAGGAAACTGGCAATGAAGGAAGCTAATATCAGACAATCTGAGATAGCTGTTGGACTTTCTCGCGAACTTAAGCTTTTTCATATCACCATGATGGGTGTGGGGATGATGATTGGCGCCGGTGTCTTTATTGGAATCGGTAATGCCATAAAGATAGCGGGAGCAGGTGGAGTAGTCCTTACCTTTTGTTTAAACGGAGTCATTGCTCTTTTTACTGCTATGTCCTATGCGGAGTTGAGCTCGGCTATGCCCAGAGCTGGAGGTACCTACAACTTCTCAAGGATTGCTTTTGGCCGCGGCCTGGGTTTCTTAACCGGATGGATGGAATGGTTTGCTTCATCTGTTGCTGGAAGCCTATATGCAATTACCTTTGCTATGTATACAACACACTATCTTTCCCAACTTGGTCTTATTCCTCTGGCAGACTTTCAACTCCCGGTAGTTGAGAAACTGGTAGGTGTGGGGATTGCCGGTTTATTCCTGTATATTAATTATCGGGGCGCCTCTCAGACTGGAACAACAGGTGCTCTGCTTACGCTGGGCCAGATGATTACTCTTTCTTTCATTGCCCTCGCTGGAGTAGTGGTTGCTTTTTTTCACCCGGAGCGCCTGGCAAATTTTGAACCATTTCTTCCCCATGGCTGGAGCAAACTCCTCATCACAATGGGCCTTACCTACGTTGCTTTTGAGGGATTTGAAGTGATAGCCCAGGCTGGAGATGAGACTATCCAGCCCCGGCGCAATCTTCCCAAAGCTATGCTTTATTCTATTCTCCTGGTTGTTTTAACTTATGTTGGTCTATCTTTTGCGTCTGTGGTGGCAGTGAAAGATGTGGGTGAGCCTGCCTGGATCTGGATTGGAAAGTACGGTGGTAAAGGGTTTGGACAGGCTATCTCTCAACTTTTACCCTTCGGAGGTCTTCTAACAACAGTTGCTGTTATTTTCGCCTCTACTTCAGCATTAAACGCAACTATTTACTCTGCTACGCGTGCTTCTTATGCTCTTGGGAGAGATCGAATGCTACCAGAGATCTTAGCCTGCATCTCGAAAAAAAATCTCACCCCTTATATTGCTGTGCTTTTTACCGCAGGAATAGTAATTAGTGTGGTAGCTTTTTTACCCACAATAGATGTTGCATCAAGCGCCAGCATGATGTTTCTTTTTCTTTTTTTTCTCGTAAACCTCTGTGCAATTCGCATTCGGCGTCAAATGGGAGATGAGCTGACCTATGGGTTTATCATGCCTCTTTTTCCCTTTGCTCCTGTTGCTGCCATTATTACCCAAGTTCTACTTGCACTGTGGTTGATTCATGTAAGTCTTATAGCCTGGATTGTGGTACCAGTTTGGATAATTTCAGGCATCATAATTTATCATGCCTATGCCAAGCATAAGACTGTGGTAACGCAGGATGAGGTTATGGTCCTGGAGGAGGAGCCTATTCCTCAGAAAAGGCGCTATCGAATTTTGCTTGCCGTTGCCAATCCTGCCAACGCCGTGCAACTTGCCTGGCATTGCTACCGCTTCTGCCAGGCAAAAAAGGCGGAGGTGGAAGTAGTCCATATGGTACCTGTCCCACCCCAGCTCTCTTTCCCGGATGCTCCCAGGTATATCCTTACAGGTGAGGAGGCTATTGGGGAGGCCATGCTTTATCTTTCAGCTAATTTTCGCTTTGGAAGTACCATTCGTTACTGTCGCAGCATTTCAAGAGGAATTGTTTCTACAGCTTCTGAGCGAAAAGCTGACCTTTTGGTTATGGGATGGGAAGGTTACAGGCGAAGAGGTTTTGCTCTGGGAAGTACAATAGATCCTGTTTTAAAACGAACAACCTGTAACGTGGCGATTTTAAAAAACTGTCGTCAACAAAGATACAGGCGGGTTCTTGTTCCTTTTGCCGGAGGCCCTAACAGTATGTTTGCTCTTGAAACAGCTTCAATATTCGTTGAGAAGGAAGCAGGTCAGGTAACTGTTTTCCATGTCTCCCTGCCGGGAAAAACCGGTGTTGATGTTGAAGCTTTCCTCAGGAGAAACTTACCCTTGCTCAAAGTAGATAGCTCATTGTTTAAACCCAAATCCGTCGCATCATCGAACCTTTTAAAGACTCTTCTTGATGAGGCCAGACAGTACGATCTGGTGGTTATAGGTGCAAGCAGAGAAGGGCTGTTTCAGCAGGCAGTTATGGGAAAGCTTCCCGAGGAGTTCGCCCGGCAATATGAGAAACCACTGATTATGGTAAAAGCATCACATCCCATAAAGTCTTTTGTGAGAAAGTGGATATAAAGGGAAAAATTGTAAAATCGGTTGATCTTTTAAAAAGGTCTTCTCCAAACCAATTTATAACAAAGCCCAGCAAAAGAAAAATTAGTACAGCTATTATGATGAATAATCCAAAGAAGATTAACATAAAACCAATCATGCGCAAAAAACCTCGTGATGAGGGGAATAAAAATGTTCTTTTTGATAAGCTCCACCAGGCTCTTTTGATAATCTCATCATCCAAAAACTCCCCACAATATCTATCCCACCTTCTCCCTAACCCGCTTTTCCTGTATTACTACCCTTCCCCTTTATGTCAACTAATCAGGACAAGGTGGTCTTGGAGAGCATTGCAAGAGGATGCTCTACAGGGAACAAAAGAGTTTTGTTAAAATAGTTACTATTCTGAAAGCCAAAAGAATACCTCTACTTATGCGGTTTTTCGGAATCAAGTGGCAAACATGGACTATAAGTTTTTTCCAAAACTGGATTTTTTCTCCCCTTACCCCAGGAACTCGGGAATTTTCTCAGGGCTGCCCTCTTTATCCCAGCCTCTTATCCTGTAG
>CBFDTW010000071.1:0-7267 GCA_965613085.1 uncultured bacterium | reverse complement strand
TCTACACCTAAGCCTTCGTCGGCAGCGTCAGATGTGTATAAGAGACAGCATCAGGGTGAGCCTTCTCAATCTCGTCCAGGAGGATGACTGAGTAAGGTCTACGCCTTACTTTTTCGGTTAACTCCCCTCCTTCCTCATATCCGACATATCCAGGAGGGGCACCGGTCAGGCGTGAAACAGTAAATTTTTCCATGTATTCTGACATATCAAGGCGAATCATAGCATCCTCATCGCCAAACAGAAACTCGGCCAGACTCCTGGCAAGCTCGGTTTTGCCTACACCGGTTGGACCAAGAAACATAAAGCAACCTATAGGCCTTTTTATATTCTTCACTCCTGCCTGAGCACGGCGTATTGATTGAGCTACCGCTTTTATGGCATCCTCCTGTCCAACCATCCTCTTGTGCAGAGCCTCTTCCATCCTTAAAAGACGCCTTGATTCTTCCTCTGTTAAATCACGCACAGGAATGTTGGTCCAGCTGGAGACAATATAAGCTATATCTTTTTCTGTCACAACTTCCTCTTCAATTTTTTTGCCCTTCTTCTGTTCCCACTGGGTTCTCTCTTCCATAAGGATCCGCCGCAAATTCTTTTCTTTATCCCGTAATTTTGCAGCTTTCTCAAATTCCTGAGCCTTTATAGCCGCCTCCTTTTCCTTCCTGATCTGTTCCAGTTCACTCTCCACACTTTTAAGTTTCTTGGGCCTGACACTACTTTGCAGCCTTACCCTGGCTGCAGCCTCATCCATAACGTCAATAGCCTTATCGGGCAAAAAGCGACCCTGAATGTAACGGTGGGAGAGTCTTACCGCTGCCTCAAGGGCTTGATCGCTAATTTTTACACGATGAAAGGCTTCATAACGATCCCTTAAACCCTTCAGTATCTGGATAGTCTCTTTAACTGTAGGCTCATTTACCATAACTGGCTGGAACCTTCTCTCCAGGGCTTCATCCCGTTCAATGTATTTCCTGTATTCATCAAGAGTGGTAGCTCCTATACACTGGAGTTCTCCTCTGGCAAGAGCAGGTTTCAAAATATTAGAGGCATCTATAGCTCCCTCTGCAGCGCCAGCTCCCACTAAGGTATGAATCTCATCAATGAAAAGTATTATATTTTTAGCTTTCCTTATCTCATTTAAGATTCTCTCCATCCTTTTTTCAAACTCACCTCTGTATTTCGTTCCAGCCACAACCGACCCAAGCTCAATGGTCACAAGTCTCTTATTTAACAAAGGCTCTGGCAGGGAACCTGCCACTATTCGCTGAGCAATCCCCTCAGCGATCGCTGTTTTTCCTACTCCCGCCTCTCCTATAAGTACCGGATTGTTCTTGGTTCTCCGCGAGAGAATCTGAATCACTCTCTCAATTTCTTTTTCTCTACCTATCACCGGATCCAGCTCACCATTCCGCGCCAGCTGTGTAAGATCTCTTCCGTACCGATCCAGAGTTGGAGTATTACTGGGCTGAGAGGCTCTTTCCACAGAAACTTTTTCACCCAGAAGAGCTACAACCTCCTCACGTACTTTTTCCAGATCCGCTCCTAAATTGGTCAATATTTGAGCTGCAACTCCTTCTCCTTCTCTTATCAATCCCAGAAGAAGGTGTTCAGTACCTATATAATTATGGCCTAAATTTCGGGCCTCGGTGACTGCTAACTCTAACACCTTCTTGGCTCTTGGTGTAAAGGGAATCTGACCTAAGAAAAGGGAACCTCCACCTCTTCCTACGGCTTTCTCCACCTCCTGGCGAACCTGCTCAAGGTCTATTCCCAGATTCTGAAGAGCTAAAGCTGCAACTCCTTCTCCTTCTCTTATCAATCCCAGAAGAAGGTGTTCAGTACCAAGATAATCGTGGTCTAATCTTTTAGCCTCCTCTCGAGCTAAAAGGATTACTCTTCTTGCCCTTTCGGTGAACCTGTTAAACATACTTTCCCCCTTTCGGGTTAAATTCACCTTTATTTATACTAAAAATATACCTGGCGTCAAGGGAGAGAAAAAACTCCAGTTTTCCGAAAAACTCGAGGCTGCCCTGGCAAGCGGCATTTTCCAAGATGATGAGCGGCTTATTCGTTTCGTTGGCTTATCCTGTTCAGGCAGTTTGAAACAAAAGAATACAAGGAACTGAACGAAAATTAACCTCGAGGATTGAACCTGTTTTTTTACGGTGTGGCAAAAATCTCCTCTCTTTGGGGACCTACAGAGAGAAGACGAATGGGCACTTTTCCTATCTGTTCGATTTTTTTGACATAATTTCTGGCAGCAACTGGTAGATCTTTATATGAGGTAACTTTTGAGGTATCCTCCCTCCAACCATCCATTTCTTCATATACTGGTTCACAATCTCTCCAGATAATAAACCGATTGGGGAAATCCTGAATGAGCTTTCCTTTGAATTTATAGGCTACACATATTTTAACCTTGTCCAGTGGGTCCAGAATATCCAGTTTGGTTAAAATAAGCTCATCCAGACCATTTATTCGGGTAGCATATCTTAAAGCAACACCGTCAAACCATCCACATCTGCGAGGTCTGCCTGTAGTGGCACCATATTCATTTCCTCGCTCCTGAAGAAGATTTCCTATCTCATTTTTTAGCTCGGTGGGGAATGGACCTTCTCCCACACGAGTGGTGTAAGCCTTGGCAACTCCTATAACTTTGGTTATACTCCGTGGACCAATACCGCATCCTGAACAAACTCCCGCTGCTGTAGAATTAGAGGAGGTAACATAAGGATAAGTTCCGTGATCTATATCCAGAAGAGTTCCCTGAGCTCCTTCAAATAACAGGTCCTTACCTTTTTTCATTAACTCATAAATAAGCAGGGACGTATCTGTAATGTATTTTCTCAATTTTTTTCCATATTCCAGAAACTTTTCCAGAAGTTCCTTTTCAGAATAGTTAATTCCGAGGAGATTGGTATATATCTTAAGATTAAAACTCAATTTCTCCTTAAAGGTTTCCTTTTCCAGCAAATCCCCCATCCTTATTCCTCTCCTTGCCGCCTTATCAGCATAAGCAGGACCTATCCCTCTGCCTGTAGTTCCTATCCTTCCCTTTCCTCTCAGACTTTCCTCCCATCTCTCCAGGTCTTTATGATAAGGCATAACAACATGGGAGCTTGCGGAGATATAAAGATTATCCATTGAGATTCCCCTTTTCTGGAGATCCTCCATCTCCTTTAAAAGCTGTCCAGGATCAATCACTACCCCACCTGCAATAATAGCTTTTTTTCCTGAATGGAGTATACCAGAGGGGATGAGATGGAAAACAAACTTTTCTCCACCTACTATTACAGTGTGACCTGCATTACTTCCACCCTGATATCTAACCACTGCATCTACTTTTCTAGCTAAAAGGTCAATCACTCTGCCCTTTCCTTCATCTCCCCATTGACATCCTACAACTACAATGTTCACTTTTTTTCTCCTTTTTAATGCACACAAAATCAGCTTCTTTGAAATTCCAGATTTTCAAAACGGGTATATTCACTGATAAAAGTCAGCTTCACCTTATCTACCGGACCACGGCGTTGTTTGTTAATAATGACCTCGGCTACTCCTTCATCTTCTGGCCGGTGAGAATAATAATGCTCCCTATAAAGAGACATGACCAGATCTGCATCCTGCTCTATTGCACCTGATTCTCTCAGATCTGAGAGACGGGGTCTTTTATCTTCCCTTTGCTCCACCGCTCTTGACAGCTGAGATATAGCAATTACCGGAACATTTAGCTCTTTTGCCAGGGCTTTCAAGCTACGGGATATTTCTGAAATCTGCTGCTGTCTGTTCTCAGCCCTGCGGTCTCCTGCCATTAATTGAAGGTAATCCACCACTATCAGTTTTACATCTTTTTCTGCTTTTAACCTTCGAGCTTTAGCTCTTAGCTCCATAACAGAAATATTGGGAGTATCATCTATATAAATTGGTGCCTCAGCTAAAATCCCTGCAGCATCGGTTAACCTGGACCAGTCTTCTTCTGACAAAAAACCGGTTCTGAGTCTTTGACTGTTAACCCTTGCCTCTGAACAAAGCATCCTTTCCACCAGTTGCTCTTTAGCACTTTCCAGACTGAATATCAGGCAGGCTGCTCCAGCCTTAATAGCAGCGTATTGAGCTATATTTAATGCCAGAGCTGTCTTTCCCATGGATGGTCTTCCCGCTATAACAACAAGATCAGATGGCTGCAGTCCCGAGGTGAGCTTGTCAAGTTCAACAAATCCAGTAGGAATCCCGGTGACCTCTTCCTTTCTCTGGTATAAAGACTCTATGTGTTCAAATGTCCTGGTTAAGACCTCTTTTATATGGCAAAAAGATGTTTTGCTTAAACGTTGGGCTACATTAAATATTAAACTCTGAGCTTTATCCAGAATAACTTCCAGGTCAAGGGAGTCCTCATAGGATAAATTGGAAATCTCATAAGAAGCCTTTAAAAGGTCTCTGAGAATATGTTTTTCCCTGATAATATTAGCGTAATACTCAACATTTGCTGTTGTAATAACTGAATTAATCAGATCCACCAGATAAGAGGAACCCCCTATTTTTTCTAATTTCCCCTGCCTGCGAAACTCCTCTCTCAAAGTAATAAGGTCTACAGGCTTGTTGGACTCAAATAATTTTAAAATGCCCTCGTATATTATCCTGTGAATATCTGAATAGAAAACTTCCGGACGATCTATTATCTGAATTACCTTTGGTATAGCCTCTTTCTCCAATAGCATCACCCCGAGTACACATCTTTCGGCTTCCAGAGAATGAGGAGGTACTTTCTCCACTATCTCTGTCTTATCAAGATCCGGAAAATTTTCTTTTTTTAAATCATTGGTGGCCATCAATCTATAAATGGACTAATTTTGTTTTAATCACATCTTCAATATTCCGAAGAGCTTCCATAACCTCAGAAGTAGGAGAGGTATCCAGTGTATAAACAGATAGGTTTTCTTTCCCCGGGGTTGTTGTTCCCATTCGTAATCCAGCTATATTAATTCCAAAATTTCCCAGAAGGGTGCTTATCTTTCCAACCGCCCCTGGTTTGTCCACATTGGTGCAGATTAAAAGATGACCCTCGGGGACAAACTCCAGGGAACAGTCATTTATCCTCACAATATAAGGTATCTTCTTCTCCAGAACCGTACCTTCAATTTTAAGCTCTCCTCCATCACCGACAAATCTTGCCTCTACAAGGCTGGAGTACTCTTTTCCTTCTGTAGTTTTTGCCTCTGATATCTTAATGCCCCTTTCCCTTGCAAGAAGAGTAGCGTTAACGTAGTTTACATCCTCTTTTAATACAAAACCTAAAAGACCTTTCATAAGCGCAATTGTCAAAGGCCCTACCTCATAATTGGCAAGTTCCCCTTTATAAAAAACCTCCACCTCTCTCAGATTACCTTCCATTAGCTGGGCGGCAAGAATTCCCATTTTTTCTGCCAGGGAAAGATAACCTCCGATTTTTTTCTTCAGATGGGCGGGAAAGGCTAAAATATTCACAGCATTCCTTATCTTACCTCTTTTGAGAGCATCAGCAACCTGAGTTGCAATCTCTACTGCTACTCTTGTTTGAGCCTCTTGTGTGGAGGCACCAAGATGAGGAGTGGCAATTACCGAATCAAGCTCCAGAAGTGGATTTCCAAAAGGTTTTTCCTTCTCAAAAACATCAAGAGCAGCACCTTTCACCTTCCCGCTCTTGAGAGCCCTGTAAAGGGCATCCTCGTCTATGATCCCTCCTCGAGCACAGTTAATCACTCTAACGCCATCTTTCATTAAAGAAAATTCTCTATCACCTATTAAACCACGAGTGTGCTCGGTTAAAGGGGTATGAATGCTCAAATAATCCACCTGAGAAAGCAGCTTATCCAGCTCACAGAGGGTCACACCTATCTCCTCCGCTTTTTCCCGGGTAATGAAAGGATCATATGCTATAACCTTCATCCCCAAACCCTGAGCCCTTTTAGCTACATTACTTCCAATTCTTCCCAGACCAATAATTCCCAGAGTTTTTCCATAGACCTCGGTTCCCATAAATCTTTTTCTATCCCAGATACCCTTTTTTAAAGAAAGATTGGCCTGGGGAATATTCCTGGAAAGAGCAAGAAGCATAGAAATGGTATGCTCTGCAGCCGAAATTGTATTGCCCTCCGGCGTATTCATCACTATAATTCCTTTTCTTGTGGCTGCCTCTATATCCACATTATCAACACCTGTTCCTGCTCTACCAATTACTTTCAAGCTGGAAGCTGCGTTTATCACCTTCTCTGTCACCTTTGTGCTGCTGCGAATAATAAGAGCAACGTATCCGGGAATAATCTCAACAAGTTCCTCTTCCCTGAGATTTTTCCTCTCTGTGACATTGAAACCTTCCTCTTTCAGTTTTTCTATACCTTCCCTGGCTAGAGAGTCGGTTATCAAAATTCTCATTCCAACCTCTTTTTTACTCATTTGATAAGCTCTCCTGGCTCAATAACTCTTCTGCAGCCTTAACTCCCCTACCCAGCTCAACTTCGTATCCAAGCTGGAACAAAGACATCTCCAGGGCAGAGATAACTCCAATAATATCCAGCTTGTCCATCCATCCAAGATGAGCAATCCTTATTATTTTTCCTGAAAGCTGTGCCTGTCCACCGGCTATTATAACCCCAAAATCATTCTGCAATTTTCTCCTTAGTTTTTTCTCCTCAACATCTGGGGGAAGCAGGATAGCAGTAACGGCATTGGAAGACGGATTTCCAAAAATCTGTAAATTCAAAGAAATAATCGCTCCCCGCAGAGCTTTTGCAAATAAGCGATGCCTATCAAGCACACTCTTCAAACCCTCCTCTTTTATCAAATTAAGGGACTCCCTGAGGGCACATATAAGAGAGACAGAGGGGGTAAAGGGAGTCTGATTATGGGCAAGAGAGGTCCTCGCTTTTTTAAAATCCCAGTAGTATCTTGGAAGGGTAGCCTTATCCACAAGTTGCCAGGCTTTCTCAGAAAGAGAAACAAAAGAAAGACCTGGTGGCAACATAAGAGCTTTCTGAGAAGCTGCTACAACCACATCAACCTGCCATTTATCGGTAAAAAGAGGCTCTGCCCCCAAACTACTTATAGCATCCACCACCAGTACTGCAGAAGTTTTGTTAACCACTCTACTTATACCCTCCACATCGTATACCACTCCGGTACTTGTTTCAACCAGCTGGGTAAAAACAGCTTTAATTTCTTTATTACCTGTCTCTTATACACATCTCCGAGCCCACGAGACTAGGCATGATCTCGTATGCCGTCTTCTGCTTGA
>CBFDTW010000070.1:0-7331 GCA_965613085.1 uncultured bacterium | reverse complement strand
CAAGCAGAAGACGGCATACGAGATCATGCCTAGTCTCGTGGGCTCGGAGATGTGTATAAGAGACAGCTATAAAGAGGAGAAAATTTTTTCTCAAATATACCCTGCTCGCGATAAAGTGCTTTCTCTATTACCGGGAAACTTGTATTCTCCTTTTCTCTTATTTCTCTTTCTAAAAACTTCTCTGCAGTTATCTTTTTAAATCTATAAGTTAGCCTTATTGAAGAACTTTTATCCTGTTGAAAATAAGAAAAAGGAATAAAAAATACCACAAACAAATGCACTATAATTGAAACCACTATCCAGCGCAATTAATTCCCTCCAACCTGTCTTGTAGCGATACTTACACCTTGAGCACCTGCTCTTCTACAAATGTCCATAACCTCTACTGGAATTTTAAAGGGAACGTTAGCATCTGCTTCAATACTAATTGTTTTAGCTTCCTCTTTTTCCAGTTTTAACCTTAAAAACAGAAAAAGAGAATCTGGATTTATCTTTTTCCCCTCCACAAAAATCTCTCCCTCCCTGTTGATTACCAGATTTAAGCCTTCCTTTTCTTTGTTTGCCGTAGAAGCCTCGGGAAGATCAAGCTGCGCTACCTTTTGCAAACCAAGGGATGTTGTGAGAAGAAAGAAAACGAGAAGTAGAAGAATAATATCAACAAGAGGAGCCATTTCCAAGGATAAAGGAATTTTTTTCCGAACAAATTTTTTCATTTTTCACCTCCCTCAAAAACTTTTCTGTCTGAAAGGCCACATTACTCATCTGCAAAGAAATATCTTCCAGCTTTCCTTCCAGATAATGATAAACTATTAAGGCAGGGATAGCTACTGCAAGTCCTGCTGCTGTGGTAAGAAGAGCCTCCCAGATTCCTCCAGCTAAGGCCCCTGGATTAACAGCTCCTTCTGAATTTTCCACTACCATAAAAGCCTTTATCATCCCTACAACCGTTCCAAATAACCCCAGAAGGGGCGACACGTGTCCGATTATTCCCAGAAACCTTAGATTTTTACCCAACTTTCTAATTTCCATTGAAATAAACTGAGAAAAAAGCTCTTCTTTTCTTTTGCGGGGAAGCTTATAGTTCTCAATAACAAAGGCACAGATCCTGGCTATTGGGCTTTTGTTTTTCCTGCAAATAAAAAGAGCCTTCTCATTTTTCTTCCTCTCAAGACAGCTCTTAATTTCAGATAAAAACTGAGAGATATTTAACCTCGCTCTATAAAAACTGTAAAACCTGTCCATAATTATACTCAAACAGACAACCGATAAGGCCAGAATTGGCCACATTATGGGTCCACCTTTTAAAAGAAACCTTAGCAAAGCATACCTCCTTGCCTGAATTTTAAAGAGTAATTTCAACTCCTCCTTTTATTACTCTACCCGGCATAGGATAACCCTTCACATCCTCATACTCTTCATCAAGAAGATTATCTCCTTTAATAAAAATCTCATATTTTCTACTTGGCTTAAACGATAACCTCATTCCAAGGAGACTGTAAGGTGGAAGTTTTTCTGTATTCTCTCTGTCAGCGTACCTTTCACCTACTATCTCACCTTCAAGGTGAATTTGAAAGTTATGCCTCATCTTATAATCCAAAGCCAGGAAAAGCTTATTTTGAGGGCGATAGGGCAGGAAATTTCCCTTAAATTCTTTCTCATCCCTTGCCTCAAGATAGGTATAATTAAGAGATAGAGAGAGCTTTTTCAAGGGTTTCCACCTTATCTCTCCTTCCAAACCTTTTATTGATGCCTTATCTACATTTTGGGCTTCCCATCTCCAGGGAGATACCTCAACCCAGCTTATAAGATCGTCTATGTAGGAGGAGAAAAAGGTTATCCTTCCTAATACTTCGGGGGTAAATATATGTTCAATCCCCACCTCATACTCTGATGATTTTTCCGGAACAAGATCAGGATTCCCAAAAAGTCCCATTCCTCCACCCCAATCCTCCTGCCAGTAAAGGTCGTCAATTGTAGGTGGCCTGAAAGCCCTGCCCCAGGAAGATCTGATAGAGGTGAACTCTCCTAAGTGATAAAGAAAACTAACTCTTGGACTCAGCTGGGACCCATAAACTGAATGATTATCATATCTTGCACCCAAAACCAGCATAAAATCGGGAAAAAGACTTACCTCATCCTGCAGATATAAAGCGCTTGAGTTTGTTTTTCTTTTCCCCCCAATCCTGGAACTTCCATCAATTAATCTTACGTCCACTTCATCTTCTCTCCAGTCAACTCCCCATATAAAATTGTGTCTTGATCCAAAAGGAATAGTATGGTGGAAACTAACTCCATAAGTTTTATTCTCTGTTGTATCCTTCTGGGCCCAATCTGGATTCTCATATACAATCTTATCCTGGCTTAAAAAACTCTTGAGAAAAAAATCAGAACCTCTCCAGTTCCACTTGCAGGTAAGGTCAAACCAGCTCTTATCATCTTCCTGGGTAGCATCAGGTGTTGGCCAGGTAAGAGACCCTGGTGTTCCTTTCTTGTCCTTAAAGTACCCTCCAGAAAAAACCAGAGAAGGAGACCAAACCAGTTTTCCGCTCAAAGCAAAATAATCCTTCCAGCTATTTTCACGATTTCCATCAGAATAACCTTTTTCAGCAGTAAAAAGATAACCAAATCTTTCCTTATCTCGTCCATAAATAAGATTAAAAACGCTCGTATTGAAGCTCCCATAAGATAAGCTGGCCCGGGTTGCACCAGTTTCAGGAGGACTCTTAGTAATTATATTTACCACACCTCCCAGAGCTCCTGGTCCGTATAAAGCAGAGAAAGGCCCTCTTACAATCTCAATTCTTTCTACATTACTCAAGGGAAACCCTGAAAGATCAATGTCTCCTGAAGAAGCTAAATTTACAGGCCGACTATCAACCATTACCAGAACTTGATCAGCTGAACTTCCTCTCAGGATAATTGTACTCACCCCATTATACCCATAGCCTCTAACCTCTATTCCCGCTACCTTGTCTAATAACTCTCCTACATTTTTAGCTTTGGAGGATTCAATTTCCTCGGATGTTATAACAGTTACAGAACCCGGGACATCTTTCAAAAGTTGCGGAACTTTAGTGGCAGTAATCACAACCTCACCCAGATCAAACATCTCATTTGCCTTGCTGCAATCTGATGGAAAAAGAAAAATCCCCACTATCAATGAAAAAAGGGCAAAGGTAAAAAGTTTTGTAAACTTTTCTTTTTTACCAGTCATCTTTGGCTTGAAGTAACTTCGTTTGCAGTTTGAAATTCTCCTTTTCATCTTTTTACCTCCTCGTATAATATGTTTAGTTAGGATATTAGGTATATGGTTAGTTTATACCTAATATCTCTCTGTACCCTCTGCTCTTTGACAATTTGACTTTGGGACCGAAACTTCCTATTTTTATCCTTAGGAGTTTCGGGATAAGAAGAGGGAAAATGCACTCCCTCCTTGCGGTCTGACCGCTATCGAAAGAGAGCATTCCTGGGTCTATTTGCTGAAGATGCTAACACACACGCTGCAGTAGCCCTTTCTTCTCCACAACACACTGGAGTGGTGCACTCAGAAGGAAGTGGTCAACTGCTCATAATTGACCGAGGATGCATGGCAAATAGCAGCAGGAAGTATCGGTCCCAATCTTAAACTCTCAAAGGTGGTGATAAGCCTGTAAAGACCTTAAATGTTGGAGTTGACATTAGTCTGAAAGAAGCGGTCATCTCCTTTCTCACCTGGGAGGGAAAATATCTTGGGGAAAGTTTTAAAGTGCCCAATAACCTCCCAGGAGCAGGTGAGCTGGAGAACAGGCTTTTAGCTGTTCTCTCTACTCAGCTCTTTGAACATGTCCGCTTTGGTATGGAAGCTACCCAAAACTACGGGTTTCACCTGGCAGAGTACCTTTCCAGCTCAGATAGGCTTTCAGCTTGGAGGCCTCTCGTCTACCTAATCAACGCAAAGTACATAAAGGATTTCAAGAAGGCATTTCCCGAGAGAGACAAAACGGATCTTATCGATAGCCAGTTCATCGCTGAGTACCTTCGCTTTGGGAAACTTCCCCATCCCTTTGAGGCAAACAACCGCTATCTTCCTTTGCAAAGGCTTGTTCGCTATCGTTACCATCTGGTGAAGAATACCGAAAGGGAGACCAACTTCTTCTTAGCTAATCTCTTTCTCAAGTTTCCTGGTTGGGTCCAGAGAAGACCTATTTATGGATGTTCTAAGTGAATTCTACTCCCTGGATGAAATTGTCCAGATGCCCCTGCAGGAACTTGCTCTTTTTGTAGCAAAAGCAGGAAATAACCGCTCCCCCAATCCAGAGAAAATCGCAGAAGAGATTAAAAAGGCAGCACGTGAATCCTACCGTTTAAGAGCTGATTTAGCTGATTCAGTCCAATTTATCCTGGAGAGCATCATGATCAACATCAGAGGCCTAAAATCTTCTCTAAAAGAAGTCAACAGGGCGATAGAAAAAGAGATGAAGGGTTTCTCTAACCCACTTCTATCCGTCAAGGGAATTGGTCCAGTTTACGCTGCAGGAATTTTTGCCTGCATAGGGAACATCAAAAGATTTTCAACTCATGATCAGGTAGCCAAACTCGCTGGTCTTGTCTGGAAGAGGAACCAAAGCGGAAAGTTTGAGGCAGAGGAAAAACGCCTCATCCACCAAGCTGACCGCTACCTAAGGTACTATCTGGTAGAGGCAGCAACATCGCTCTCGAGTGCACAACGAGGAGTACCGCAGGTACTACCAGAAAAAGTACTGGGAGGTCAACAAGCGTCAGCCCAAAAAGCCCTTGTGCTCACGGTCAGAAAGCTGGTAAGGCTGGTCTTTGCCCTGCTCTCAAAGAGCCAGTTATACGAGCCAACTCGTGCGTTCCAGTGTGCACAGCCGTCTTTAACTTTATCTTGTAAATCAAAGAGCAGAAGGTAAATTTTTCTGAGCCAAAGATCTTTTTTAAACAGAACTTTGACTTTCTGGAGTGGTATGGTTTGCCTCACTTGACATCATACCACACGTGTCGTATGCTATTGTGGGCTTATTCCCACCTCTTACTCATCAGGAACCTTTACTTCCACCAGGAACAGAATGACTAAAAGAGGCCAAACTTCCTTAACCTGGGTTTTCTACCAGATAGCTCTAACCAGTTTGATGTGCAATCCGGCATTGAGAGAGTACTACCTCAAAAAGCTCTCTCAGGGAAAATCAAAGAAGGTTGCGCTTGTAGCTTGTGCCAGAAAGCTTGTCCGAAATGTTAAAGAGCAATCAAGCTTACGATGATACCTTTAAATCAAAGAGCAGTTAATTAAAGTTTCAAGGTGCTTTGCCAATTCTTTGTCAATTTTGCCTCTTGACAACATTATAGCAGTCTCCCGGCCTTATCCCTTTCTTTATATTCCTGCATAAAAGGAGGCTTATTTACCTTATAACTTCTTCCTCCAATCTAAATTTGTTCCTTTTATTTAATAACCTTATAAACTGCAATTCGATCGTCTCTTCCACAGATATAGGACTACTATACCTTAAAATTTTTATTAAGATTAAGAATCCACTCTAAGCCCATTTTTTGCAATGTTTGCTTCGTAGGTAAACCTGTCTTTTTATCCCAATTATGTAACTCATAATATTCATCAAGCATCTTATCCCACTTCTCTCTCTCTAAATATTCTCCTTTGAATGGTCCGGATTTTATTGGTTCCTCCATAAGTCTCTTAGGAGGATAATCATCTTTACGAGTAAAACCAGCATGATAAACGTTAAACATTTTTTCAACGGTATGAATTCGCTCTCCAATCATCATAAGTTCCTCACCTGTCACTTCTAAACCTGTAGCTGCTGAGAATAACTCTGCATAATCCGCCGGACCAAGCAAATCTGGTGATATCCAATTACTTGTGAAAAAGCAAACCCCCAAGGCATCCATCATTGCATGTAGTCTTTCATAATATACCACTATCGTGGCCTTTCCTTTGTAAGTTGTAGGATCTCCAGCCGTTGGAACCCCCCACAATTTTTTGCTAATTTCTTGAGAAATTCTTCGAGATTCTGTTAAGGGAGCTCCTCTAGTATGCGCTCCTCCTCTTGCAGAAACCACATTACCCAATGCCCATCCCTTAAGGACCCTTATAGCTTCTCTCAGATCCTGCCCCTTCACATTGATACTGTATTTCTCAGAACCTCTGCCGATCATCTCAGAAGCTCTTTTAGAGCCTTCTGCAAGAATATTACCAAAACCTTCTCTATACGCTATTTTTTTAAGAAGCTTTATAATTACTTTATAATCTCCCCATTTAAGCTCAAGCCCTTCCGTATCTTTATCGGTAATAATCTTTCTTTGATAACATTCAAAGGCCCATGCAATCGCACAGGATGCACCATCTATATCCATACCGTATTGAGAACACAATGATTGTATCTTTATAATCGCAGGAGCATAGTCTATATCAAATGTAGTAGCAAAATCCCATATACAGTTTGTTTCAAGCTTTTTAGAGTATACACCAGCATACGGACCAGATTTAACTCTATAAGAGTGGGCACAGCCAATCGGACAACCAAACTCATAATCCCCCTCTTTATATGTATTACAAAAAACTTCATAGGATATTTTCTCCATCTTTTTAGGATCCATATATCCATCCTGGAAATTTTTAACAGGAGAAGATGAGCATTCATTCCAACGAAACATAGACACAAGAGTTCCATACTTTCTAAGGAGTGTAGTATTTTCGGATTTTTTAATCTTTTCCGAAAGTTTGCGGGTAATTTGAATAAATCTTTTATATTCTGCCACCTCTATTGAATTTCTTCCCTTAACTACAACGGCTTTCAAATTTTTAGAACCCATTATAGCACCTAAACCACATTTTCCAGCGGCTCTTGATGGATTAACTATAATACAAGCAAATCTCACGAGATTCTCACCCGCTGGTCCGATACTAAGTATCTGAATATCTTTATCCCCTATCTCTTCTCTTATCATATTTTCCGTTTCCCATGTGGTATTTCCCCATAAATGCGAAGCATCTTTTATTTCTACTTGATTATTATTTATCCACAAATAAACGGGTTTTTCTGCTTTTCCCTCAACTATTAAATGGTCATATCCTGCAAACTTAAGTTCAGCAGCAAAACGCCCACAACAATTAGATGAGCCAATTCCACCCGTGAATACATTCTTTGAATCAATGCTAAGTCGGTTTGCACCAGGTGCACCAGTACCAACTAAGGTTCCGACACCGAATGCTAACTTATTGGCGGGATCGAAGGGGGATATTTCTGGTCTTAATTCTTTTAAAAGTATTCCTTGATTTATTCCTCTTCCCCCTAAAAATTCTTCAGTATATTTTACAG
>CBFDTW010000069.1:0-7362 GCA_965613085.1 uncultured bacterium | reverse complement strand
TTTCAAGCAGAAGACGGCATACGAGATCATGCCTAGTCTCGTGGGCTCGGAGATGTGTATAAGAGACAGTCTTCAGATTATGGAAGATGGTAGACTCTCTGACAGTCTTGGACATACGGTTGATTTCCGTAATACAGTACTCATTATGACTTCTAACTTAGGTGCTGAGCAGATAAGGAGTGGTGCCAGTATGGGATTTCGTTCAACAGAAGGCGGAATGAGTTACGAGGAGATGAAAGCCCGGGTACTTTCGGAGCTGAAACGCCACTTCAGACCAGAGTTTTTAAACAGACTGGATGAAGTAATTGTTTTTCATCCTCTTTCCAAAGAAGAGATAAAAAAGATCGTCGGGCTTATGCTGGAAGAAGAAAGAAAACTTTTGAAAGAAAAGAATATCGACCTGGAGGTAACCGCCGAGGCAAAAGACCTTATAGCGGAGGAGGGATATGACCCTGATTTTGGTGCCCGTCCTCTGAGAAGAGCTATTCAGAGATTAATTGAAAATCCTCTCTCTGAGGAGATTCTGGAAGGCAGGTTTAAAGAGGGTGATACGGTGGTGGTTCGGGTTAAAGATGGACAGATAACATTTAGCAAAAAAAAGGAAAAAGCCAAGGTTTAGATAGGAAAAACCTTTAAATTATGGAGAAAAGATATCCTTCCCCCTCCCTGGAGAAGGAGGGGGATTTTATTAAACGTAAAAGTAAGAAGGCGTGTTTAATTTGTGCCCTCCTTTTTTTAACTTTATTCCTTTCTTTTTTTCCCCGGCCCTCAGGTGCCACTTCTGTAATTGAGGTAAGAATCCAGGGATGCTCTGTTATAAAAGAAGATGAGATAAAAAAGGTTATTACTCAACCAGAATTTGCTTTCTCAAAAGATAAAGTAAGAGAAGATTTGCAGGCTATTTATGATATGGGGTATTTTTTTAGTGTCAGGGCCTTTAAAGAAACAACACCGGAAGGGATTATTCTTATCTACGAGGTTAAGGAGTATCCTGTGGTAAGCAGGGTGGAATTTGTAGGAGTTGAGGATAAGGAGGAGAAAAAGCTGGAGGAGCTAACCACCCTGGAGATAGGCAAACCCTGGAATTATAAAAAAGCTCAGGAGACAAAAAGTAAGATTCTTGATTATTTCCGGAAAATAGGGTATACCCAGGCTAAGGTGGATTTTTCACCTCCATCCAGTGAAAAAGACATCGGTGTTGCTACCTTCTCTATTGATAAAGGAGAAAGGGCGAGGGTAATAGAAGTAGAGATATCCGGAAATAGTTTCTTCTCAGATGTAAGGGTTCGTTCTTTTATGCAGACAAGGTTTAAAAGGTATTTTGACCCTCAAATTTTAAAAGAGGATATTAAAAAAATAGTTAAGAAGTATCAAAAAGAAGGCTTTTATTTTGCCAGGGTAGACCCTGTGGAATTTAAATTTTTTGAAAAGGACAGGATAAGATGGGTCAGGATTTTTCTCCAGGTAAATGAAGGCAAAAGATTCAGAATGGGAAAGCTGAGTATAGAAGGTAACAAGGTTCTATCAGAGGATGAGATAAAAGAGTATTTCAGACCAATAGAAGGACAGATTTTTAATCTTGAAAAAGCTAAAGATAGTGTTAGAAAAATTCAGCAGTTATACGGGGAGAAAGGCTACCTTCATGCCACGGTTAATAGTAGCCTTCATGTTGATGAGGAAAAAGAGGTTGTTAATGTTGCTCTTTTTATAAAGGAGAATAACCAGATTCATGTGGGCAGGATAAAGGTAGAAGGAAATGAGGTCAGTAAGGAGAGAGTATTCAAGCACACTATTCTTCTAAAGCCAGGTGATATCTTCAGTACCAGTGAGATGATAGAGAGCTGGAGGAGACTGTACAATCTGGGGTTCTTTGAAAGGGTTGACATGGAACCTGTTGATACTCCCGATCCTTCGGTGATGGATCTTCTTGTGAAGGTAAAGGAAAAAGAAAGAACTGGGAGTTTGCTTTTTGGTGCAAGTTATAGTTCCAGCCTGGGATTTGGGGGATTTGTACAACTTTCCAAGGATAATCTCTGGGGAGAGGGAAAAATGTTAAGTCTTGACTGGGAATTTGGCCAGAGAAAAAATAACTACCAGGTCGACTACATTGATAGATGGTGGAGAGATACGCCTACCAGACTGGAGCTTGGTTTATACAATAAAGATTACAAGTTCTACGATGGGGATGAAGGATACACTAAAAACATAACAGGGGGAAAGGTTAGTTTAGGGCGCCCCTGGTTCAGCAATTTTACCCTCTTTTTAACCCTGAAAAGCGAGAAAACGTTAATAAGTCCCATTGAGGACAAAACTCTACCTTCCGGGGTAGAAGAAGGCGAGAAGTCCTACCAGAGCATAAGACCTGCTCTGCTCTGGGACTCAAGAGTCAGGGATGAGGCTTTCAATCCCTATAAAGGATGGTATGGACTTGTGTGGCTGGAAAAAAGCGGTGGCTTTCTGGGAGGAGATGTGGATTTCACCAGGTATTCTGTTGAGGTAAGGAGTTATTACCGTCATGGAAAACTCTGGAGGTCTCCTGCTTTAGCCTTAAGGTTAAGGGGAAAGTGGGGGGAGAATCTTCCAGTGGATGAGCAGTTTTATGTAGGGGGACAGGATACTTTAAGAGGATACAGTGTAAATGAATTCAGAGGCTCCCAAATTTTACTGGGAACAGTAGAATTAAGGATTCCTGTTACGCAAAACCTGCTGGGGTATTTGTTTATAGACGCTGCTAAAATCCAGGATGCCTCAGAGATACAGGAAAAAGTGGGTTATGGATTTGGTATGAGGATAACCTCGCCTGTTGGTATCATTCGTCTTGATTATGGAATAGGTGAAGAAAATGAAGCTCGCTTTTATTTTGGAATGGGAGATGTGTTTTAAAGGCATTCAATGTTAGTCGGTTCTTCGGTTAGTTGGTTGTATTTATAAAATATTTGAGGCAGTTTTAATAAAAGGAGTGAGGGTATGCAAATAGGCAATGTCAATGTTAACGTAATAAAGGGTGATATTACAGAGCAGAAGGTAGAGGCCATTGTAAATGCTGCCAATAATCGCTTTATAATGGGTGGAGGTGTCGCAGGAGCTATCAAGAGAAAGGGTGGTAAAATTATAGAGGATGAAGCGGTGGCTCAGGGACCGGTAGAGGTTGGAGAGGCTGTGGTTACCTCGGCGGGGAAACTTCCTGCCAGATACGTAATCCACGCCTCTACCATGGGTATGGATTTTAAAACAAGTTCTGAAAAGATAGCCGCTGCAACTTACAACAGTTTAAAAAGAGCAGAGGAAAAAGGAATAAAACAGATTGCTTTCCCGGCTCTGGGTTGTGGGGTGGGAGGATTTTCGGTTAGCGAAGCGGCAAAAATTATGGTGGAGCAAATAAAAGATTATCTCAACGAAAACCCTTCATCCTGTATAAGAGAAGTTATTTTTGTTCTCTACACCCAGAAAGATTATGATGAGTTTGTCTCTGCTGTAAAAAGTAGTCTATGAAGATTTGTTCCGGGAGTTTAAGAGGAAAGAGAATAAAGACTAAAAGAGGACTTGCCACCCGTCCTCTTTTGTCAAGGGTAAGAAAGTCTTTGTTTGATGTTCTGGGGGAGGCGATAAGAGGAGAAAAATTTCTTGATCTTTACGCCGGATCAGGAGCAGTAGGAATAGAGGCTCTTTCCAGGGGGGCAAGGGAGGCTGTGTTTGTTGAAGTTAACCCGGAATGTGTAAAGATTATTAAGGAGAATCTCTCCCGTTGTAATGTTTCATCCAGAGCCAGAGTTTATCAGCAAGATGTTTTGCAGATTCTTTTTTCAATCTTAAAAAGGGAAAATTTCCCCTTTGTCTTTGTAGGGCCTCCTTATTTCAAGAATTTGCAAAACAGGACCCTTGATATTATCGAGAATTTAAAAAACTATCAGGGAGAGGTAATCATTCAGCACTCCCCTCTTGAAAGTATAAATCTTACGAGGGAAAGCATTGAGGTCATTGATCAGAGAAAGTATGGAGACACATACTTGACCTTTCTTTTTAAAAGAAGGGAAAAATGACCGAGAGAGAAAAAATTCTTTTCCTGTCCCACTGTCTTTTAAATCAACTGGTGAGAGCGGGAGGCTCCTTTACTCCCGGGGCTACTGGTAGACTGTTAAGACTGCTTAGCGGATATTCTGTCTTTATTTACCAGCTTCCCTGTCCTGAGTATATTTTTCTGGGCGAAAGGGATAAAAAATCTCAGGATGTGTGGGAGAGTTTTAAGGGATTTAAAGAATTTTTATCCTCCCTTGCCTCAGAAGTTAAAGAAAGAACCTATCAGATAATAAAAGACAGGGATCTGGTAGTTATAGGTATAGCTCGCTCTCCCTGTTGCTCGGCCAGCAAGATTTACAGGGGATGCGATCTGGTTGAAGGTAAGGGTCTTTGGATTCTGGAGCTGGAAAAGAGATTTAAATTTGATATAATAGAATTTGACTTTAAGAAAGTTGATGAATCTCTGCAAAAAATAAAACAGTTTCTGGATAAAAAGGTTATCGGCTTTGAATCTGAGGGAAAAATTAAAGCTGGTACCTGAAAAACCCGGGGTTTACCTTTTTAAAGATAAAAAAGGTAAGATACTTTATATAGGTAAGGCCCTTTCTTTAAAAAAAAGAGTCAAATCTTATTTTCAAAGGGGAGAGTTTTCACCCCGCATTGGTGCTCTTGTTTCCAGAATAGAGGATGTAGAGTGGGTTGTTACCGAATCCGAGGCTGAGGCTTTTCTTTTAGAGTCCAATCTTATAAAACATCATCATCCCAGGTATAATATTAGATTTAGGGATGACAAATCCTACCCCTTTATTAGACTATCAACCAATGAGGATTTTCCACGAGTTTTTCTTACCCGCAACCCCAAAAGAGATGGATCTCAGTATTTTGGTCCTTATACAAATGTGAAGGCTGCAAGAAAGACCCTGAGGTTAATTCATCGCCTTTTCCCTTTGCGCAGATGCAAGGACAAATTTAAAAACCGTCTTTCTCCCTGTCTTAACTTCTACATAAAAGAATGCAGTGCCCCGTGTGTGGGCAGAATAAAAAAAGAGGATTATCAGCAGCTTGTTAAAGGTGTCTCTCTTTTTCTACAGGGTCATTACGAGGTTTTAATTTCTAATCTGAAACGAGAAATGCTTAAGGCCTCGCAGGATGAGGAGTTTGAGCGAGCAGCAAAGATCAGGGATACAATTCGGGCTATTGAACGAATGAGCCAGACACAGACCGTTAGCTCCTTTCCTGGTGAGGATGTGGATCTTATTGCAATTGCCAGAGAGAGAAAACAGGCCTGTGTGCTTGCTTTTATAATAAGAGAAGGCAAAGTTATAGATAAAAACCATTTTTTGCTAAACATAACTGCTGAAGATACCCAGGAAGAGATTTTGGCTTCTTTTATTAAACAGTACTATGCTAAAGCATCATTTGTTCCTTCCCGGATAGTTGTCCCGGGAAAAGTTGAGGAGGAAAAGGAAATAGCCTCCTGGCTTTCTCAGAAAAGCGGGAAAAAGGTGAGGATAATTTGTCCCCGAAGAGGAGACAAGAAAAAGCTTTTAAATTTGGCAGCCCAGAATGCAATGCTCCTTCTTAAACAGAGCAAAGGAGAGGAAGAAAATGAGGCTCTTTATCAGTTGAAAGAATACCTGGAGCTTTCTGAGCTACCATTCAGGATAGAAGGAGTGGATATTTCCAATATCGCAGGTTCTGAGGCGACTGGTTCTGTTGTTGTTTTTGAAGGGACAAGACCCAAAAAATCAGAATACAGAAAGTTCAAAATTAAGACTGTTCGGAAAATTGATGATTTTGCCATGTTAGAAGAAGTTATTAGACGTCGGTATACAAGAGTTGTGAATGAAGGAAAACAGCTTCCCCAGCTTATTCTGGTTGATGGAGGAAAAGGACAGGTAGGAGTATGTTTTAAAGCTCTAAAAGAGCTTAAACTGCAAAATATCTGTATTGTTGGTCTTGCCAAGGAGTTTGAGCAGGTTTTTACTCCCTATCAGAAAAGTCCTGTAGATATACCAATAAACTCACCTGCTATGAAACTTCTCCAGAGAATCAGGGATGAGGCCCATCGTTTCGCTCATTCATATCACACCAGAGCGAGGGAGCAAAAAATTACCCGATCTGAACTGGAGAAAATTCCGGGAATAGGAGAAAATACAAAAAAGCTTCTTCTGTCCCATTTTAAATCCCTGGACAGGATAAAACAGCTCACACCTCGGGAGCTTATGAGTATCCCCGGGATAGGAGAAAAAAGAGCAAATCTTATAATTAAATGGCTGGAGGGTGTAAAAAATTAATAAGCTGGCTCTGATAGAAGGTAAAGGGATATGGGTGGGGGTGGTTGTTTGCGGTGAGGAATTAAAGAGGATTTTCTTGGGTAAAAATAAAGAGGAGGTTCTCTATAAATTGGAACCCGAAGTAGAGATTGACTTTTTCTCACCTCTTCTTATAGATATTAAGAGAGATTTAGCTCTGTATCTTGCGGGAAAGAGGATAGATTTCCCTTCTTATCCATTAAAGATGGACATCTCACCCATAGCTCAAAAGGTTCTATATGAGGTTCGAAAAATACCTTATGGAGAGGTGAGAAGTTACGGGTGGGTTGCGCAGAAACTAAAGATGCAAGGATATCGGGCCGTAGGTCGTATTTTAAGTATAAATCCTTTTCCCATTATTATTCCCTGTCATAGAGTAATCCGTACAGATGGAAGTTTGGGTGGGTTCTCATCAGGGATTGAGCTAAAGAGAAAACTCCTGGAGCTTGAGGGAATATCAATTTAAACCGATGAGAGAATTTATAATCCAGTTTCCCGAAAATTTCAGGTCAAAGATAAAACTTAACAAGCTTTCCACACCCGGTCTGTTTAAGAAAGTTTTTTCAGAAAACCGGTTACACTCTTGTCTGTAAAATTAAAGATGGTATAATTAACCACGATTATAAAAAGAGGTTTTCACTATGATAGGTAATCTTCTGGTAAAGGTGTTTGGGAGCAAACAGGAAAGAAATATAAAAAAACTTATCCCCCTTGTTAACAAGATAAATTCTCTGGAGAAGAAGATCTCCAAATTGGGGGATAAGGCCTTGCAGGCAAAAACTGATGAGTTTCGTGGAAGGATTAAAAAAGGTGAAACCTTGGATGATATTCTTCCTGAGGCATTTGCTGTGGTAAGGGAGGCAGCAAAAAGGACTATTGGTCTTCGCCATCACGATGTTCAACTAATGGGAGGAATAGTTCTGCACAGGGGAGCTATTGCTGAGATGGCTAACGGCTGTCTCTTATACACATCTCCGAGCCCACGAGACTAGGCACGATCTCGTATGCCGTCTTCTGCTTGAAAAAAAAA
>CBFDTW010000068.1:0-7535 GCA_965613085.1 uncultured bacterium | reverse complement strand
ACCACCGAGATCTACACCTAAGCCTTCGTCGGCAGCGTCAGATGTGTATAAGAGACAGCTTTTATATTACCAAAATAAAGAAAAGTTGTCAAATTGACAGGGGAGTTGTTTTCTTTTGCTTTTTTTATAAGATAAATAAAAGATCCATACCTTCAGATAAAACAGGCGTAAGTTAAATAAGGATGTGTTTAAATTGGAAAAAAACAGAAAAAAAGCCCTGGTAATTTATGGTAGCCCCAGGGAAAATGGAAACACAGATATTCTCCTTAAAGAGCTTGTTAAAGGGATTAAAGACGGAAATAAAAAAATAGAGGTAGAGGAGATTTACCTGCGTACTCTTAATATCCATCCATGCAGGGAGTGCAGAAGTTGCGATAACTCCGGCAGATGTGTTGTAAATGATGACATGCAAAAATTGTATGAAAAACTTCAATACGCAGATTACATAATCCTTGGCTCCCCTATATTTTTTTATAGTGTTACCGCTCAAACCAAGGCAATGATTGACAGGTCTCAGGCGCTCTGGGCCAAGAAATATCTTTTAAAACAAAAAAAGACCAAGGAAAAGAGAGGTTGGTTTATATCGACAGGAGCCACCAGAGGGAAAAAGCTTTTTGAGGGAGCTTCTTTTACTATAAGATATTTTTTTGATGCATTGGATGCCATTTATACAGGGGAGCTGTTAATTAAAGGGATAGACGAAAAAGGGGATATTTTGAATTACCCTGAAGCCTTATGCCAAGCCTATGAGCTGGGCAGAGAGATAGCGAAAACTACCTTGACAAAACGCTTTAAAAAGTGTAATTTGAACTAAAAGGTAGTCGATCTTTGGAAAAAAGAGGGGGTGAAGTGTGCTTACATCGATCATAATATGCATCATTATAGGTTTAGGAACAGGATGGGTGTTAGGTACCCTCTGGAATAGAATAAAAGCAAACTCTCTTCTCCAGCAAGCCCACCAGAAGCTTTCTCAGGTGGAGGAGGAGATAAGAAATAGAAAAAGAGAGATTGAGCTGGAAAGGAAGGAAGAGCTGCATCGGATCCGGGTTGCTTTTGAAAAGGAAAGCAGGGAAAAAAGGGATGAACTTACCAGACTTTCCAAGCGGTTAATTGAAAGGGAGGAGAATCTTGATCGGCGTTTTCAGGAACTGGAGAAAAAGACTCAGCAAATGGTCAGCGAAAAACAAAAACTGGAAGAAGAAAGGGAAAATCTGAGGGAGCTGGAAAATGAATACAGGTTAAAACTGGAAAAAATTGCGGGTATATCCTCTCAGGAAGCAAAAAAATTGCTTCTGGAAAATATTAAGAAAGAGGCAAAGGAAGAAGCGGTTAAGATAATTCAGGAAACAGAAAAAGAGGCAAAAGAGGTAGCCAACAAAAGAGCAAGGATGATAATTGCTACAGCAATTCAGCGTTGCTCTGTAGATCAGGTGGCTGATTCTACGGTATCCATCGTTCCCTTGCCCAGTGAGGAGATGAAGGGGAGAGTAATAGGAAGAGAGGGAAGAAATATAAGGACTTTTGAAGCATTGACGGGAGTAGATTTAATAGTGGATGATACTCCAGAAGCAGTAGCCATCTCATGCTTTGACCCTTTACGCCGGAAAATAGCTGAGATTTCTCTTCAAAGACTGATAGCTGACACACGGATACACCCGGCCCGAATTGAAGAAGTTGTGGAGAAAGCTAAAAAAGAAGTGGAGGAGTTAATAAAAGAGGAGGGAGAAAAAGCTGTTTTTGATCTCGGAATTTCTGATGTTTCTCCAGAAATTATTGAGCTTCTGGGAAAGCTCAAGTTTCGCACAAGTTACGGCCAGAATGTTCTCCAGCACTCAAAAGAAGTCGCTTATATAGCTGGGATTATGGCAGCAGAGATAGGTATGAACAACAATTTAGCCAAAAGGGCGGGTTTGTTACATGATATAGGAAAAGCAGTGGATCAGGAAATGGAAGGACCTCATGCTTTGATAGGAGCTCATCTTGCCAAGAGGTACGGTGAGAATCCTGAAGTTGTTCATGCTATTGGTGCTCACCATGAGGATAGACCGGCAGAAACCACTTTAGCTGTGCTTATTCAGGCTGCCGATGCTATTTCAGCCTCCAGGCCGGGAGCCAGAAAGGAAGTGCTTGAGGCTTATTTGAAAAGGATTGAATCTCTGGAAAAAATAGCCACTTCTTTTAAGGGAGTTGAAAGAGCCTATGCTGTTCAGGCAGGAAGAGAGATAAGAATTATGGTACACCCAAATAAAATTAGCGATGAGGAAGCAGTTGCTCTGTGTCGGGAAATTGCTAATAAAGTGGAGAAAGAATTAAGTTACCCGGGTCAAATTAAGGTAACCGTGATTAGAGAGTTGAGGGCTATAGAATACGCAAAGTGAAAAGAAAATCTTATAGATTAGGTATAATGGGAGGGACTTTTAATCCTATTCATCATGGGCACCTGGTGGCAGCCGAGATAATAAGAGATGAATTCAAGCTGGAAGAAGTTCTCTTTGTGCCTTCGGGTAAACCTCCTCATAAAGCAAATGATAATGATGTGATAGCTCCACCCGAACATCGATGGATGATGACTGTTTTAGCGATAGCCACTAATGATTATTTTTCCGCATCCGCTATCGAAATAGAAAGGGGAGGGGAATCTTACACCACAGATACTCTGCTGGAGCTCAAAAAAGTCTATGGAGAAAAAGCCGAAATGTATTTTATTACCGGGGCTGATGCAATAGCTGAGATTTCTACCTGGCACAAAACAGAGGATTTGCCCAGACTTGCAAAATTTATTGCTGCCTCAAGGCCTGGATATAAACTGAACTGGGAAAAAATTGACCCCAGATTCAGGAAATGCACCTGTTTAATAGAGGTTCCAGCACTGGCAATCTCGTCTACGGAGATAAGACGAAGAATTCGAGAGGGTAAGACCATTAAATATCTGGTTCCCGAGGCAGTGGAAAAGTACATTTACAAAAACAGACTTTATCAGCCGGGATAGAGTGCGGATTTCTTGACCTGTAGATAAATGATAGTATAATTAGTGTTTGGAGGGGATGACATCTAAAAAGCTTGCTTTAGAGGCTACCAGAATAGCCGAGGAGAAAAAAGCCAGAGAAATTGTGCTTCTGGACCTGAGGGGTATATCTGTAATATGTGACTATTTCCTGATATGTAGTGGCGAATCTTTTATACATATGAGAACAATAGCAAGGGAGCTGGAGGAAAAACTTAGCAGAAAAGGTATTAACCTTCTCAACACAGGCGAGTATTTAAACGAGAGATGGATTTTATTAGATTTTGGTGACTTAGTTGTACATATCTTTTCTCCCGAGGCCCGGGAATACTATCAATTAGAAAGAGTCTGGGCTGATGCGAAGAGAAAAGATATTGGTGATTTTTCTCGGAAAAAGAAAGAGATAAATATCTGAGGGGGCATAGCTCAGTTGGGAGAGCGCGTCCTTGGCGTGGACGAGGTCGGGGGTTCGACTCCCCCTGCCTCCACCAGAGTAAAATACCTACCACGAAAGAGAAAGATTTGCCTTCCTTTTCGATAAGTTAAGATGGCAGGGTAACATGAATTAAGATTTTTTATCATTTTTGCCTTTATATCAGGAAAAAAGGGAGGAAGAGGATGAGAAGTGAGACTATAAAAAAAGGAGTTGAAAGAGCCCCTCATAGAGCTCTTTTGTATGCTACAGGTGTTTCTCCACAAGCCATTAAAAAACCTTTTGTTGGAATAGCCTCAAGTTTTACTGATATAGTTCCTGGTCATATAAATATGAGAGAGATAGAGAGATTTATTGAAAGAGGAGTGGAAGCGGGCGGAGGTTACCCTTTCGTTTTCGGTATTCCATCTATATGTGATGGACTGGCTATGGGTCATTCAGGTATGAGATATTCACTTCCTTTAAGGGAAATTGTAGCTGATTCAATTGAGTCTGTTGCCAATGCTCACTGCTTTGACGGTCTTGTGCTTCTCACCAACTGTGATAAGATAACCCCTGGTATGTTAATGGCAGCAGCTCGTCTGAATATTCCTGCAATAGTAGTTACTGCTGGTCCCATGCTCTCAGGAAGATACCAGACAGAGAGACTTTCCCTTGTTAGAGACACCTTTGAGGCTATAGGAAGGTTTAAAAAGGGAGAGATAGATGAGAAAAAACTTTATGCTCTTGAGATGGAAGCCTGCCCAGGTCCTGGTTCCTGCCAGGGTCTTTATACTGCCAATACCATGGCCTGTCTTACCGAAGTTATGGGGATGAGTTTACCGGAATCAGCGGCTGCACTGGCTATCTCAAGCAAGAAAAAAAGAATAGCTTATGAGTCCGGAATAAAGGTTGTGGAGCTTATTAATAAGAATATTCGTCCTCGTGATATACTGACAAAGTCAGCTTTTGAGAATGCAGTTAAAGTCGATATGGCCATGGGAGGATCTACCAATACAGTTCTGCACCTTCTGGCGATTGCCCGGGAGGCAAAAGTTGATCTCTCATTAAAGGATTTTGACAGAATAGGGAGAGAAATACCCCAACTGGTCAGTTTAAGACCGGGAGGGGATTATTTTATGGAGGATCTGGAGTGGGCAGGGGGTATACCAGCCCTGTTAAGTGTTATGAGAAATTTTCTTTCCGATTCTCTTACAGTATCCGGAAGTTCCATTATGGAAATTGCAAGGAAAGGAGTTGTTTATAATCAAGAGGTGATTAGGTCTCCGGATAACCCTTATAGAAAAGAGGGAGGGCTTGCTGTTCTTTACGGATCTTTAGCTCCGGAGGGAGCTATAGTTAAACAATCAGCCGTGGCTGATTCAGTAAGAAAGTTTAGAGGGAAAGCAAAGGTCTTTAATCAGGAAGAGGATGCAGTAGAGGCTCTTTTTAAAGGAAAAATAGAAAAGGGAGATGTGATTGTTATAAGATATGAAGGGCCACGAGGTGGTCCGGGGATGAGAGAAATGCTCTCACCCACCGCTGCTGTGGTAGGAATGGGTCTTTCTGATTCAGTAGCTCTTATCACCGATGGACGTTTTTCGGGAGGAACAAGAGGTCCCTGTATTGGACATATATCTCCTGAGGCAGCAGCAGGCGGTCCTATCGCTTTACTCGAGAATGGAGATATTATCTGCATAGATATTCCGGCAAGGAAAATAGATGTGGAGCTTCCCAATGGCGAGCTTGAAAAGAGAAAAAAGATCTGGCAAAAATTTTCACCCAGGATAAAGGAAGGATATCTTGCCCGCTATGCTATGCTGGTTGGCTCCGCATCAGCAGGAGCTACCTTGCAAAATATTTAAGGGGGTAGTGGATGGAAAATTCAGATCCTTTAGTTAAAACAGTTTCCGAGGATATTTTAAAAATTAGACCCTATGTTCCCGGAAAACCTGTAGAAGAGGTAAAAAGGGAGCTTGGAATATCCAGGGTCATAAAATTAGCCTCCAATGAGAATTCCCTTGGTCCTTCCCCAAAAGCCATTCAGGCTATCCGGAATTATGCATCAGAGGTTCATTTTTATCCTGATGGGGGCTGTTATTACTTAAAGAAAGATCTTGCCTCTTATATAGGGGTTGATCCTGATAATATAATTCTGGGAAATGGATCTGATGAAATTGTTTCTATTATAACGCGGATTTTTATTCGAGAAGGTGATGAGGCAATAATGGGAGATCCCTCATTTTTAATGTATAAAATAGACACCCAGCTCTCTCATGGAAAGATAGTCTGTGTACCTTTGAGGCAGTTTAAAATAGATATACCAGGGATGGTTAAGGCCTTATCTTCCAGAACCAGGCTTATTTTTATAAGCAATCCCAACAATCCCACCGGTACCATTGTAACAAAATATGAGATGCAAAAGCTGATTGAGAAGATTCCTCCCGATGTTCTTGTTGTCTGCGATGAGGCATATCATGAATATGTGGATGATGTTGATTATCCTGATACCCTATTCTGGGTAAAAGAAGGCAAGAATATTATTGTTTTGCGTACTTTTTCCAAAATTTACGGGCTTGCAGGACTGAGAATTGGTTATGGTATTGCAAGAAAAGAGATTATATCTATACTTAATAGAGCTCGCCCTCCTTTTAATGTAAACTCTCTGGCTCAGGTAGCAGCTCGAGCCAGTCTCAAAGATAGAGAACATCTGGCTAAAAGTAGAAATTTAATAGAAAAAGGAAAAAGGTTTCTTTACAGTAAGTTAAAAGAGATGGGTATTCCATTTGTTCCCACTCAGGCGAATTTTATACTTATCAAAACTGGAGAAAGAACCAGACAGATTATTCATACCTTGCTTAAAAAGGGTATTATTTTAAGAGATATGGAGGCTTATAATCTGCCTCATTACATAAGGTTAACTATCAGCACTCAGGAAGAAAATGAAACCTTTATTCGGGAATTCCAAAAAGCTCTCCAGTAAAAAATCTTTTGTAATAGCCATAGATGGTCCTGCAGCTTCGGGTAAGAGTACAGCAGCTTACCTTCTGGCCAAAAAACTGGGTTTTACCTATATGGACACAGGAGCAATGTACCGGGCTTTGACCTGGAAAGCCTTAAATAACCACATTGATCTTAAAAATGATGTATCTCTTTCCAGAATGGCTGAAACTACATGGATTGATATTTGCTCAAAGGAGGAGCTGCCCGGGGTGGCTGTTTATGTGGATGGCAAAGAGGTGTCTTCTTTAATCCGGACTCCAGAGATAAACAAGTGGGTATCGGTTGTTGCCAGAGTTCCAGGAGTGAGAGTCGCTATGGTTAAGCTCCAGAGGGATATAGCCAGCGAAAAATCAGTAGTAGCCGAGGGAAGGGATATTGGAACTGTAGTATTTCCCCAGGCAGATGTGAAAATATTTCTGGTAGCCTCCCTGGAGGAAAGAACACGGAGAAGATTTAAAGAACTTCAGGAAAAAGGAATCTTTTGTAAAAAGGAGGATATAAAAAAAGAGCTGCAACTCCGGGATAAACTTGATAGTGAGAGGGAAGTTGCTCCTTTGAAAAAGGCACCTGATGCTTTTCTGGTTGATAATACACATCTTGACATTAACCAGACTGTGGAAAAACTTTTAAATATAGTAAAATTAAAAATAAAAAAACTAAAAACCAGCAACCAATAACCAGCAACCAGGGACCAATGAAGGAAACACCCTCATGGTACAGATTTTTATGGTTGGCAGGAATGGGTATTTTTAAATTTATGTTCAATCTCGAAATAGAGGGGAGGGAAAAAGTTCCTCCAGAAGGAGGGGTAGTTCTTGCTGCCAATCATAGAAGCTATCTTGACCCTGGTGTCCTGGCACTTGTTAGTCCCAGAAAGATGAATTTCATGGCCAAGGAGGAACTTTTTAATAATCCTTTATTTGGATATTTAATAAGCAGGTTGGGTGCTTTCCCTTTAAGAAGAGACAGAATAGACAGAAGAGCTTACCAGAAAGCTTTAATGGTGCTCAGGGAGGGAAGGATTCTGGCTCTTTTTCCCGAAGGGACACGGAGCTTATCGGGCAGGTTAGGTGACCTGAAAGAGGGTTCGGTAAAAATTGCCATCCATTGTAAGGT
>CBFDTW010000067.1:0-7590 GCA_965613085.1 uncultured bacterium | reverse complement strand
TTTTCAAGCAGAAGACGGCATACGAGATCATGCCTAGTCTCGTGGGCTCGGAGATGTGTATAAGAGACAGGCCAGGGATAGAAAAAGACCTCTTATTTTTTCTGGTAAATATCTTTGTCCTCACCTCACTTTTTTCCATACTTGGCTCCCGCAGCAAGTTATTTGTCCTGGGTGTGGTTATACAGCTTTTTCTGATGCTCTACCTTGTTCTTCTTGGGGCAGGATATCTTCTGTCAAAGAGAGGTTTTTTAAAAAAACTGGTTAAAGTATTTATTTTATTTTCTGTTTTCTCGGGTATTTATGGCACCTTTTTGTATTTTGGCAGGTTTGAGGCAAGGGCAAGAACTCTTTTTACCGGTGAGAACGGTCTTGGGACAGTGATGATCCCTGCAATTATCCTTACCTTAGCCTGCTTTACCCATACAAAAGGTAAGAAGAAGTTATTAGCAGGATTTTCCCTTCTCATCGTATTGATGGGTCTTCTTTTATCGTTTTCCCGGGGAGCCTGGCTGGGTGCAGGTGGAGGACTTTTAATTTACGCAATTTGCCAGAAAAAAGACCGCCTCAGGGTGGCAGCTTTGATAGCTATAGTAGTCCTTATATTTTTTGCCTATCCTCCCCTTGTTTACAGGTTTAACTTGATATTTAACCCTTCTTATCCCTCTAATCAGGAAAGAATTTATATCTTAAAAGCTACCTGGCAGATGATAAAAGATCACCCTATAACAGGAGTGGGGATGGGAAATTATCCTCTGGTTTATCCGGAGTATAAACTCGCAGAAAGCAGGATTCAAAATGCCTCCTTTGCCCACAATATATTTATTCAGATATGGGCAGAAGGCGGGATAGGAACTCTGGCTGCCTTTGTGGGACTTGTTTTTTTAACCCTGATAAAAGGAGCAAGGATGAGGGGAATTGATGATTCCTTTTTGAGATTGGTAAAAACTGTCAGTTTAGCCTCCTTTGCAGGGATTTTAATTCACAATCAGGTAGATTGCACAATCTACTCAATGCATATTGGTCCTTTATTTTTTCTGCTGGCGGGAATAATTTTTTACAGTCATAAATTTGCCCTTCCCCAAAAAAGAGATTAAAATAAATAAGCAAAAGAAAAATGAATATTCTTCATCTTACCCCTTACATGGAGTGTGGAGGAACAGAAAGGTGCATCATTAACCTGATCTGCAGGAGCCTGGAAAATGGGCACAGGGTTTTTCTTGTCTCTCCCGAGGGCGGGGGTTTAAAAAATATCCCACAGAAGGTGAACGTTTATAAACTGAGAAACTGGAGTGTGGTTAAACCCTTTACCTCGGTTTACGAACTGAAAAAATTGCTCCTGACTGTTCACAAAAAAGTGGATATTATTCAGGTTCATGCATCAGCAGAAATGGCTTATCTTGCAAAAAAATATCTACCAGAGCTCCCGGTCATCTTTACCTGTCATGGATATGATAATTATCTACCCTCATACTTTAATTACTGGCTTGCCTCAAGGTTTTTGAAAAACGTGAACTGTGTGGTTGCGCTTAATCCTCTGGATAAGGAGTATTTCATCCAGGCCGGTGTTGAAAAAGAAAAGGTTGTTTTTATCCCCAATGGCGTGGAAGAAAGATTTTTTAATCAAAAAACCAAAGGGGAAAATAACAAAAAAGTTGTGGGTATAGTGGGAAGACTGGTAAGGCAAAAAAATATTGAATGGGCAATTAAAGCCCAGGCGCGCTGTAGATTCTCTTCCCGGCTCTTAATAGCAGGAGATGGACCTTTGAGGTCTAAGCTGGAGAGGCGAGCAAAGAAACTTGGTGTAGACAGGGAGGTGATTTTTCTTGGTCATAAAGATGAGGTGGAAAAGGTTTATCCTCTTTTTTCCTATCTTCTGGTGTGTTCTCGAAATGAAGCCTTTGCTCTTATAATTCTGGAGGCTCTTGCATCAGGAGTTCCCGTATTTGTTCCGAGCTGGCTTCCTGGATTGGTAAGACTCTTGCAATCAGCTCCGGGTGTATTTGTTTTTAAAAATGGCAAAGATCTCAAGGAGCAAATTGAAAAGGGAAAGGGCGCAGGCGAGAAAGACAAATTTCAGAGTTTTGCAAAGTCTTTCTTGTGGGATAACATATTCAAAAAGTACCAGGAGCTTTATTTTAAACTCCTTACAAGGGAAAGCTCATGACAACTACCAGCAGGCTTTTAAAGTATTTCAGGCCTTACTTAGGATATTTTGTACTGGGTATAGTTTGCACCATAATTGGAACTTTAATTACCCTTGTTGTTCCCTGGGTAATTGGAAAGAACCTGATTGATTCTGTAATTCTGGAGGGAAAAAATCTTTCTCTTTTAAATCTTGTTGCTATTGGCCTGCTGGTGCTTTTTATCATTAAAGGGGGCCTCTCTTATGGACAGACCTACCTCATGTCCCGGGTTAGCTTTGGTGTGGTCACCGACCTTCGCAACCAGGCTTATGAGCACCTTCAGCGTCTTTCTTTGAGCTTTTATAAAAAAAGACGCACCGGTGAGATTATATCCCGTCTGATAAATGATGTGGATGTAATTCAGAACGCTTTTATTAATGAGATGAGTGGCTTCTTTGGGAATTTTCTTCTTCTTGCAGGGGTTCTGGGATTTATTTTTTACATTCACTGGCGCCTTTCTCTTTTCATCTTGATTCTTATTCCTGTTTTAACCTTCACCATAAATAAGTTCAGCCGGTGGATAAAAAAATCCAGCACTTCAATCCAGGGAAAGATGGCTGATATTAGCTCCATCCTGCAGGAGACAGTTGTGGGGGCAGAAGTTGTAAAATCTTTTACCTCAGAGAAAAGAGAAGTTGAGAGATTCCGCAGGGAAAACATAAAAAACCTCCAGTTAAATCTGAAAAGGACCCGTATAGCTGCTGTCCTTACTCCTCTGGTGGAGATTTTAACTCTTGCCGGACTGATTTCCATACTCTGGTATGGGGGAAGGGAGGTTATAAGAGGAGCATTAAGTATGGGAGAACTTGTGGCTTTTCTTGGATATGTTGGTCTGATGCTCAATCCTTTAAGTCAGATAACCCGTTCCTTTGGTGTTTATCAGCATGTTCTTGCCTCCGCAGAGAGGATATTTGAGATTCTGGATACCCAACCTGAGATAAAGCAACTTCCCAGAGCCAAAAAGATGCGCAGAATAAAAGGACATGTTGAGTTTAAAAAGGTTAGCTTTGCCTACGATGAGGGGAATAGAATTCTGGAGGATATTGACCTGGAAGTAAAACCCGGGGAAAGAATAGCCCTTGTGGGACCAAGCGGGGTGGGTAAGACCACCCTTGTGAGTCTTATTCCCCGTTTTTACGATCCAACCTCAGGTTGTGTCAGGATAGATGGGTGTGATATAAGGGATGTTGACCTATCCAGCCTCAGAAAGCAGATAGGTATTGTCTCCCAGGAAACAATTCTTTTCAGCGGAAGCATAAAGGAGAATATTGCCTACAGTAAGGTAGAGGCAACGGATGGGGAGATTATAGAGGCAGCCAAGAGGGCCAATGCTCATGAGTTTATTGTGGCTCTGGAGAAGGGTTACGATACACAGGTAGGAGAGCGAGGAGTAAAACTTTCCGGAGGAGAAAAACAGCGCATTGCTATAGCAAGAGCTATTCTCAGGGACCCTCGCATACTTATCCTTGATGAGGCAACCTCAGCTGTTGATACCCAGTCCGAGATTTTGATTCAGCAAGCTCTTGAGTCTTTAATGAAAGATAGAACCACCTTCATAATTGCCCATCGTCTTTCCACTGTTCAGGGAGCAGATAGAATTGTGGTGCTTAATAAGGGGAGAATCGAAGAAGTTGGCTCGCATCAGGAACTTCTCAGCCTGGGTGGCCTTTACGCCAGATTGTATAACATGCAGTTCAAAAGATGATGAGATGGAAGAAAAAGAAGAAAAGATTAAAGCAAGTATAATAATTCCTACCTACAACAGGGCAGATACGATAAAAAAGGTTGTTGAGAGTCTGGTCAATCAAACCTTTCCCCCGGATAAATACGAGCTTGTAGTAGTTGATGATGGTTCTACCGATAATACTGAACAGGTTATAAGGTCAATAAAGACCTCCTGCAGTTTGAGGTATTTTAAGCAAAACAGAAAGGGTGCCTCAGCTGCCAGAAACTGTGGAATAAAAAAAGCCCGGGGTGAGGTTATTATATTTGTAGACAGTGATGTTGTTGTAAATCGATATTTTGTTGAGGAACACGTAAAATCTCACCAGAGAGATGGGATAATTGTAAAAGGGCTGCTGATTAACACCGAAAACATAGATAACCCTGCCTCTGAGAAAATGAAATTAAGCGATATCTCCTGTGCCTTTTTTGCAACAGGAAACGTGTCCATAAAGAAAAAATACCTTTTAAAAGCAGGCTTATTTGATGAAGATTTTAAAGAGTACGGATGGGAAGATTTAGAACTGGGTTTAAGGCTAAAAAAACTGGGATTAAAAGCTATAACTAACAGGCGTGCTGTGGGATATCACTACAGGAAAAAAGCAGTTTTAGCTGATCTTCCAGATCTTTGTGAGAAGGAAAGGATGAGAGGTCGAACAGCTGTGCTTTTTTACAGAAAGCACCCAACCCTTGAGGTTAAGCTGATGACTCATATCAGTTTTTTTTTCTTCGCCCTTGATCGGGTGTTAAACGCAGGGGGCTGGATGAGTAAAAAATGGGCAAAGAATCTTTTATCCTGGCTTGAGAAGCATAATTCTCGAATATTATTAAGTTTTTTTATAAAAATGATTACAAGTCACTCTTATATAAATGGGATCAGGGAAGCTATCAATAAAAATGACTGTCAAGCCTTTAAATGAGAAAAAATTTGCATTTATAACCTGTGTTAATGATGAAATTCTCTATAGAAGATGCCTGGAGCATATTGAATCTCTTCATATTCCTGAAGGTTTTTCTGTGGAGAAAATCAGGATAAACGGGGCAAAGGACATTAATGAGGCTTACAATGATGCTATGAGAGGCTCAGATGCCAAATTTAAGATATACCTGCACCAGGATACGTTTATTAAGAACAAGAACTTTCTGAGTGACATCTGTAGAATTTTTACCAGAGATCCTACCATAGGAATGATAGGAGTAGTAGGAGCAAGGCGTCTTCCTTCTAATGGGATATGGTTTAAAAATAACTGGTGGCACTGTTACGGTAAGGTCCTGGAATACCGCAGAGGAGGTATATTACAAAAGATACTGGGACCTTTTAATAAAAGAAAAGAAAGAGTTGTCTTTTTCAAAAAGGTTAAGGAGGAGTTTATGCCTGTAGTAGTCATAGATGGTCTTATAATGGTTACTCAATATGATGTCCCCTGGAGGACTGATTTATATAAAGGATTCCTCTATTACGAAGGTCCTCATTGCATAGAGTTTATAAAGAGGGGTTACAAAGTGGTGATTCCCAGACAGGAAACGCCATGGGTAATGCACTATGGACCAAGGTCTGAAAAAAGCAAGGTTGAACACAGGATGATATGGGAGGGACTTGAGGATAGATTGAACATATTCCGGAAAGAATATAAAGATTTTATCGGTAAGGATGTAAAAAAGCTACTTTCCAGATACCTAAAGGATAAAAAGTATTTATGAGAACTTCTTCTGAGTTTAAAACTTTATCAATAATATTTTTAACTTATGGGGAAAGATTTTCCTGTGTTGAAAAGTTAATGGCTACTTTAGAGCCTTATCCTGATGAATTTTTGGAGGTAATAGCTATAGACAATAATTCTACCCAGGATATATCTGGGTGGTTAACAAAAAAATTCTCCTTTGTAAAAGCTTTTAGGAACAAAGAGAACATCGGGACAGCAAGAGCATATAATATTGGAATTAGACTCAGCAAAGGAAGATATATTATGCTTGTCAATGATGATTGTTATCTGAAAGGTAGGGTGGCAGAAGAGGCAGTAGATTTTCTTGAACTACATCCCGAATTTGCAGGGCTTGGTCTTTCTCTACTTAATCCTGATGGAACTCGCCAGCTTATCAAGCTCCAGATTCTCTCTTTATGGCCTTCCAGAGTTGGAAAACCACAGAGAATAACTTTTGTTGGAACAAATAATTTCCTTTGCAGAAGAGAGGTTTTTAAAAAAGTTGGGTTATTCAAAGAATGAGGTCGTCGGTAAGGATGCGTTGGATTTTATAGTCCCGGAACAGAGGGAAAGGGTCTCTGCATTCTTAGAAAAAGACTTTAAAGGGGAATATACGCCGGAGATTGAGGTGGATGTCTATGCAAAGGATGGGTCCATCCACACCATACTGTTTTCGTCGGGGGCAGCGCTGTTGTATGAGGACGATCTGCCCACCGGTATCCTTATTACTGGGATAGATATAACCGACCGCAAGCGAGCGGAGGAACTGGCCAAATCCCAGGAGCGACAGTTGCTCCAGGCGGACAAGATGGCGACCCTGGGGATTCTGGTATCGGGAGTGGCCCACGAGATCAACAATCCCAACAATTTCATCATGCTCAACGCAAAGATATTGTCCCGGGTCTGGGACGACATCACCCCAATCCTCGAAGAGCACTACAAGTCCCAGGGCGACTTTACCTTAGCAGGTATGCCATACACGAAAGCCCATAGCAGGATCGCCCAATTGATCGCCGGAATCTCAGAGGGAGCCGAACGCATCCAGAAGATTGTCCAGAACCTAAAAGATTTTGCCCGACAGGACAGGGGAGATCTGGACCAACCGGTTGACATCAATGCTGTCATCCGATCTGCCGTTCTCATCGTCAGCAACCTGATCAAAAAATCTACCGATCGCTTCTCTGTCGAGTATGGAGAAAATCTACCAAGGATTAGGGGTAACTTCCAGCAGCTCGAACAGGTCATTATCAATTTAATCACAAATTCCTGTCAGGCACTGCCAAATAAAGAGAGAGGTATTATCGTCTCGACGTCGTTCGACAGGGATTCAAAGCACATCATCGTAAAGGTCCAAGATGAAGGGATAGGCATACCTTCCGAGAACTTAAAACACATTCTGGATCCATTTTTTACCACCAAAAGAGATTCTGGAGGGACCGGTTTGGGTTTATCTGTTTCCTATAGTATCGTTAAAAACCACAGCGGGGACTTAAATTTCACTTCGGAGTCAGGGAAAGGTACAACTGCTATCATTAGACTGCCTGTTAACCCGTAGGTTTGGACAGCGCTGTCTATCGGCATCTGGAGACGCCCCCTCACATCTGTTTTTTAACCCAATGGGTGAAAGGAATTTCGTCACTCGAGGGAGATGGTCAGGCTGTAGAAGTAAACACTTCATGACTGAATAGTTACTCAATATATTAGCTCCGTAGAGGCAAAATGTTTATAGTTATTTTTATCGAAGAAATCCTTGCATAAGTTTTCGAAAATAGATATATTCATTTTAGCAATTTTTGTCAAGACTTTTCAAGTTAACACGCAAAAACCAAAAGAGTTGAACTCCGAACCAGGAGGTGAACTATGAGCGATAAACCCAAAATTGTATTTTTTCGGTTACGATCCCCCGTTTCTGGATGATGGAAGAGTGTGCTGACAACGATATCCGGATATTAGAAAGGCCCTTTGCACTTTGCGTTTTTCAT
>CBFDTW010000066.1:0-7610 GCA_965613085.1 uncultured bacterium | reverse complement strand
TTTGATGAGAAATCACTTAACTTGCCTCTATCTCGAAGGGGAACCACATCATTTTCATGATAAAGATAAATCCTTTACAAATGTCAAGAAAGATACAGCAACTTCACTTAACAGAGCGTATCTAGCTTCGCTATGCTTCGCGCAAATTCCCCTTTGGGGAACTTCAGATACGCTCGGAACGTTAGGCGACATTTTGTCTAAGGAGGAGGCATTGAGATAAAAGTAGACTTGAAGAGGGAGTTGGAGCAGTTTTTTTCTGATTTAAATGGAAATTTAGTCTACGAAAAGCGAAACTTAATGCAAGGGGGGATTGAAACTTTTTAGAGATTAAATTCTAATTTAATCCAACTCATTTGATTGGGCCTTGACTTTATGGATTTCATTTTTATGATCGTACATGATGAAAAGGGATGCATAACGTCTCAGGAGCACAAAAAAATGATTACAAGGAGACTTACAAGACCTAAGCTTTTAGAAATTACAAATATACCAAATAGTTCCCTTGATTACTTTATAAGAATAGGACTTGTTCCCCATCCAAATGGGATCTTATGGCTAGATCCACCATCTGATGATGAGGAGTATTTCCCAGATTATGTGATCTTTGACATCTTCCATCTAAACTACCTTCAGAGATTGGGAATTTACGCTCCATGGGAGCTAAGAAAGTTTGTGTTTGGTAATGAGGGGACAGTTAAGTACGAAGCTGATATGAGAAACTCTTGCGGAGATATTTTTTACAACGAGGTACACTCAAACGAGGGAAATGTCAGCGAGAAACTGTGTAAATTAGCTGAAAACCGCTTGCAATCATATGCAATAGTAGCAGCAACTTTTAGGGCCGAAAAGGTGGGTGGCAAAGCATTTCTTATCTTATCTAGGGTTGTGCTCAAACCCAAAAAGGGGTTCTTCTAGATAGAGCTAAAGGAACGTCATTCCAAAGACAGTGAGAAAAAACTTATCGAGGCATATAGGGTAATTTTAAGAGGAACACTTTCATGAAAGAAGATAGAAAAAGAGCAGCCATATATGCACGTGTTTCAACTTCTGAACAAGAAAAGCGACAAACCGTCCAAATTCAAGTAGAAAGACTTACCAAAACCATTCAAGAAAGGAACTGGCAACTTGTTGGAAAGTATATAGATGATGGCTACAGCGGGGAACTTCTTGAAAGACCAGCTCTTGATCTTCTCTTAGATGAGATAGATAAAAAACGCATTGAAGTTGTACTTATAACAGACCCTGACCGCCTTGCTCGTGACCATACCTTCCAGAAAATCATTGAAGAGCAAATCAATGAAGAAGGTGCCAGTGTTGAGTTTCTTTCCATACCTCCTCCCAAGACAGAAGATGAACGGCTTGGATACGACGTCCGTGGACTTGTAAGCTGGTGGGAGAGAAGAAAAATAAAAGCAAGAACTTTAAGAGGGAAAATAAGAAAGGCAAAAGAAGGGCACATAGTAGGAGGAAAGGCTCCGTATGGATATCGTTATGTCCCCCGGATAACAGAAACTCCAGGCTACTACGAAATTGTTGAAGAGGAAGCTCGATGGATAAGAGAGATTTTTCGTCTATATGCCTGGGAAGGGCTTAGTGCAGAGGCCATTGCTCGCCATCTTACAGAAAAAAAAGTTCCAACAAAATCTGGAAACTCTATCTGGAGAAAAAGCACTGTGTACAGCATCCTAACTAACGAGACCTATGCAGGCGTTGCCTATTATAACAAACACAGATCCATTCCACCTAAGGATGCTGGTAAGACAAGATATTATCGAAGACTAAAAAATACATCGAGAGAGATAAGACCAAAGGAAGAGTGGATTCCAATTAAAGTTCCCGCAATTATTGATAGAGAAACCTGGGAACAGGCGCAAAAAAGGCTCAAGAAAAACGCACAAACATCTCCCAGAAATACCCGCCACCCCTACCTTCTTAGAGGGAAATTGGTCTGTGGGCTTTGTAACTTGCCTTTTTATGGAACTCCCTCAAGATCTAAGCTTTTTTACTATTGTAGTAATCGCCACCACAACTCTCCTTTACCCAAAACCTGTCCAGCAAAGCCGGTGGATGCATCAATTCTTGACTGCACAGTTTGGGAGTCTCTAACAAAAATACTTTCTCATCCTGATATACTTGTTACAGGCCTTAAAAGGGTACAAAAAGCCGAGGCAAATTATCCCGATTATCGAAAACAACGTCTTAAGGATATTGAAAGAAGATTAGAAAAACTCAAGAAAGCCGAGCAACGTGCTGCTGAGCTGTACATATATGATGAGGCAATGACTCCGCAGAGCTATAAGCAACAGGTAGAGAGAATAAGAGCTGAAAGAGAAAGGTTAAAGGAGGAAAAAGAGGAAATAGAAAGGCAAATGCAAAGGGTAGTTAACTTAAAGAAAATCGAGACCCAGATTAGGTTTCTTTACAATGACATCATCCCAAGATTGGAGACTTTGAGTTTTGATGAAAAAAGAAAAATTGTGGACCTGCTCGTGGAAAGAGTAGTTGTTACTGGAGATAAGGTTTTAATTGAAGGCCACCTTCCTCTTAACCACCCCCCTATTCATCCATCGAGTAATGTCCGTACTGCGTCCAAATCATCACTATAATTTGCACAAAATGGCGTAAAATAATGTAATTAATAGAAATAATGGAATCTTGAAATTCAGGAATTAAAGAAGATTTCAGTTACTGATAAGAATTTTATAACCTGGTCAAATCGCATCCAAAGTCCGCTGCGTTACCGCTTCGCCACGCCCCAGAATGGCACTCACTCCAGGATAAGATCGGTAACGGTGCTTATAATTCCTTTAAGGGCCCTTAATCTATCTACCACAGCAAGCAAAATATCCTCGTAGGTATCCGCCTCCACAAGTGCCAGGATGTCCTGATCACCTGTGGTAATCTCTGCTGACTTCACTTCAGAGAAACGAAGCAGAGCATCCCTTACCGCTCTTTCTTTTCCCATTTCTACCTTAATCTTTAAATATGCCCTTGCCACTATATCTCTCCTTTTATATAGAGCTCATCTTGAGCTTTTGCTTTTCTTTTTTCTCTTCCCGATCAATTATAAGAATGCCCTGCAGATGGTCTATCTCGTGCTGCAGTACATGGGCAAATAAACCTTCTGCAGAGAGCTTTATCTTCTCTCCTCTCTCATCCCACCCCTCTACCAGAATTTTACCCGCTCTTTTTACATTAACGAATATACCGGGAAGAGAAAGACAGCCCTCCTCCATTCTGCTTTCGCCTTCTTCAAAGACGATCTTGGGATTAACCAGTTTTATAAGTCCCTCGCCTACATCCACAACAATAAATTGCTGGTTTATCCCTACCTGGGGACCGGCAAGACCTATTCCTCCTGCAGAATACATTGTCTCTGCCATCCGGGCAAGGATTTTTCTTTCCTTTGCCCCCACATTTTCCACCCTGGAACATTTCTCCCGAAGAGATGGATCAGGATATTTTTTTATCCTGTAAACTGGCATATCATCTCTCCATTTTTAACTATGCGGCTTCTCTTAAGCCAGAATAACTTTTTCCTTTTACCCTATTGAATTATAACAAATCAGCTTCCACTGTCAATAAATTGAGCTCACCTTGTTTTACTTTTTTCATCCTTCTGGTAAAATTATGGTGGAAAAAGAAGGGTAAAAAATGGCAAAACCAACCATAAAAGACATAATCCCGGTAATGAAAAATATTGCTCCTCCTGATCTTGCACTGCCTGATGATAAAATTGGGCTTCAAGTTGGAGAGGAAAACATTTCTGTAGATGCTATTTTGCTTTGTTTAGATGTAACAAAAAATATCGTTGAGGAAGCAAAAGAAAGGGGAGCCAATTTAATTATCGCTCATCACCCCTTGATCTATACACCCCTCAAGCAACTACACTTTTCAAGACCGCCCGTTGATGCAATCAAAGAAGCCCTGAACTCGAATATATCAATTTATATTGCTCACACCAATCTGGATGTTGTTCCTGGGGGAGTAAGTGATGCTTTATTAAAAACTCTGGAGCCTGATCTAAAGATTGAAATGAAAGAGCCACTTTTGCCTGTCAGGGGCAAACCCGAGATCGGCCTGGGGAAATTTGTATCCTTAGAGAATGAGAAAGACCTGTGGGAAATTGTTTCAGCAGTTAAAAAAAGGCTCGCTACTCAAAATATTAGAGTTGGTGGAGCAGAAAATCATAAAATCCGAAAAATAGCCCTCTGCGCTGGAAACTGCAGAGAGCTGATTTATCCTGCCTGCCAGAAAGGAGCCCAGCTTTTTCTGACAGGTGAGCTTGGCTATCACTCTTTACTGGAAGCAAAATCCCTGGGTCTTTCAGTAATAGAGGCAGGACATTATGAGACAGAAGTGGTGATCTTGCCTTTTTTAAAACAAAAACTGGAAGAAAAATTTAAAGAAAAAAACTGGAAAGTGAAAATATTTAAATCCGAGGTCTGTACAAGCCCTTACTTAACCAAAAGCCTTTCCTGATTTAATCTATCTTAATATCCCCACCAGTTTTGTTACCACCTCACTGCGGGTAGAGGAGACTGCCTGGATTCTCAGAATGTATACACCATTGTTGACCTCATCACCAAACATATTCTCACCCCACCAGGACCACTCCTCTTCACTTCCAGGTGTAACTTGTTTCTCCCAATCATATACTATCTCCCCCAGAAGGTTATAAATCCGAATGGTGACCCTGGCAGGTTCTGTAAGATAATAAATCAGTTTAACCGGTGAAAGTCCTGAGCCTCTCCTCAAGATCTTTGAGGCGCGGAAGGTAACTGCAAGAAGACGGGCGGGATTGCAGGTAATTTTAACAGGGTCTGTGAATTCGCTGAGATTTCCGGCTCTATCCTGTGCTCGTAAAGTAATTGAATTTGCACCTTTTTCAAGTTTTACCTGAATGGAAAAGCTGCCGTCACTCTGAGCCTGAATGGCTGCTTTAGAGACCCCGTTAACAAAGACCTGTATCTGCTGGGGGTCAGATGCATCCGGATGGGTTGTTCCTGATAGGGTTACACTTCCTGTAGAGGATGCAAATGACTGCAAATTAAACTCGGGAGGTTGGGGAGAAGTAGTATCATAGACAAAAAAGAAACTAAGCTCCTGGATATCTCCCCCGGTATCTTTTATATCAGCTTTTACCTGATAAAGACCGTCTCTGGCGTGCTCTTCCTGCTCGGGATTAAAGGAGGATTCCGGATAAAAGTAAAGTTTCACTAATCTTTCCACCTCGTTATACTCAATGTAAGATGTTCCCTGAACCTGTTCTGCCTGAATATTACTTCCAGTGATTTTTGTCACCTTAGAAAGGGAAATATCAGTGGATGTCTCATCCAAAATTTTTCCCTCGTTTAAGGTAACCTCAAGATAAACTGTATCCATCTTCTTATTGGCAAAACAGGAAGGAGATGTAGCCTGGGTTGAGGTGGATATATCATATAAGGTTGTTTCCCCATATTCAAGAGAGGCTTGATTAATCTCGTTTACCACCAGGCCAAGCGGGGGTTGTTCGCCATAGAGGATGGTGGTGGAGGCTCCTTCACTACCGGTATCGTTCCCCACATTATCACGAGCTTTCACCAGAACAGTGTAAACTTCGTTGCTTACAGGTGGAGTCCAGTAAAGATACCATCCCTGCCAGTCTCCATTGGGATTCTGAGGAGTAAAAGAATCAAGATAAGAGCCTCCGCTAATTATGACCTGCACTTCATAAATCCCGCTGGGATCCGAAGTTGCCCACTCACCATCTATCTGGACATCGGATATGTAAAGACCGGTGGGTGGGGAGGTTCCAAGGTCACTTTCATCAAAGGGAGATGTATGGGTTTGAGAGTTATCCAGAACCTGCAGTGCAGTATCAGGAGAAGATGTATCAAGCTGAACTTTGCCGGTAAAAGATTCCATATTTCCGGCAGTATCCTGTGCCCATACCTCAACAAAATAATAACCGTCGGAAACAACACTTCCAGCCTCATTTTTTCCATCCCAGCTAACAGTGTTGGCTCCATCTTGCCCTCCGGAAGGAGAAATCTCATTATCAAGAACCCTTACAAGAGTTCCAGAGGAGTTTCTAACCTCTACTTTATTCTCACCGGAAGCAGCTCCAGAGAGAGAAAAGGAAACTGTGGTGGTATCTTTTATCCCATCATCGTTGGGAGAGAAAGGATTGGGAGATATAGAAACATTAGTAATTTGGGGAGGTTCTGTATCAACAACAATGGGATCAAATGTTACTTCAATACTGTTGCCTGCATCATCAACAGCTATAATGCGACATATATAATCCCCATCTGAAACAGGGTTCCCATCATCATCGGTTCCATCCCAGATGCGGGTGTAACGTGTACCTGTGTTCTGAGTTTCAGCATCAACTAAGGTTTTCACTATGCTCTCACTCGCAGTCCGTATCTCCAGCCTGACAGCAAGCTGGGTGGAAACATTATCGGAAAGAGAATAAGAAATGCTCGTTGTATCCTGGACATTATCTCCATTTGGGGAAAATGGAGTGGGATTTACCTCAAATGATGCTATTGAGGGTTTGGTATGATCGGAAGGAGAAAAATCAGCAGTGATCTGGTAAATTCCAGAACCATCCTCTTCATCAAGGTCACACTCTATAGTAGCAGTTTCTCCACTGGCAAGAGCCAGAATATCATTGGTATCATCAGTAGAGGTAACATTTTTATCCTTAACGGTGAACATTCCCCAGTAGTAGGTATCGTTGGGGCTGTTATCGGGAAAGGTTCCGTCATCGTAGACGGTGAAGGTAATTCGGGAGTCATCGGTATCATTGGTAGCGGTGGCACCAGTATATTGACCTCCAGCTTGGTTACCCACATTTACCCTCACATATACCACACTCCCCTTATTAAAAGAAGTTACTTGTGAGCCTCCCACCAGGCCAAAAGTTGCAACTGTCTCCAGATCTGCCCACCCTGTTCCAGAAAAACCTGTCATAACCAGAAAGGCCGCTATAATCTGCCCAACCAGCAATTTTACTTTATTCATCGTTTTCAACCCCTCTGAATCAAATTCACAACAGGAGAAAGTTTTTTGAGAGAATATACCAGTATTGACAGAAGATGTCAAGATGCGCACTGAATCACCCTCTTACAGGTTGTCAAAACCTTATAATCTGCTGCCTGCCAAATAAACAAGATAAACAATTTAAACCCAAATAACGAACTCAACCGATTAACCAGCAAATTAGAGAGATTGGGCTTTTTCAAGCATTCTTTGAGCTTTTTCTTCCTCACCAAGTTTCATATAAAGGGAAGCGATGTACCGGTAAAGCTGTTTAATATTCCCGGGTTTAAAATTAAGGACAGTCTCATACAGGGAGATTGCCTCCCTGAGGCTGTCAAGTTTTACAAGATTGCTACCCACAACAGAGTAAACAAAAAAAATCTCTCTTCTATTTCTCCTGACTTCATTCCACTCCCTATCCCCGGGGCCTAAACCTCTGTCCTTTTCCAGGAGAATATCTTTTGCCTTTAGAAAAAAATCTTTTGCCTTATCCTCTCTTTTATATCTTAGGTCTGTCTCTTATACACATCTCCGAGCCCACGAGACTAGGCATGATCTCGTATGCCGTCTTCTGCTTGAAA
>CBFDTW010000065.1:0-7769 GCA_965613085.1 uncultured bacterium | reverse complement strand
AGATAGTGGATATAGTTAAAAAAATGCTCAGAGATAAATATGAAGTTTTGGAGGCATATGATGGAGAAGAATGTTATAAAAAAGCAAAAAAAGAGAAACCAGATTTAATACTTCTTGATATTTTAATGCCAAAAATGGATGGGTTCGAGGTAATAAAGAGATTAAAAAAAGATGTCCAATTCTCTAATCTGCCTATTTTAATTCTTACTTCGGTAAAAAAACAAGCCAGTGAAAGAAGATACGAACTTGAAACAGGTCTTTCTCTGGATGTGGATGATTATATAGAGAAACCTGTTAATCCGAAAGATTTTATTCACCGGGTGGAAAAAATTTTAAAAAGATCCTGAAAGATAGCTACCATAATTTGGCAGAAGGAGGCAAAATAATGAAGAAGAAGATACTTCTGGTGGATGATGATAAAGATTTTCTGGAGGGAACCAGAATAATTCTGGAAGAGAACAATTTTGAGGTTGCTACCGCTACAGATGGGAGGCAGTGTCTTGATAAGTTAAACAGTTTTAAGCCTGATCTTTTAATTCTGGATATAATGATGCCAGAGAAAAGTGGATTTGATGTATGTAAAGAAATAAAAAGTTCTGTTGAGTATAACAAGATTCCCGTGATAATGCTGACTGCGCTTAAGAAAAAACTCGGTCAAACCTCTTATTCTGTTGCTCAGGGACTTGAACTTGAAGCAGAAGACTATATTGATAAACCTGTGGACCCTAAAGAGCTTGTTTCGCGGATTAACAATCTTTTGCAAAAGGTGCAAAAGGAGTAAAATAATGTATCCAGATGAGTTGAGGTATCTTGATTCTCATCAGTGGATTAAGGTAGAAAACGATGTGGGAGTGATAGGTATCACCCAGTATGGGCAGGAAAAGATGGGGGAGATTCTTTATGTTGAGCTTCCCTCCAAGGGTAGAAAGATTGTGCAAAAGGAATCTTTCTCCACTCTGGAATCGGTTAAAGCGGCCTTTGATGTTCCTTCCCCTGTCAGCGGAGAGATACTCGAGGTTAATCAGAAGTTAAATCAGGACCCCTCTCTTGTTAATAAGGACCCTTACGGTGAAGGGTGGCTGGTAAAGGTAAAGATTTTCGAGCCCTCAGAGCTTGACTCACTCCTCACCTCCTCAGAATATGAAAAGATTGTAGAAAAAAATCAGAGCAGTTGAGATAAAGATGAGGAAAGGAGGTGATTATACTTATTTTAACCTGGAAGGTATAGGATGAGGTAAATTTTAAAAAGAGGGAGGCAAACTGATGAAAAAAGTAGTTGTTTTAATGTTGGTTTTTCTTTTCTTACTCACTTCAACTATTGCAGGAGTAGCCCAGGAGCCTATAAAAATTGGCGCTCTTTTTGCCCTGACAGGTGGTCTTGCCCCGTACGGTCTTCCCATTGTCAATGGAGCAAAACTTGCTGTTGAGCAGATAAACAGGGCTGGAGGAGTTCTGGGAAGGAGGGTAGAACTTGTAATAAGAGATACTGCTACCGCTCCAGCAGCGGGTAGGGATGCAGCAAGTAAACTTATCAATCTGGACAGGGTAGTAGCTATCATTGGAGCTTTATCCAGTGGAGTGACTGTCGCATCCTCCAGTTTAACTATTCCTGCAAGAGTTGTTCTTATCTCTCCTGCCTCCACATCCCCTATGCTCACTGACCTTAAAGATGATGATTTTGTCTTCAGAACCTGTGTGTCTGATGCTCTACAGGGAGTAGTTCAGGGAAAACTTGCTCTTGATCTTGGTTACAAAACTGCCTCTGTGATATACGTGAATAATCCTTACGGCAAAGGACTGGCTGAAGTGTTTAAGAAAGAATTTGAAGCAGGGGGAGGAAAGGTTCTGGCTATGGTTCCTTATGAAGAGAATAAACCATCCTACAGGGGAGAGGTAGAGAAGGCAATTGCTAAAGGTCCAGGTGTTATAAATCTTATTGGCTATCCTGTTGATGGAAACAAAATGCTGGTTCAGGCTGTTGAATTAGGTTACGAGGGGACTTATCTTTTCTCTGATGGTATGAAAGGAGAAGCCGTGGCTGGAGGTCCAGCAGCAGAATACATTGAGGGAACTTTTGGTACAGCTCCAGGAGCTCTGGAGGTAGCTGTAGCTGAAACTTTTGAAAAAGATTATCGGGAAGCTTTTGGTCCTTCCACTGTTCCTTTTAGAGCTCAATGCTATGATGCCTTTGCCCTTCTCGCACTTGCTATCCAGAAGGCAGGACCTTCGTTTTTAGATATGACTCAGGAGGAACAGGGAACAGCTATCAGGGATAATCTGCGTGCTGTAGCAAATCCACCTGGAGAAGAAGTTACCTACAATGAATTCTCCAGAGCCTTCGAGCTCTTAAAAAAGGGAGTGGATATAAACTATCAGGGAACATCAGGTCCAATTACCTTTGATAAAAATGGAGATGTGGTGGAAGGAGCGATAGAGATCTGGCAAAACTTTGAAGGTAGAGCAAAAACTGTAAAGATACTAAAGGTAAGCACCCGGTAAAGAAAAAAAGGGGAAGCATAACTGCTTCCCCCTATTTTTTACTTTTTAAAATTAAAGAGACGACTTTTTCTTCTCCCAGAATCCCTCTGGGACGCATAATGAGAATAATTTCAAGTATTACCCCCACTGAAATAATCCTCAGACTTGCCGCCCTGTAACCGGTCAGTCCCCATTGAGAGGTTAGAAATTCAGTTCCTGCCCAAACTCCCCATATGACAAATGCCCCCACGATAGCTCCAAGATTGTTACCACTTCCTCCGACAATGAGCATGACCCAGATTAGAAAAGTTCCAAAAAATGGCTCAAAACTGCTTGCATCGATAAAACGGGCATAGTGAGCATACAGACTTCCTGCCATTCCCATAATCATAGCACCGAGGACCAGAGATTGCATCTTGAACCAGAAGATGTTTTTACCGGTAGTTGCCGTTGCTATCTCATCTTCCCTTATAGCTCTTAGTACCCTGCCCCAGGGAGATCTTATCATTTTCTCGCTTATCAAGTAAAGTGCTGCCAGAATAAAAATTACAAGTCCCAGGTAAAACCAGTTGTAACCATTGGACAATAAACTTTGCAACCAGGAGGGAAGCTGGGGATTTCCTTCCAGAAAAAACCTTATACCTTTTTCTATGGGGGAGGCAAGGGGGGCAGGGATATGCTTTATTCCCCAAACGGAGTTAGTTAGCCAGCTTTCATTTTTAAGTACCAGCCTTATGACCTCAGCTATACCAATAGTAGCAATTGCCAGGTAGTCCTCTTTTAGTTTCAGGGTGGGAAGCCCGATAAAAAAAGCAATCAGTCCACTTACAAGGGCTGCTCCCACAAATCCCACCGGCCAGGGAAACTGAAACCCTCCCACCACCCTCCAGTCCATAGGACCGGGAGGTGGTCCAGAAAGAAGAGCAGAAGTATAAGCACCTATAGCATAAAATCCAGCAATACCTATATTAAAAAGTCCGGTATAACCCCATTGAATATTTAACCCTAAACAGAGTACCGCAAATATTCCCGCTGTTATGGCAAAAAATACCGCGTAGTTAAGAATACCGGCAAATACATCCATTTTTTATTTTTCTCCCAGAAGTCCCCTTGGTTTGATTAGCAGCATTACCACCATTATTATGAAGGCAACTGCAGGTTTATAGGAGGTGGAGATAAAGGCAGTGGAAATCTCTGCAGAGAGACCGATTATCATCCCTCCCAGCATAGCACCGTAAGGGCTTCCTATTCCGCCAAGAATGACGGCGGCAAATATAGGTAGAAGCATATTCCAGCCCAGATTAGGTGTTATAAATTTGTTTTCAATTCCCGCCAGAACTCCCCCGGCAGCTGCCAGTGCTGACCCAATTGCCCAGGTCCACTTAATTACGTTCTCTGTATCTATACCAGAGACCTGGGCAAGGTCCATATTGTCTGAGGTTGCCCGCATTGCTTTTCCCATCCGGGTATTTGTCAGGAAAAAATGTAGAAAAATTACAAGACAGCTGGCAACTGCTATGATAAAAATCTCATCAGGTTTTATTCTTACTCCTAATCCCGGGATACGGATGGCAATCTGGATTTTTTTTATGTAATAGCGAGGATCAGGTCCCCAGATAAACTGGAGGGCGTTTCTCAGTATAAAAGCTACCCCTACCGAGGAAATTAAAAGGGTAATACGTCCGGTGGTACGAAGTCTTTTGTAAATTACCCTGTCAATCCCGATGGCCACCCCTCCTGTTGCTATCATACTCAGGATAAAGGCAAGCAACAAAGGCAGACCAAAGGATAGAGGATGAAAAGGGGTGGAGGGAAGGTTTAACCCTTGGAAAAAACCCAGGAAGGCAAAAGCCAGAAACGCACCCGTAGCCATTACATCGCCGTGAGCAAAATTGGCAAACCTGAGGATTCCATACGTTAAAGAAAGTCCTATTGCTCCCAGCGTTATAATACTTCCCGAGACAAGACCATATACAACCAGTTGTGGGATTCTTGAGGTAATTTCCACTCTACTTTTTCTTCCCTTCTTCTCTTTTTATTCTCCCAGATACAGTTTGCCTATTTCCTCGTTATTCAAGATAGCCTCACCCGAGCCTTCAAATCTGTTGTGTCCCATAACAAGCACATATCCTCTGTGGGATATCATCAGGGCTTTTCTGGCATTTTGCTCTACCATAAGGATGGATACACCTTTTTGATTTATCTTAATTATTTTATTAAAGATCACCTGAACTAACTTTGGAGAAAGTCCCGCTGAGGGCTCATCCAGAAGGAGTAGAACAGGGTCCAGCATTAGGGCTCTTCCTATGGCTACCATCTGCCGCTGTCCCCCACTTAATTTTTTAACTTTAACCTTCTTTTTTTCCTTTAAATCTGGAAATATTTGATAAACCTCCTCCATTTTTTTTCGGAAGCCGTCTCTTCTTATAAAGGCACCCATCTCAAGGTTTTCATCTACAGTTAATGAAGGGAATACATTATCCGACTGTGGTACATAACATATACCCTCTGCCACTATCTGATTGGGGCTTTTGCCGGTTATATCCTGATTCTTGAAGATTATTTTACCCTGGGTAGGCTTTAAAAGTCCCAGAATCGCCTTCATCAAAGTAGATTTGCCTGCTCCGTTGGGACCTATAATGGTAACAACTTCTCCCTCATCAACCCTGCAGGAGACCCCGTGGAGAATTTCTGTTTCTCCATATCCACCTCGCAAATTCTCCACCTTAAGTATTGTTGCCAAGGTTACACTCCCAGATAAGCTTCCAGAACTTTTTTATCTTTCTTTATTTCCTGGGGTGTTCCTTCTGCCATTTTTCGCCCCTTATTCATCACAATTACCCTGTCACAAAGATAGGTGACAAGGTCCATGTCGTGTTCAATAAGAAAGAAGGTTATTCCTTCCTGACGCAGTCTTTCTATATTATCAACCAGTTTCTTCATTAAAGTGGGGTTTACTCCTGCTCCCGGTTCATCCAGAAGGATTATCCTGGGGTCAGCCATCAGTATTTTAGCCAGCTCAAGAAGTTTTTTTTGCCCGGAAGAAAGATTCTTGGCATACTCGTCTTTGAGGTGGATAAGCTCTACGAACTCCAGTATACTTAAAGCCTTTTCCATAATTTGTTTTTCCTGAATCCTGACATAGCCTGGTCGAAAAAGGGTGTTCAACAGGTTTTCGCCAGGTTGATTTTTGGGAACCAGCATGAGATTTTCAAGAACGGTCATTTCTTTAAATTCTCTGGGAATCTGGAAAGTCCGGGCAATAGATTTACGGGCAATCTCATGGGAAGGTAATCCATCAATTCGGTCATCTAAAAACCAGATTTCTCCTGCATCTGGTTTGTAAACTCCGCTGATTAAATTAAAAACAGTGGTTTTTCCTGCTCCATTGGGTCCAATAAGACCGGTGATGGAGCCCTCCTCTACTCTAAGGGAGCATTTATCTACAGCTTTGACTCCCCCGAAGCTTTTCTCAAGCTCTCTTACCTCTAACATTTTTCTCCCTCTTGCAAATGGATGCACATTTACCCATAAAAATAATTTAAAATTAACAAAAGTCAACCACTTGACCTTGCACCCGGTTTAAGTTAACTTTGAAAATAAGGATATTAAGATGAAAAAAATCAAAAGCTCGGTTTTGCAAGCAAGGATTATAGAAATTTTGCGAGAGCTTGTGGAAACTCCTACTCCCACCGGCAGTGAGGAGAGACTGCACGAGTTCTTATCTTCATTCCTGGAAAAAGTGGGATTCCAGATAGAGATACAAAAAATCCCGGGATATTCTTCAAATCTTATAGGAAGAAGGAAAAAAGGTGGACCTCTTTTCTGTACCCATATAGATACTTACCCTGCTTTTGCTCATGCTCAACCTTACAGGCTTAGAATAGAAGGGGAAAATCTTGTAGGAAGAGGGGTGGTAGACCCTAAAGGACAGATAGCATCCCTTCTGGTAGCTCTGGAGAGGACAGAGACACCTTGTCAGGTAGCTTTTACCTCAGGAGAGGAGGAAGAGGCTCTCGGATCCAGGTTTCTCGATATAAAAGCCAGGGAGGGAGTGGTTCTTGAGCCAACTGATCTTTCTCTTGCTCTATCTCAGGCCGGGGCAATAGAGATAGAGGTTGAAGTGGAGGGTAAAGCTGTTCATGGTTCAGTACCTCACGAAGGAGAAAATGCTATTCTGAAAGCTTTAGAGGTTTACAGGCAACTTGAAAAGATGACATTTTTAAAACTAACCCATCCCCATTTTCCCCGGGGAGGATGGATAAACCTTGGAAAAATCGAAGGAGGAGAAGATATAATGGTGGTTCCGCATCACTGCTTTTTCCAGGCCGATGTTGGTATTGTCCCTGGGGTAGATATTGATAAAGCGGTTAAGGAGATAGAAGGCATAGCCTGGAGGACTGGAGCAAAGGTAAATTTCAGGGATATAACTTCACCGGTTGAGGTGGACCCTCGTCTTAAAATTGTGAAACTTTTAAGGCAATCTTTTAAGGAAGTAGTTGGGAAAGAACCCCGGGTAGGAGGAATGCCAAGCTGGACAGATGCTGAAAATCTTTTTCAAAAAGGAATTCGGTGTGTAGTTTTTGGAGCAGGCAAACTCTCAGTGGCTCACTCTAACCATGAGGCTATTTCACTAAAAGAATTAGAGACTCTTTCACGGATTCTTATCCGTTTTCTCAATCTTTGGGAGGGATAGCTCTTTTCTCATTCTCACCCACTCTCCCCACCCCCCTTTTTCTTTAAAACCGAGTTTTTGATACCAGTTACGGGCCGGCCAGTTTTCCTCTCCTACCCACAGAGAAAGAAATCTACACCTTTTTTCTCTGGCGTACCTTAAAACTGTATTAAATAACTTTTTTCCTATGCCTTTCCCCTGTAATTCCTCCTGCACGGCAATCTCGTGCAACTCACCTGTTCTTCCCCATCTGTAATCTTCCCAGCTGGTATGTATACAGGCAAAACCTGTTATCCTTCCCTCTTTTTCTGCAATCCAGAATCCTTCTGGTTCTTTCGTATAGAGCCACTCCAGATAGCTTCTAATTTTATTTTCGCTTCTATAAGCGTACTTTTCCACTTTCTTATAGGCAGATTGATAAACCTTTATAAGAGTCTGAAGTTCTTCTTTTTTTACTCGTCTTATCAGAAGATCTTCACTCTCTTCTTCCATTTTTATCAACCAACCTTTTACTCAATTATATCTGAAAAGCTGGTCCCGTAAACAGCAAACAAGGAAAAAGGCAAAAAAGGGGAAAAAAAGGGGACAGGCTACTTTTTTCAAAACAGGATTAAAC
>CBFDTW010000064.1:0-7870 GCA_965613085.1 uncultured bacterium | reverse complement strand
AGATCTACCCCTAAGCCTTCGTCGGCAGCGTCAGATGTGTATAAGAGACAGGTTTATCCCAGAAGGCACCTATGGGAACAGCTCCAAGACCTAAGGCCGTTGCCTGTAGACAGATATTCTGTCCGCAATGACCAACCTCCAAGTGAACATATCTTATTCCCCTTTCTCCATACCTCCAGGTAATCCTGCTGTAGTCTACTCCAATTATAAAGGATATGGGAGCCTCTGCAATAAACAACTGGCTAAGACAGGCCTCAGCCAGCTGCTCACTTCGATCACCTCTTGCGATAAGTTCCAGCTCGTGCTGAAAAACATCATACTGATAAACTCCTGCCTTTAATCTTTCCACTTTCCTTACCGCCACAAAAATTTCAAGAGGGTATAAAGCTCCAGCCGATGGGCAGGACCTCCCAAAATCACCCTCACCAGTAATTCCCTGAGCAGCCCATAGAATCTGAGATAGATCCTGCAGGGAGACAGCTTCTGGGGAAAAATCCCTGACGGATCTTCTCCTCTTCACAGCTTCCTCAAAAGAAAGTTTTCCTTTCAAATTAGGCTCAGGTAACTTCAACTTATCCTCCACACCCACGGTGAGGGGTATACCCTGATGCAAGGGCCTGTTTTTTTGTCTTAAAGATTATCTTATAATTATCCTTTATTCTTTTTGCCTGCCAGCAACCAGGTTCATGGAAAAGATTTGAATTTCTGCTTGCTACATAAAAAGAGGAGGTTGCCTTTTCTCTTGCCAGGATAGTGTCCTCTTCCTCTATCAGTTCATATTCAAGTGGAATTAAAAGTTTTTTTCTAACTCTTTTAGGTAAAGCATCAAGAGAAACAAATAAATAAGGTAAAGTTTCTCTGGAAGAGCCTATTTTCAACCACCCTGAATGATGGGCACCAACTATTAAAGCTCCAATCCTGCCTTTCTCATCTCTGGCAAGCTGGCTCCAGGAGGGAAGAGACAAACCTTTTCTCTTGCCAGGACCGGGAATTGTTCTCACCCGGAATCTTTTTCTCTGACCCCACTTATCTTTCAGCCAGAGAGTATTTAAAGAAATATATCTTCCTCCCACCTGGATGGAAGGAATTCCTGATGGTCTCCACCTCATTTTCGGGGAAAATTTTAATCCACAGGTATATCTTCTGCCTTTTTCTTTATCGGCCAGCTTAGCTCAACCAGTCCGGGTTTTAAAAGTCTTGCCTTAATTTCTTCTTTTTTTATATCGGGATTTATCCTTATTCTGAGCAGATGTCTGTCTTCCGTACGTGTATACCTTATGTTTCTTCCTATGCCGTGTATTCCCCATCTAAAAGGCCCAATTCTTATATCAAAATCCTCCCATAGCTCATCAAATTCATCAAAAAAATCTCTTCCCATCACACCCTCCCTTTATGATGTATTATAGAAAAACAGAGCTGGATGTCAAAGAGTTGACTTAAAAGAAAGGATTGGTAATATACAAAACTAAAAATACCAAAGTCGGGAAGTGAAATGAATCTGTCCTGGAAAATAACTTTTTCTTTACTCCTTTTTCTTTTCATACCAGTTTTTACCCTGGCAAGAAAACCTGTTCCTTCGCCAGAGCTACCTTTAATTGACGAGGTAATTATTGTCTCTGGAGAGAAAAATCATATTCCCGATGATACCAATAAAATCGTTGAATATGATACAGAAATCTCACTTTACGCTGTTATAAGGTGTAAAGGAAGCCTGTATCTGGGTTACGAGAACTCTCCTCTTCCAGATGAGGTTAAAATTAATAACAAACTTTACTCCCTTCAAAAAGGTTCCCTGAAAAGGTGGAAAGAAAAGATCTGGGGAAAATTAAACATAAAATGGTATAAAATAACGCCAAGACCTGCTCCCTCTAATCCAAAGGGAGGTTACAGGTGGTATTCAAATGTTTTCAGTGAGGAAGAAGGGGAAGAAGGGAAGTGGAGAGGATGGCAGATAATCGAATATGAACAGCATCCTTTGAAGAAGGAGGGATGGAGCATAAGACTGGAAAAACAGGCAGGAACAGTTAGATTCCGGGCAGAAGCTATTTTCAATGGAAAAGTGGTATCTTCTCCTGGCAGACCTGACCCAAATCATCCCAGCGGTATATCTCCTGCAGATTACGATAAGGGGATAAAAGACACTGTTCACAGAATAAGCCGCCTTTCCAACCATCCCAATAAACTCATAAGGTATGTTGAAGCATTAAGAGGAGTTCCCTGGCTCTGGGGAGCAGATTACAGAGACCCTCCCCGGAATACACCTTCCCGCCATCAGTCAGATCTTACCAACCCTGTGGGCATTGAATGTTCCAGCCTTTTAATCTCTGCCCTGAGAGCTATGGGAAATAAAGACCTTGATTATACCACGACCGAAAATTTAGCCAGGGGGAAATATACTCAACCCCTGATTGATGCAACTTTGACTTACACAAGACGTGTCTTTTTTAAAGAATGGACTCCACGGGGTATTTACTGGGATAGACAGGGAAACTTCTACATCTGGGGTGAGCGATGCATCCAGGTAAGGAATAAAAATTTTAATTTGATAAAAAAAATAGAAAAAGTACCTTTTGAGCTTCTGGATATCGCTATCTCTCAAGGGAAAATCTATTCTATAATAGAGGAGGATTTAACCTCAAAAATAGTATTAATAAAGGAAGGGAAAGATATAAAGCAACTTTTTATACCAGAGGTCAAAAAAACCATCTTCATGGGAGGCAAAGAATATACCCGTAAAGTCAAAATAAATCCCAGTGGTATAGAAGTGGACGTAAAAAAGGGAAAAATATACCTTTTTTACTCCGGGAAAATTTACGTTTTTGATTTAAAGGGGAACCAGCTGTCAATAATCCCTCTCGAAGGTATTTATACTAAATGGAATCCCACGGGTTCATTATCCCTGGGAAAGGGGGTATTTTATATTCCTGCAAGTGAGAAGAAGATTCTGGTATATAACTTCAAAGGCAAGATAGTAAAAACCATAGATTTTCAGGAGGAAATTCTGGATGTATCTTTTAATGGAGAAAAAATAGTCATTTTGCATCCCTTCCCCTTAAGGGTGGTGCTTTACAGACTGGATGGTTCTTTTTTCATGGATTTTGCCGACAGGTTTCAGGATGAGCAGGGCAGGCAAATAAAGATAAAAATAGGCTCCTCTGTTACCGATCTTCGGTTAGGAGACCTAATGATAACCACCTCACCTACATATCATCTTCTGCTTTTTTACCGGGACAATGGAAATAACTTCTTAGATAGCAAAGATGAGGTTATATGCGCCGGACACCAAGGAGTTGAGATTAGAAAAGTCAGCTCTCTTGAAGGCAAAAAATTTATCCTGCGAAGATTAGCCCCGCAGATAAAGCTTGAATAAAAATTGCTTACACTCAGGGTAAAAGAAGTTTCCTGCTCACCAGGTTAAAAGACACCTCCTTCCTTTCTCCCATAAAAGGCTTTCCGTATTCAAGAAAAGATGGGGTAGGTGTTAAATTCTCATAATCGAAAAGCCCTGTTCCCTCCACTTTTCGCACCTTTACCGTCTTCTCCAGGGATGCAGAGGCAAGGATGAGCTTTTCTCCCTCTTTTTTTATAACAGCTACCATACCTACCTCTCCTTCCTCCAGCATATCTACACATTTTGTTCCCAATTTGTAACCAAATTCCATGTCCACCCAGACAGGAGAGCCGTTCCTTAACTGATAGGTAAGGACTATGGGTGCAGTACCTATGGGTTTGCCAAACATCTTTTTGGTTGTAGTCTGAATTGCCCTGGATAGATAACTTGCCAGAAGATTTGGGTCTAACTTAACATGTCCATACTCATCCAGCTCTCTTTCCTGCTCCCTGATATGAGATTCAAGTCCGCTTATGCTGGCACCTTCTGCTACAACCATTATCACAAAGCCCTTGCCCAGAGTCCTTTGCCTTTCAGCAAATAAGGCTCCTATTTTATCGCAAATTTTGTCAAGATCACAGGATTTTTCTGCAGGAACTACAAAATCAGAACTGCCAAAAGCTCCTGCTCCTGCTGCTACCCAATCGGTATGACGACCAAAAACCACTGCAATAACCGCTCTTCCGTGAGTACAGGCAGCATCAAAAGACTTTGCAACTGCTTCGGAGGCAACCGTTATAGCAGTGGGATAACCGATAGTAAAATAGGTCTCTGAAAGATCATTATCCATTGTCTTTGGCCAACCAACAACAGGAACTTTAAACTCTTTATAAACATTCCATAAAGCACCCAGGGTGTCTTCCCCTCCCAGAGCAATGAGAGCATCAATGCTGTGTTTTTTCATTGAATCTATCACCTGATCTGGAGCTGGTCTAACCCTGCTTGAGCCCAGGATAGATCCTCCCTTATTCACACAGCTCATAGCATCATAATCTGTTAGATTAACATACATATCCTTAATCACGCCCTGCCAGCCATCAAGTGCACCGTAAACTTTCCAGCCTTTCTCTTTTGCTTTTTGTATTATCCCCGCTATACCTGCATTAAGCCCTGCAGCATGCCCACCGCCTGTAAGTAATGCAAGAGTTTTAGCCATTTAATCCTCCCTGAAATTAATCCATAATTCTCGATAGTTTCTCAAAGGTTATCTGTTCTGCACCCCTTGCTACCATTTGTTTTATTGCCTCACGGGAACTCTCTTCATTAACCCCTTTAATAGCATCCATCAATAATTTAACTTTAAAGCCATTTTTAAGGGCATCCAGGACCGATTCCTTTACACAGTAGTCTGTGGCAAGCCCTCCGACATAAAGCTCTATTATTCCCATAAAGCTGAGCAGGTTTAAGAAACTTTTACCCTGCGAATCAGCTCCCTGAAATACTGAGTAACTATCCTTTTCAGGATCCATTCCCTTGGATAAAATAATTATTTTATCAGGTAGTTTTAACCCAGGATGAAATTCTGCCCCCCTGGTTTTTTGAATGCAATGTTTTGGCCAGAGGCCGCCAAAATCTTTAAAATGTTTGGTCTTTTCAGGATGCCAGTCTCGAGAGACGAAAATTGGCAAGCCCTTACTTAAAAAAAGCTCGATATACCTGTTCAGTACAGGAACTATCTTATCCCCCTCAGGAACAGCCAAAGCTCCACCAGGACAAAAATCATTCTGAACGTCAATGATTAAAAGAGCTTTTTCTGCCCCCATGAGACAACCTCCAGCTTATTAAATTCTAAATAGTTAACGCAGACTTCATAAACCGAAGGTTGCTATATTATATCAATAGATTATCAGAATTTCAAGCATCGTTTTCCATCTCCCCAAAAAATCTTTTCAAACAACCTGGTCAGGCTGGCTACCTGCCCAATTTTATCTTTGTACTGAATTTTCGGGAAATGGTCCAGGGGGAAGCTCGGAGGCACTTTACCATAGTCTGTTTGATAAAATAGCAAGGCTTCCTGACAATACCAAAGTCTATCCCGGTCATAACTACGGAGAAAAACCGGTCTCTACCATTGGCTATGAGAAGTGCCATAATCCCTACTACCGGTGCCGGAGCAAGAAAGAATTTCTGGAACTCCGCCAAAGGGGGATTTAATTGATAAAAACTTATAATTTATCAATTCCATACTGTTTAAGCCAGCTTTCAAAATCTCCCTTCTGGTCAAAAAGCTCCTTATCGTAGTTTTCTTCTAATTTTTTTATCTGTTCGGCAAGTTGAGGCTGTTTTGCTACTGCCTCATTTACATTCTTCTCAAACTCTTCACTCATTTTTGATAGCTCAGTGAGGTCAATATCTAAATTTAGCAGCTTAACGAGTCTTTTCATTATTGCTTTTATGCCTTTTGGGTTTCTGGTCTGTATGTAAACCGGTATTTCGGCAACAAAATTTATCATTTCTACTCCCTTTTCTCTGGAGAGTCTGGTAAGCAAAGTAGTAATACTGGCCGGGCCTTCATAATTTGTGAATCTTACATCATAGTCCTTAAGGTTTATTTTTTGACGTTCGCTGGAGAAAGAGCAGGTTACTCTTACTTCCCTTGTATGGGGAGCTGGCCCGGCGACACTTCCTGCAAAACATATTCTTTTTAGATTGAAATTTTCTCCTAAATTCAATATACAATTTGCATACTCATCCCATCTAAGGTTTGGTTCTTTACCAGAGAAAAGAATTAAATTATTTTTCTCATCATAGAAAAACTCATTTTGAGGATATTGAAACTCTTTTACAATACCATTCTGTATCTTAGTATAAGGCCTGAACTGTGCTACCTGCTGCATTGTGCCCGGGAGGTTAAAAATATAAAACCTTTCAGGCTTTATCTCGGCAAATTTTTTTGCTTTCAGCTTGTTTTTTAGATATTCCACAGTGCCTGTGGATACATCTCCTCCATCCATCCATCCTGAAAAACCTAACACCATAGATGCAGCTTTAAGCTCTGGCTTCTCATAGATAATAAGGTCTTTCATCTTTCCCCCTTTCTCCGCAGAAGTTATGTGGTCCAAATGCCGTTCGTCCATCCAGCGGGCATAGCTGCTCTCACCTTCTACCGTTAAATGTTGTATATTATCAGTACTTGAGAAAAGAGGCGGCTTTGGTGTATAATTGTCCCCAAAATCCTTGCCAGGAGGGGACAAAATGCACCAAAGCCATCATCAGAATACCATTGAGTTGACCTCGGGTCAAGTACGAACGATGACGGTTGAGACACTCATGGAGCATTTCAATCTGGTGGTCAAGGGCTACAAGGTCCGCACCGAAGACATCTGGAACATAGTGGTAGCCGCCTCGGCGCAAGGCCAGACCATCGAAAGCGCCGCTAATCAGTTGGAAAAGGCGCCTGATCCCTCCACTGTGCGGCTGTATCTGCGGAGCGAACTGATCGATGTGACGACCCTGCAGGCGTTGGAAGCTGCCTGTAACGCTGCCCTGGTGGCTCATTTGCCACCGCACATCCGAGGCAGGCGGCACAAGGTGGCCATTGACCTGACCTTCATCCCCTATCATGGCCAAGCGGCCAAAGACCCCAATGAAATTCGTCGCAGCCGGGCCAAGTCGGGCACGACCCATTTTCACTGCTATGCGACCGCCTATGTCATCAAGAAGAACAAGCGCATTACCTTAGCTTTGACCTATGTCCAGGCTGATGATACCTTGGTAGAAGTGCTGGAGCGGCTTCTATCACGCCTGAAAGCATTGGATGTTCGCCTGAAGCGCCTTTACCTGGACAAGCAATTCTACTGTGTGCCGGTGATTCACTACTTTCAGAGTCGGCATCCAGCCCTGGAAGTCATCATCCCCGTCATCATCCGGGGCAAGCAGGGTGGCACACGAGCTTTGCTGCGCGGGTCTAAGAGTTATAGGACAAGCTACACCATGCGCAGCCCCCAGTATGGTGTGGCTACTTTTCCCGTCGGTGTGGTATGCAAATACAGCAAAGGGCGCTATGGCCGACACGGAGTGGAGTGGTTTGCCTATGTGTTACTGGGTCCTGTTCGATCTTCCCTACACCAGATCTATCAAGAGTATCGCCTACGCTTTGGCATTGAATCCACCTACCGGCTGATGAACCGGGTCCGCGCCCGCACGAGTTCCCGCAGCCCTGGTCTGCGCTTGTTGTATGTGGGTGTGGCCCTGACTCTGGTCAACATCTGGGTCTATCTCAAATGGGCTTACCTGAGCTGGCCCCGACGTGGCGGAAGAGACGTGCAGGCCCAGTTGTTCCCATTGAGTATGTTCAAGCAATTCTTACTTGAAGCGCTCAAGGACATCTATGGAGCTGTATGCTCTGTCTCATTGCCAAGAGCTAGCCCAGCGATGGCCCGAATATGACTTTTCTCAAGTACTGAGTATAGGTGTAAGGGCGACCTCGACGCTTAGGCTCAGGACAGGCCTTTTGATACTCCCTGAAGAGCTGGCGCA
>CBFDTW010000063.1:0-7969 GCA_965613085.1 uncultured bacterium | reverse complement strand
TTTCAAGCAGAAGACGGCATACGAGATCATGCCTAGTCTCGTGGGCTCGGAGATGTGTATAAGAGACAGATATTAATTTTAACTCCTTGCGCCCGATAAACCATCTCAGTCTGGTTAACCAGAAACTCCTGAACAGCTCGTACTCCTTTGATTTTTAAAAGAGAGCGCGGATTTATAGTACCCTCAATAATTTTCTCACCTGCCTCCACTGTATCACCTTCAGAAACCAGAATTTCCCCATCTACTTCGTATAAAACTTCTTTGTTATCATCACCTCTTATCCTGATAAAGGAGCGACCTCTTCTTTCCTCAAAGGAGACCTTTCCTTCAATCTCACTGATAAGTGCTTCCTCGCCTTTTCTCTGTCTAACTCCTCCTCTTTCTGAGTAAGACTGTTTTCTGGGCTCAAACAACTCTGTAGCCCTGGGTAGACCCTGAGGGATATCACCACCCTTCCTGAAAATACCTCCTGTATGGAAAGTGCGAAGGGTAAGCTGGGTTCCTGGTTCTCCAATAGATTGAGCTGCAACAACTCCTATAGCCTCTCCCAGGCTAACCATTCTATGAGTAGAAAGGTCCCATCCATAACATCTCTGGCAGACACCCCACTTTGCCTGACAGGTGAGAGGGGAACGAACTTTAACCTTTTCTATCCCTGCCTCCTGAATTTTTCTTGCAACCTCCTCATCTATTTCCTGATTTGCGTTTATTATTTGCTCCCCGGTTGCAGGGTCTATAACAGGGGTGGCAGTTACCCTTCCCAAAATTCTCTCGGCAAGAGACTCTACCTCCTGACCTTCTTCTATAAGGGCTCCAATCTCAAAGCCATCTATAGTTCCACAATCCTCTTCAGTAATTATAACATTTTGAGCAACTGCTACCAGCTTGCGAGTCAGGTATCCTGCATAGGCTGTCTTTAACGCCGTATCAACAAGACCTTTTCGTCCACCTGAAGTAGAGATAAAGTACTCTGGAGCTGAAAGTCCTTCCTTGAAGCTTGAACGAATTGGCTCCTCTCCAATCCTTCCTACCAATTTCCCTCCAGGACCTGGATAGAAGTACTGACGGATAACATCTGAAGGGATAGGCAGGTCCCGTCGAAATACCTCATCCCACAACTCTCTCCTGTAAGTCTCCCTGATAGAACGGGACATTAACCCTCTCATTCCCACAATCTGACGCAACTGGTCAGCCGAACCTCTCGCTCCAGAGTGCCACATCATATAAAGAGGATTAAATCGATCCCGGGATAAATACTGAACCACCTTATCTCCGATTATGTCTGTAACCCGGGTTATCAGGTCAATTATGTCTATATATTTTTCCTCCGGGGTGATCGATCCCTCTTCGGCGAGCATCTTATATCCTGTGGCCTCTTCCTCCATTAACTCCAGCAGTTTAGGTTTTTCCTTGATTGTAGGAATATCAGCCAGAGAAAAAGTAAGGCCAGATTTGGTGGCAAACTTAAACCCTAATTTTTTGACCTCGTCCAGAAACGTTACAGTCTCTCTATCTCCATATTCTTTCCAGATTTTAGTTATCAATTTGGACATGATTGATTTATCTATTGTACAATTCTGAAAATCCATCCCCTCTGGGAGGATCTGATTAAATATAACTCTACCCGGTGTAGTTTCAATCCACTTTCCATCAAGCAGGAGTTTGATCTTTCTGTGAAGCTCTATCTTTCCACTTTCGTAAGCAAGGGTTACCTCTTCAAAGGAAGAGAAAGCCCGTTTTGCCTCTTCTTCCTCATCTGCCATCATGGTAAGATAGTAGCAACCAATAACAATATCCTGGGTTGGAGTAACGATTGGTTCACCATGAGCTGGAGAAAGAAGATTATTGCAAGGAGACATAAGAATTTTTGCTTCTAATTGGGCCTCCAAAGATAAAGGAACGTGTACGGCCATTTGATCTCCATCAAAATCAGCATTAAATGCGGTACAAACAAGAGGATGTAGCTGAATTGCTGCTCCCTCTACAGGTACGGGTTGAAAAGCCTGGATGCCCAGTCGGTGCAAGGTAGGTGCCCTGTTGAGGAGTACCGGATGATCCTTTATCACTCTCTCCAGAACCTCCCACACAAAAGGATCAGCTCTCTCAATCAAATCATTGGCTCTTTTTATAGTTTCAGCCTTCCCTTCCTCGAGAATTTCACCTAAAACAAAAGGTCTATAAAGTTCCAGGGCAATTTTTTCTGGAAGACCACATTCGTTTAATTTCAGATGGGGACCGGGCACAATTACCGCTCTTCCGGAGTAATCAACTCTCTTACCAAGAAGATTCTGGCGGAACCTTCCCTGCTTCCCTTTTATAATTTCACCCAATGACTTAAGAGGCCTTCCTCCTGCACCCAGAATAGGCTGAGGCAGTTTCTCATTCTCAAAAAGAGCATCAACTGCCTGCTGTAGCATCTTCTTTTCATTCTGAATTATAATTTGAGGTGCTCCAATCTCCAGAAGATACTTAAGCCTGTTATTGCGATTAATAATCCTGCGATAAAGGTCATTCAAGTCAGAGTTGGCAAATATACCACTTTCCAGTTGAACCATAGGTCTAAAATCTGGAGGAATAACCGGAAGAACTGTTAATATCATCCATTCCAGTTTATTCCCCGAGCGAAGGAAATTCTCAACCACCTCCAGACGTTTAATCAACTTTATCCTTTCTCCCTTGGATCCTCCCTGAAGGAGTTTCTCCTTTATTTTCTCTTTCAGGGAATCTAACTTTAAATTCTGGAGAATACGCAGAATAGCTTCAGCTCCGGTACCGGCCTCAAAAGCATCCTCACCGTATTTTTCCTTTAAAGCCTGATATTCATCTTCTTCCAGAATCTGTAGTGGCTTAAGGGGAGTCTTTTTAGGATCTATAACCACATAGGAGACAAAGTAAATTATGCTTTCCAGCTCATTTCTCTTCATTCCCAGAAGGAGTGGCAAATATTTTTTAGTATACCACCTGTGAGCTACAGGAGTAGCAAGTTCAATATGACCCATCCTCTCTCTTCGAACCTTGGAGGAGGTGACTTCTACTCCACATCTTTCGCATTTGACCCCTTTGTATTTCATCTTCTTATACTTGCCACAATAACATTCATAACTTTTGGTGGGACCAAAAATCTGTTCACAAAAAAGTCCTCCTCTTTCTGGACGAAAAGTCCGATAGTTAATAGTATCTGTTTTTTTCACCTCTCCATAAGACCACTCTCTTATCTCTTCTGGAGAGGCAAGTTTTATTTTAATTTTTTCTATATCATCAGTTTTCCACAATTTTTACCTCCTTGCCTGCTTATCTTGAAGCAGGTTACCTACTATTAGTAGGTCACTCCTCCTCTTTCTCCATATCTTTGATAGAAAATTTCCTTCCATCCTTCCAGAATTCAAGAGATAAACCAAGAGACTGAAGTTCCTTAACTAAAACCTTGAAGGACTCAGGAGTTTCTGTTTCAAGAGTATTCTCACCCTTTATTATTTTCTCATGTATTCTCGTTCTGGCTGCCAGATCATCAGACTTGCTGGTAAGCATCTCCTGTAAGGTATAAGCTGCTCCGTATCCTTCCAGTGCCCAAACCTCCATCTCCCCAAAGCGTTGACCTCCCTGCCTTGACCTGCCCCCCAGAGGCTGTTGAGTAATCAAGGCATAAGGTCCGGTAGAGCGAGCGTGCAGTTTTTCCTCGGCTATATGAACCAGCTTCATCATATACATGTATCCAACAGCTACAGGTCTGTCAAAAGGTTCTCCCGTACGTCCATCGTATAGAGTTATTTTACCCTCCTCGGGTAATCCTGCTTTTTTCAAAAGGTTCTTTATCTCCTCATGCTTTGGTCCTTCAAATACAGGAGATACCATAATCATATTCAGCTTCTTTGCCACCCATCCTAAATGAAGCTCAAATATCTGTCCTATGTTCATCCTGGAAGGTACACCAAGAGGATTTAAGACTACCTCAACAGGTGTACCATCGGGAAGAAAAGGCATATCTTCTTCAGGAAGAACTCGGGAGATAACACCCTTGTTTCCATGGCGTCCGGCCATCTTATCTCCCACACCTATTTTTCTCCTTATAGCTACATATACCTTTACTCTCTCACGTACATCAGGAGGTAGATCATCACCTTTATCCCGGGAAAATACCTTCACTTTTATCACCTTACCCTCAATTCCATGAGGAACCCTGAGAGAGTTATCCTTTACCTTCTGAGCTTTCTCTCCAAAAATGCTCCTTAACAGCCTTTCCTCAGGAGTCAATTTTACCTCCACCTGCGGGGTTACCTTCCCTACGAGAATATCTCCTGCAGTTACCTCTGCCCCAACTCTTATTATCCCTCTTTCATCAAGATTTCTCAGAGCATCTTCATCCACATTAGGAATATCAGAGGTTATCTCCTCCACTCCAGATCTAAGCTCCTTCGCCTCTACCTGGAATTCTTCAATATGGATGGAGGTGAAAAGGTCTTCTTTCACAAGTTTCTCACTTATAAGGATAGCATCTTCAAAATTATAACCCTCCCAGGGAATAAAGGCTACCAGCACATTTCTGCCAAGGGCGAGCTTGCCTTTGCTTATTGCGGGCCCATCGCTAATAAAATCACCTCTTTCAACTTTATCACCCTTTTTAACTATGGGTCTTTGATCAATACAGGTTCTTTGATTGGATCGCTTAAATCTGACAAGTGAATAGGTATCAATTCCACTTTCGTGTTTTATTTTGATCTTATTGGCATCTACATAGATAACTTCTCCCCCTCTTCTTGCTCTTAAAGCCATAAGAGAATCCTCAGCTACCTTCTTCTCCATTCCCGTCTGAACCAGAGGTTCTTCTGGATTTTCTAAATGGACAGCTTGCCTTTGCATGTTGGAACCCATCAAGGCACGATTGGCATCATCATGCTCCAGGAAAGGAATAAGAGAAGTAGATACACTGACTATTTGTTTTGGAGAAATATCCACATAGCTTATCTTTTCCTTGGGAACAATTACTATCTCGCCTCTATAGCGAGCTATAACTGGGGATTTAATGAATCTGCCTTCCTTGTCTACCGCGTTACATCCTGCAATATAGTACTTATCCTCTTCTCTGGCAGATAAATACTCAATTTCCTCAGTAGCTTTACCGTCTTTAACTTTGCGATAAGGAGTTTCCAGAAAACCAAGCTCATTAACTCGAGCATAGGTAGCAAGAGAAGTTATAAGCCCAATATTCTGTCCCTCAGGAGTCTCAATTGGACAAACCCTGCCGTAATGAGTGTAATGTACGTCTCTGACTTCTTCTTTGGCCTGAACACGGGAAAGACCTCCCGGACCAAGAGCAGATAATCTACGTTTATGGGTCAGCTCTGCCAGAGGATTGGTTTGGTCCAGATATTGAGATAGTTGGCCGGTATGGAAAAAACTCTCTATTGCTCCTCTCAGTGCTTTTGTGTTAACCAGGGAGCGAGGAGTAATAGTTTCGGGAGATTGAATACTCATCCTCTGCTGAACTATTCGAGAAAGATGAGCAAGTCCTATACGGATTTGCTCTGTCAAAAGATCCCCAATTCTTCTTACTCTCCTATAAGCCAGATGATCCATACTTTCAAGCTCAACAGCTTCGCGATTAATTTTAAGAAGGGACCTCACCACTCCCACCATATCCTCCAACCTCAAAACCATACAATCCCATCCAGTATTCAAACCTAACTCCTGATTAATTTGAAAACGACCTATCTTATCCAGATTGTAATAGCGTGGATTTAGAAAAGTCCTCTCAAATACTTCCTTTACTGATTCGAACACGGGAGGCCTGCCTGGCCTGAGTTGATGGTATATTTTGAGAAGAGCATCTCGGGTTGAGGAGGCACCGTCCTGTTCAAAACTCCTTCTTAATATTTCTCTGTCTTGAGGGCTATCTATTTGATTTAAAACATCCTCTGGACTTGCACCCAGAGCTCTAAGAAATAAGGTACCCAGAAATCTCCGCCCCCGATTAATCCGCATATACAAAAGACCGTCTTTCAATTCCAGATCAAGCCAGTTACCCCTCTCCGGAATAATCCGAGCCCTGTAGGAAGCTTTTCCTTCACCAGATGTTGCGGTAGTCTCTTCAAAAAACACTCCAGGGGTACGCTGAATTTGATTGACTACTATCTTTTCTGTCCCATTGATGATAAAGCTACCTCTCTCATTCATCAAGGGAATATCCCCCAGGTAAACCTCCTGTTCAATTACCTCTCCTGTTTCTTTTTTGTTTAATCTGAGCTTAACATAAAGAGGAATAGCATAAGTTAGTTCTTCTTCCTCGCATTTTTCCATACTGTAACGTGGCTCAGCAAATCGGTATTCTACATATTCTAATGACATCTTTTCATTGTAGCTCTCAACAGGAAATACATCCCTAAAAACAGCTTCTAATCCCTTATATTCTCTTTTTTCTGGCGGAACATCTCTCTGGAGAAATTCTTCGTAAGAGGCACGCTGCATCTCCAAAAGGTCAGGAACCTCAATCAAAGAAGGGTACTTACAAAAATCCATCACCCTCTTTTTTTCCTTCGATGCAACTGGCATGGATTTGACCTCTTTTATTTATTTTAATTCTACTTTGGCCCCCACAGCTTCTAAAGTCTCTTTTATTTTTTGAGCCTCTTCCTTACTAACAGCCTGCTTTATAGGCTTGGGAGCAGACTCAACCAGATCCTTTGCTTCCTTGAGTCCCAGTGAAGTAAGTTTTCTCACCTCTTTGATAACCTGAATTTTTTTACTCCCCACCTCGGAAAGGATTACATCAAATTCTGTTTTTTCCTCTTTAGCTTCCTCTTCCTTGGAAGGGGCAGTAGCTACAGCTACCTGGGGAACAGTCGCCTTAACTCCAAACTTTTCCTCCAGTTCCTTAACCAGCTCTGAAAGTTCGAGAATATTCATCTCTTCAATAGCCTTAATAATAATCTCTTTCCTGCTTTCCTTTTTATCCTCGGTTTTTTGTTTGGGTGTAGTTGCCATTGATGATCCTCCTTTTTTCTGATCAATAATAGAATTTATTATAAACAAAAAATTCTGTAGAGGCGATGTTAAAGCCACCATAAACTGTACAAGGGGTAAAGTGAGCTGACTCAAAAACTGAGCCATTAAACTGTTCCTATCTGGCAAACTGGCGAGAGAAATTACCTTCTCTGCATCCAGCAGCTTTTTTGCTAAAATACCTCCTTTGATCTTCAGGTTAGAGTGTTCCTCCATGAATTCCTTAATTATCCTGGCCGGTGCAACAGGCTCTTCCCCCAGAGTGAAAATAATCCCCGTAGGTCCTACAAAAAGACTGTTAAGCTCTTTTAAATCAGCCTGCTCAGCTCCTCTTCTTGCCAGAGTATTTTTCACCACGTGAAGAGCACCCTTGCATTCTTTTAACTTTCTCCTAAGCTGTGTAAGTTCGTCCACTTTCAGGCCCCGATAATCCACTATAAAGCTGGCTGAGCTTTTCAGAAAATTCTCCCTTAACCACTTTACTTTCTCTTTCTTTTCTTCAATCCTCATCATAGCCTCTTACCTCTTCAGTTTCCAAAAAAAATCTTTAAGTTTTATCTTTTGTCCCGAAATTTTGGGGAAACCAAAGTCTTCAACTTTGCCACTTTACCTTTATTCCCGGCCCCATGGTTGATGATAGATAAATACTCTTGATATAGCGCCCCTTTACTGTAGAAGGTTTATCCTTCTCCAGAGCTTTTAATAAAGCATTGAAATTTTCCATGAGAGAGTTTTCCTCAAAAGATACCTTACCAATAGGAGCATGGACCACCCCGGTAGCATCATTTCTGTATTCTATCTTTCCTCTTTTAAGCTCATCCACAACCTTTCCCGGATTATCAGTAACCGTACCAACCTTAGGTGAGGGCATCAGTCCTTTAGGACCGAGAATTTTACCCAATCCTGTCTCTTATACACATCTGACGCTGCCGACGAAGGCTTAGGTGTAGATCTCGGTGGTCGCCGTATCATT
>CBFDTW010000062.1:0-8217 GCA_965613085.1 uncultured bacterium | reverse complement strand
AAAAATAATTATATCCCCCCTTTTTACATCATCTATCCCGTAAAAAAGTTTATAGGCCATTATCCTGTCACCAACCAGGAGAGTGGGTTCCATGGAACCTGAGGGTATCCAGAAAGTCTGTACCACAAAGGTACGAATTAGAAAAGCAAGAACAAGAGCTATTACAATTGTTTCAACAATCTCCCGTATCCAGCTAAGAGACTCCTTTTTCATCTGCTGGCTCTATTTCTTATATAGGTAAGGTTGGCCCTTCTTGCTTTTCCTTTCTTTAATATCTCTATTTTTTTAATTAAAGGTGAGTGCAGGGGGAAAGTCCTTTCCACGCCTATACCAAAAGATACCTTCCTCACAGTAAAGGTCTCTCTCACCCCTCCTCCCTTTCTCCTAAGGACAATCCCCTGGAAAACTTGAATTCTTTCTCTTTCTCCTTCCCGGACAATAAAGTGAACAGCCACTGTATCCCCGGGAGAGAACTGGGGGATATCCTTTTTTAAAAACTTCTCCTCCACACTTTTTATCTCACTGCGCATCGTTTTATCCTCATCCAGTATTGGTTAATTAAGGGTTCAAAGGTTAAGGGGGGATAAAAATTTTCTCTGTTTAAGACTTAGCTTTTTTAATCTCCTCCAGCAATCTTTTTTCCTCAGGAGAAAGTCTAGCTTTTTTTAATAAATCCGGGCGTCGCTGCAAAGTCTTCTCCAGCCTCTTTCTCATTCTCCATTCCCTTATTCTCTGGTGATTCCCTGACCTCAAAACTGCAGGAACTTCCCATCCCATAAATTCAGCAGGACGGGTATACTGAGGGTAATCTAAAAGACCCCGGTAAAAGGAGTCTTCCTTCACCGATCTTTCGTTTCCCAGAACTCCTGGAACAACTCTTGTAACCGCATCAACGACTACCATGGCCGGTATTTCCCCCCCGCTAAGAACATAGTCTCCAATAGAGAGCTCCTCATCCACCAGATGCTCCCTTACTCTCTCATCAACTCCTTCATAACGACCGCAGATCAAAATTATATTCTTTTCCTTTGCCAGTTCAAGAGCAATCTTTTGATTAAATATTTTTCCCTGAGGTGAGAGAAGAATAACTTTAGCCCTTCTTCCTAACTGTTTCTTTATATGGTTTAATGCCTTATAAATTGGTTCCACCTTCATAACCATACCTGCTCCACCGCCAAAAGGAGTATCATCCACCGTACGGTGGGCATCGGTGGTAAAATCCCGCAAATTATGAAGATGGACCTCTACCAGCCTCTTTTGTTGAGCCCTTTTGATTATGCTTTCCTCAAAAGGGCTCTTGAATATAGAGGGGAACAAGGTAATGATATCAAACCTCATACCCTATTCTTCCAGAATCTCGACCATCACCCTCTTTCTAAGTTTGGCTGCAGCTGCGCCTACAATGGTTCTCAAAGCATTGGCCACTCTTCCTCCTTTGCCTATAACCTTACCCATATCTTCCTTAGCCACAGAAATCTCCAGAAGAATAACCTTCTCCGCCTTTATCTCCTGGACCTGTACCTCGTTGGGATTATCCACTATCTGCTTGATGATATACTCCACTAACTCGCGCATGTTTACCTCCTTTGAAGTGGATTTGAACCGATCTACCATTTATCCCCCCTATTTTCTAAGTAGCTCTTTTTCGGAGATTACAGAATAATTAACAAGTAGCTTCTCCACTGACTCTGTCAATTGAGCACCTTTTTTTACCCATTCCAGTATCTTTTCTTTATTTGCCTGAACCTTTTTTGAGATTGGGTCATACCAGCCAACACTTTCAATGAACCTGCCCTGCGTAGGGAATCGGGAATCAGCAACCACGATTCTATAAAATGGAACTTTTTTTGCACCCATTCTTCTCAATCTAATCCTCACAGCCACCTATCAACTCCTCCTTTCACTTCCCAATTACTTAATTTCTTCTTCAAACTAAGGATTAATTTTTGCGGGTTGGAAGCCCTAAACAGGTAGCTACCCATCACCAGAATAGTTGCACCTTCTTTAACTACCTTTTCTGCAGTAACTTCGTTTATCCCTCCATCTACGGCAATATCAAGATTGATGCCTTTTTTCTCGGCGATCTCACGAATAGCCCGAACCTTCGGTAAAATCCCGGGTAAAAAATCCTGACCCCCAAAACCGGGGTTCACTGCCATAACCAGAACCAGGTCCAATTTCGAAAGTATATAATTAAGTACAACCTCTGGTGTAGCCGGATTTAAGGCAACTCCTGCTTTAACACCTCTTTTTTTAATCAGGTTAACCACACGGTCAAGATGTGCTGTGGCCTCTGCGTGGAAACTTATAAACTCGCAGCCCACTTCAGTAAAAGGTTCAACCCATCTTTCCGGGTGATCAACCATAAGATGGACATCAAAAGGAAGATTAACTTTGTCTTTTAAGGACTCCAAAATCCCTGGACCAAAAGATATATTAGGTACAAAGTGTCCGTCCATTATATCTATATGTAGCAGATCCGTATCCTTTTCTACCTTTTTTATCTCTTGAAGCAGACAGCTAAGGTCTGCTCCCAGGATAGAAGGAGCTATCTTCACTCTGCAAGGCATCATCCCTCCACCTTCTCTATTTTAACCAGCTTGTTATCTATATATACCCTGACTTCCCCTCTTCCAACCACATCACAGGAAATCCAAACTTTTTCCCCTCCTGAATACACTCCATACTCAAAACCTCTTCTGCCTTCCCTGTCGATTATTATAATCTGCAGTTTTTTTTCTCCCAGGCCAGGGGGAATCTGCACAGGAATCAAAACCCATCTCTGGTAAACCGAAATACCCGGCCTTTCTTCCTCCCCGGCACTAACCACCAGTTCCACTCTGCTATTCTCATCAACCATACTTCCCGGCGGCGGAGACTGAAAGATAATTGTTCCCTCTTCCTCTGGAGAAACCTGTTCCTTAATCATCGCTATATTGAGAGAGGTATCTTTAAGCTGCTGTGAGATCTTTTTTATCTTTTCCCCTCTCAGATCAGGCATCATTACCTTTGGTTTAAGAGGACCGGAGCTAACCAGCAAGTTCACCCCTTTTTCCCGATCCATTTTGGCACCTGCACAGGGATCCTGTGCTATTACCTCATCCCGCATAATCTCAGAAGGAACATAACTGGTACTGGCTACCCTCACACCAAATTGAGAAAGATACATCCTGGCTTCTCTCAATTTCATACCCACAAGATTTGGAACAGTAACCAGTTTTGCCCCTTCGCTTACTACCAGCTCTACGATGCGATCCTTTCGCACTTTTGTTCCTGGTGCTGGAGTTTGAGAAAGAACGACATTTTCAGGTATCTCTCTGGAAAACTTTTTCCCTGCAACTCTTGTGCTGAGCTTTTTCTGACTGAGCAGCATAACAGCTTCCTCTACTTTCTTTCCTACCACATTGGGAACAACAATTTCTTCAGGAGGAACCAGAATTACTATAGTAATGTAAGCTGCTACTCCAACTGTCGCCAACAGAGAAAAAAAAATTCCGATAAATTTAAAGAGCGACCTTACCCATCCTGCCAACATTATTCCTTCATACTACTTTTTACTACCTCCACCAGTTTTGAGAAATCCTGAGGGTGGTTAACTGCCATCTCTGAAAGCATTTTTCTATTCAGATTAACATTAGCTTCTTTTAGCCCTTTGATGAAACGAGAATAAGAGATACCTTCTTTCCTCACAGCTGCATTAATCCGGGCAATCCATAACCTGCGAAAATCTCTCTTTTTTACTTTTCTGCCTATATAACTATGAAAAAGAGACTTTTTAACCGCCTCTTTAGCCTGGGTATATAAATTACTTCTTCCACCCCTGTAGCCTTTAGCCAGTCTAAGAATCTTTTTCCTTTTTTTTGTATGGATAATCCCTCTTTTTACTCTGGCCATTATTTTTCCTCTTTATTAACTGGATAATAATTTTTTTATTTTTCTCGCATCAGATATATCCACAGTTGTAGATTGTCTGAGTTTTCTTTTCCTCTTTCCTGATTTTTTCAGTTTAAGATGGGAAGCAAAGGCTTTGAACCTTTTTATCTTACCTTTCTTGGTAACTTTGAATCTTTTCATTGCTCCCCGATGGCTTTTAAGTTTAGGCATTTTCTCCTCCAGAATAAAAATCCACCAATTTTACTTGGGGATTAAGTATTGCTCCATTTTCCTCCCACTAACGGAAGGAGCGGCCTCTGCTTTTCCAATATCTTCCACTTCTTTTACTACCTTTTCAAGGAGGTGTTTACCTTCTTCCTGATATATATTTTCTCTCCCTCTAAATCTTATAGACAATTTCACCCGATGTCCCTCCTTCAAGAACTGCTGAACCTTCCTTACCTTTATCTGAAGGTCATGATCCCCTATTTGATAAGACAGCCTTATCTCTTTCAAAGTGTTAGAAGCGTGTTTTTTTCTGGTCTTTTTGCGCTTTTTTTCCAGTTGATATTTGAATTTTCCATAATCAAGTATCCGGCAGACCGGTGGATTCGCCTGAGGAGCAACCTCAACCAGATCTAATCCTTCATTTTGAGCAATCTCCAGAGCTTTTTCTCGAGTAAATATACCCATCTGTTTTCCCTGGGCGTCAATAAGGCGAACTTTTTTTGCCTTTATCTCCTCATTGACCGCCATTTGAGGATAAGAGTTTCTGCTAATAGGCAACCCCTCCTTTTAACTTAGCTTAGCTTTTTGCAGCTATTTTCTCTTTGACCATATTTATAAAGCTTTTCACAGAAATATTCTTCAAATTTTCCCCGTCTCTTTTACGCACCGTTAAAGTTTTTGTCTCTTCCTCTTTTTTGCCCAAAATGAGCATATAAGGTATTTTTTGAAGTTGGGCTTCCCGGATCTTATAACTTAACATCTCATTTCTTGAATCCAGTTCTACACGGATACCCTGGTCCCTTATCACATCATACACCTGCCTGGCAAAAGGAATTTCTTTATCAGTTAAAGTAAGTATCTTTGCCTGGACAGGAGCCAGCCAGACAGGGAATTTGCCCCCCAGGTGCTCTATTAAGACTCCCAAGAATCTGTCAATTGCCCCCAGGACAACCCTGTGAATCATAACCACTCGTTTTTTCTCTCCCCCCGAAGCTACATAAGTAAGATTAAACCTTTCGGGAAGGTTGAAATCAACCTGAATAGTGGGACCCTGCCATAATCTACCCAGTGCATCTTCCATTTGAATATCTATCTTCGGTCCATAAAAAGCACCTTCTCCGGAAGCTACTTCAAAATCAATACTTTCCCTCCTTAAAGCCTCTTTCAAGGCATCAGTGGACCTTTCCCACAGAATATCGGAACCAATCGACTTTACAGGACGTGTGGAAAGGGTAACTCTGTATCCCAGCTTAAAAGTATCCATCATAAATAAAGAAAATTGCAAGACTTTCCTTACTTCTTCTACCACCTGTGAAGGCATACAAAAAATATGAGCATCGTCCTGAGTAAATCCTCTCAGCCTTAAAAGGCCGTGAAGTACCCCGGATTCCTCACGTCTATAAACTGTGCCCAGCTCGAATAATCTAACGGGAAGATCTCTGTAACTTCTCTGCCTGCTTTTATAAACCATTATATGAGCAGGACAATTCATGGGTTTGAGAACATAATCCTCACCATTAACGGAAAAAACATACATATTTTCCCTGTAAAAGTCAAGATGTCCGGACACCTTCCACAAATCAGCCTTAGAGATATGAGGCGTCCTTACCAGTTGATAACCTCTTTTTATATGCTCTTCCTTCTCAAAATTCTCTATAACTTCCCTTATTATAGCACCTTTAGGATGGTAAACAGCAAGACCTGGGCCCAAATCAGGATATATATCAAAAATCTCCAGTTCTCTTCCAAGTTTGCGATGGTCTCTTTTCTTTGCCTCTTCCATCCATCTCAGATGTTCTTCAAGCTCTTCTCTGGTAAAAAATGAGGTTCCATATACACGAGAGAGCATTGGATTTCCTTCTCTACCTCGCCAGTAAGCTCCAGCTACTGAGAGAAGGGCAAAATGCTTTATTTTTCCGGTACTCTCAACATGGGGTCCACGACAAAGATCTACAAACTCACCCTGAGAGTATATACTAACCTTTTCCTCTTCTATCTCTTCAAGCAGTTCCAATTTGTAAGGTTCTCCTCGCTCCTGAAATATCCTCATTGCCTCCTGTTTACTTATTAGATCCTTCTTAAAAGGAAGATCCTCCTGAATTATCTTCTCCATTTCTTTCCGGATTCTGGATAAATTCCTGGAAAGAAGCTCACCATCGATATCAAAATCATAATAAAACCCATTCTTAATTGGAGGCCCTATCCCGAGTTTAGCCTCAGGGAAAAGCCTCTTTACTGCTTGAGCCAGAATATGAGAAGTACTGTGTCTTAAAACCTCCAGCTCTTTTTCCTGCTTTTTTTTAGAATCTTTCATTCTATCAGAAAGGTTAGTATGTTCCATTCCATTCCTGTATAATAAATCAAATTTAAAGCAACAAAAATCACCTCTAAATTAACTGGTGCCCGGTGCTGGACTTGAACCAGCGACCTCTTGCATGTCAAGCAAGCGCTCTAACCACTGAGCTAACCGGGCCTGGAGGCGGCGCCCGGACTCGAACCGGGGAATAGAGGATTTGCAATCCTCCGCCTTGGCCACTTGGCTACGCCGCCTTACAGGAATCTTTATTCATTCCTCCTTATCAAAGTCTTCCTCTTCTTTTACTACCAGTTTCTGAACAGAGGGATTCATCCTGCACTCACCATTAAAGAAAGCACCCTCTGCAATAGTCAAATCAGAAGCTTTCACCCTGCCTTCCAGGCTTCCTGTAGAGAATATCTCCACCCTCCCTTCACAATTAATATCTCCCGTTACCTTACCTGCAATACTCACTACATTTGCCTTTATATTTGCCTGAACTACAGCATCTTCTCCTATAATTACACTGCCTTCTGTTTCAATTTCCCCTTCAAACCTGCCATCTATCCTTATACTCTCTTTATCCTTTAAGATTCCCTTAAATTCGGTACCAGGACCAATTATACTGTTAGTTTTCTCTTCGGGTTTTCTTTTTTTTCTCTTAAGCATCTTTTCTCCTCTTTCAAGATAAATCCAGAGGCTCCACCATCAAACTGAGAGGATTGATGGTTTTTTTTCCTTTCCATACCTCAAAATGGAGGTGGGGCCCTGTGCTTCGCCCACTGCTCCCCACTCTGCCAATAATCTGCCCTTTCTTCACCCTCTCTCCCCTTCTTACCAGTATTTTTGATAGATGAGCATAAATGGTTGAATAGCCGTACTCATTTTCAATCCTTATAACCAGACCATAAAAATTCTTCCATCCAGTATAAACTACCCTCCCCTGACAGGCAGCCTTCACGGGTGTACCCCAGGAAGCTACTATATCAATGGCCTCGTGCATCTCCCTCTTGTGAGTAAAAGGGTTTATCCGCAGTCCATAACCTGAAGAAATCCACCCTTTAACAGGAAATATATTGGGTGTAGAGGAAAAAAGAGCTTTTTTCCTCTCTATTATTTCCTGGATGCGAGAAAAATTTTCTTCCTGCAGTCTGGCTCTTTCTTTCAAAGTTTCAAAATTGCCTTCTATTGTCTTTATTACCTGAAGTGGATCGTTGATAATTTTCTCTGGAGCTGGATTTCCAAAAGGTACGTATGTATCCGGCCCACCTTTGCCCAGACCTTCCTCAACATCTGTTGTGCCACCTCCCATCCCTGCCATAGTTTTTAACCGATCTTCCATTTCCTTTAATCTATTTAGAGTCTGGTTAAACTGGCTCACCTTTTCTACCAATGAAGCTATCTTTTTCTGCTGAATTTGTGTAAGCTTCTCCAGGTCCTCAAGATAGGTCAGTTTGTCTTTAACAATTTTGTACTCACCTATAAAATAAAAAAGAGCAAAAAAACATATAATCAGCCCTATTATGGCTGCTGTTACTACAAATCTTGGAATAACTATTCTCCGAACTTTTCCATATGAACTGGGGACAATCACTAAGGTGAAGAACTTAGATTTTCTCCCCACCTGTTACCTCCCGGCCTTGGTGCACTTTTAAAATAGCATTTACCAGAAAGTTGTCAATAGATTCCTCCAATTTCCTGAAAAAATCTTTTCAGACAGCCTGAGTCTGCTAAGTTTTATCTTCGTCCTGAAAATTTCGAGAAACTTGAGGCCATATCTAAGTTCTCTGTTGAACGAAGCGACTTGACTCGTTCTAAGT
>CBFDTW010000061.1:0-8268 GCA_965613085.1 uncultured bacterium | reverse complement strand
TGATACGGCGACCACCGAGATCTACACCTAAGCCTTCGTCGGCAGCGTCAGATGTGTATAAGAGACAGGGGTGTAGCTTGTACTTACTACAAATACCTTCATGCAGGATTTTAATTTTTCCAGCACATCTTTTGCCCCGGGAACCAGTCTGAGAGTTTTTCTGGAGAAAGTCCTGATTTTCTCGCCTGTTAGCCCGTAAGCTTTAAAAAAAGGCGTGATTAACCTGAGGGTTCCTCCGGCAGCATACCCTTTTTTCTTTATCACATCGGCAAGATAATCATCGTAACTGCTTATGGTTCTGAAAAAATTGTCCCCCCGGGGAAGAAAATGTTGACATATCTCAAAAGCATTGTCATTAAGGGTTATCGGGCCCTCACAATCTATGCACAGAATCCTCATTTTTATACCTCAAGGAGAATGGGTTTTTTCAATTTTTTTAAATTTAACCTGCCCTGTGCCAGAAAATCCAGGGTGGCAAGAACAAGAGGAATCTCTCTTTTTTTCTGCTCTCCTCTTATAGCTGAGAAAAGAGGCTCTTTTTCCCCTTCTTCTTTTTGAATCTGGGAAAAGGTTTTATATGTCAGCTTCTGTCTTATTTTATCCCACAGAGGGTCAAATCTTTCTCCTTTGATGGAGAATTTGCAATAAGTCAGAGCAGGACCTGCATCAAGCTGGGGAGTAACCTGATGAATCATTATACCTGTTTGGTCCTCCTCCTTTTTAATAAGGTCCCATATAACCTGTTGCCAGGTTCCCTTTGGTCCTTCGGGAAGAGCAGGGTGAAGATTTAATATAGTGAACTTTTTACATAGCTCATCTCCCAGAATTAGCATATATCCAGCAAGAAAAATCACCTCCACTCTGTATTCCTGGATTCTTGTTAATACCTGTCTATCGTAGAGGATTCTCCACTTTTTGATTGGTTCGAAGTTACCCCTTTTTGCCTCCTCCAGGGCTTTTTTTCTCAAATCGGGTTTGAATTTTCTTGAAGAAAAACATATAAGCGGGATATCCATCTCTCTTGCCAGCTTTATAAATCTATCGCTTTCCTTTTCCTCTCCCCACTCCCTGTTGCAGAAAATGTAACATATCTTGATGTCTCCTATCTTTCCCCTTTTTATCGCATCCTGAGCTTTCTGGAGGAGAACACGAGCCTGTCTGTCTTTCCCTGTGGAAAACCAGCCAATTTTGAAAGACATCTTTGCCTCACTCTTGCAAAAAATCTTGCAGAATTTTCCTTCCTGGATATTTTTCTCTACCAAATCCTGCAATACTTATGGCAGCAGCATATGTTCCGAGCTTTCCACACTCTATCAAGGAGAGCTTGTTTAAAAATCCTGCAAGAAAACCAGCCGCATAAACATCCCCTGCTCCAGTAGTATCAACACTTTTTACCTTTCTGGAAGGGATAAAAATCTCTTTTTCCCGGGTGATTATCCAGGAGCCTTCCTCTCCCATTTTACAAACAACTATTTTTACACCACCTCTTACCATCCTGCGACATCCTTCCTTAAAGCTATCGTAGGTAATAATTTCAACTTCCCTTTCGGTGGAAAAGAGAATATGAGTTCTCTGGAGAATGGGAAAAAGCTCATTCCATCCCTTGTTTGCGTGAGGCTGGCCAGGATCAAAACTTATAAGGGGTTTTGCCCTTAAAACTATCTTTTTCTGGGTCTGGAAGGAGGTATTTCCTATAAAAGAGGTAGTGTGAAGAATCTTTGCTCTGTTGATATAATCCATATCCACCTGGTGGGGTAGCAAATTATCGTTGGTACCGGGCACAACAAGTATGCTTCTTTCCCCCTTTTTATCCACCAGGATGAAACAGATACCGGTTTTTCCTTCTCTTAAAATTCCGGTGGTATCAACGCCTGCAGCCATTAAATCCTGCAAAAGGAAATCCCCTTCCTCATCCTCTCCCACCCTGCCTGCGAATCCGCAGGAAAAACCCATTCTGGAAAGAGCGTAAATAGTATTGGCGGCTGATCCTCCCCCGCTTTTTGTTATGAGCCTGCCCTTTTTTTCAAGTAGCCTTTTTATAAAGGAGATATCTTCTTCATCGATTTTTTTCTCTTCTCCCTTTTTTACCTGCGGTAAATTTTCAAAATCAACCCGGTAAATAATGTCAAGATTTAAAGCACCAAGACCCACAACATCCATTTAATATTCCCTCTCTAATAAGATAGCAGTTTATTTTTTTCAGTCAAAAACTACAGAATGGACAATACTGACCAACTTTTGACATTTGCTCTTTTTTTGATAGTATTTAAAACTAACATCCAGAAATTTAAGGAAGATGCAATGAGAGAGATTAAATTTGGAACTGACGGATGGAGGGGAATTATTGCTGATGATTTTACATTTGAGACAGTTGCCAGAGTAGCTCAGGCAATTGCTGATTATTATAAAACTCAAAAAGGGGAAGAAAAAGGCATCCTTATAGGGTATGATACACGTTTTCTCTCCTCAGAGTTTGCCTTAGAGGTTGCACAGGTTCTTCTGGGTAACGGGATTCCAGTACTTTTATCCCAGAGTGATGTTCCCACTCAGGCTGTATCTTTCGGAGTAGTGGAGAGAAGGTTGCAGGGAGGGATAATGATTACTGCCTCTCATAATCCTTCTAAGTTTAACGGAATAAAAGTCAAAACCTCTTCCGGTTGCTCTGCTACAGCTGAGATAACAGGCAGGATTGAGTCCATGCTTGATAAAAGCAGGGTGAAGTTTTTACCCTGGGATGAGGCGGAAAGAAGAGGTCTTGCTGCAAAAGTTGACCTTCTACCTTCCTATCTTAAAAAAGTTTGCTCGTTTCTGGATATGGACCTTATAAACAGGGCTTCTCTTAAGATAGTTTATGATCCAATGTATGGTGTAGGATATGGACTTGTGGACAGGATTCTTGAGAGGTCCACCTGTGAGGTTTTTGCCATTCATCCTAAACCCAATCCCGGTTTTGGAGGTATAAATCCTGAACCGATTGAGGAAAATTTAAAGGACTTGAAAAAAGAGGTTAAATTCCGGGGAGCGGACCTGGGTGTTGCTACTGACGGGGATGCTGATAGAGTGGGAGTTGTAGATGATAAAGGTAGGTATCTTTCCCCCCTTCAGGTTTTTTCTCTTCTGCTTTTGTATCTTGTAGAAGAAAAGGAAATGAGGGGAAAGGTGGTAAAGACGGTTTCTATTGGTTATCAACCGGAGAGGATATCCCGTAAGTTTGGTCTTGAATGGGAACAGACTCCAGTGGGGTTTAAGTACGTAGCCGATAAGATGCTTAAGGAGAAGGTAATTTTTGGTGGGGAAGAGAGTGGAGGTTATGGGTATTATGGACACTTGCCGGAAAGAGACGGCATTTTATCAGCTCTTTTATTTGTGGAAATGATAGCAAAAAAGGGAAAGCCCTTATCCAGTATCCTGGATGAGATGGAAAAGAAATTTGGCAGCTCTTTTTTTAAAAGAATAGATTTTCAAAAGGGAGGTGTGGATAAAAAAAAGATAGTGGAGAAACTTACCTCAAGTCCCCCTTCTGCCTTAGGAGGTATTCCCTTAAAGAAGATTTTAACCATTGATGGAGTAAAATTTATCATGGAAGATGAAAGCTGGCTTCTGATCAGACCTTCGGGAACTGAACCCAAGGTGAGGGTTTATGCAGAGGCTTCCCGGAAGACTCAACTTGAAAGAATTGTTCAGGAAGGTAAGGATCTTGCCATAAGTATTATTGAAAAGCTTGGCTCAGAGGCAGGTTAAATTGTATACGGATGTTGTAATAGCCGGATTTGGCGGACAGGGAATAATATTTGCCGGCAAACTCCTGGCTTATGCCGGTCTGAGGGAGGGGAAAGAAGTTGTTTTTTATCCTTCTTACGGGGCTGAGATGCGGGGAGGAACGGCCAACTGCACGGTAATAATTTCTGATTCAATGATTCCCTCGCCCATTATCTCCCGGCCGGAAAGTGGAATCCTTATGAGTCTGCCGGCCTTTGAGAAATTTTTATTCAGAATAAAAGAAAAGGGCGCAGCAGTGATAAATACCTCGCTTATAAAAGAAAAGTCAAAAAGAAAAAAGGTGAGGATCCTGGAGATTCCTGCCAATAATATAGCAGAGAACCTTGGAAATGCAAAGACGGCAAATATGGTAGCTCTTGGAGCCTGGGCTCACATCTCAAAAGTAGTATCCCTTGAGAGCCTTATTGCCTCTTTGAAGGATGTTTTATCTCCAGAGAAGTTTGATCTTTTAAAGATTAATGAAAGTTGTTTAAAAGAGGGGTGGAGGTTTGCCTCAAATTACAATTGATTCTTTTCTTGATTATCTTCGTATAGAAAGAGGTCTTTCTCCCAATACCATCTTATCTTACAGGGTGGATCTCGAGCAATTTAAAAAATGGCTTGGCTCTGATATGTTGAGTATCTCTTCTTCCGTTGTGGGGAAGTATGCCTCCTTTTTAAAAGATACCAGGAGACTTTCAACATCTTCCGTCTCTCGAAAATTATCAGCTATAAGGATGTTTTACCGCTTCCTACAGGCAGAGGGAGCTATCACTGAAAACCCTGCTCAGGCTGTTGTGTCTCCTCGAAGGGGAAGAAAAATTCCTTCTTATCTTTCTCTGAGAGAAGTGGAAAGGCTACTGGATGTCCCGGATACCACCTCACCTGCTGGTCTGAGGGATAAGGCTATTTTAGAGTGTCTCTATGCTACAGGCCTGCGCATATCCGAGCTTGTCAGCTTAAATCGCAGGGATTTGAATTTAGCCTCGGGCTGGTTAAAGGTGCAGGGCAAAGGTTCCCGTGAGAGAATGGTTCCTCTGGGTAAAGAGGCTATAAAATGGCTGAACAGGTATTTGAGAGAAAGAGAAGGGGTGAGGAAGGATTCTCCTCTTTTCTGCAATCGGTACGGAGAAAGAATCTCTCGCCAGTCTTGCTGGAAGATGATAAAAAAATATGCCCGGATAGCGGGTATAAACAAAGTTATCTCACCTCACACTCTGAGACACTCCTTTGCCACTCATCTTCTTTCAAGAGATGCCGATTTAAGGTCTGTTCAGGAACTTTTAGGTCATGTGAGTATCTCTACCACTCAAATTTACACCCATATTACCCAGGAAAGGCTAATAAAGATTTATAAAAAATACCATCCAAGGGTCTGAAAAGAAAAATGCAGGTTGTAACCACACATACAGGCTGTGATTTTGATGCTCTTGCTTCTATGGTAGCGGCAAAGAAGCTGTATCCTGAGGCAAAACTCTGTCTTCCCGGCTCTCCCTCCCAGGAGGTGAGAGATTTTTTGCATCTTTATGGATGGATGATTCCCACAGAGAAACTTAACGAGAAGGATCTGGAACAGGTTAAAAAGCTTATACTTGTTGATACAAGGTGGACCAGCAGAATAGGGATATTCGGTAAGCTGGTGGGGAAAAAGGGGGTAAAAATCCATATTTATGACCATCATCCCCCTCATCCTCTGGACATTAAAGCAGATGTTGAGGTATGCAGGCAGGTAGGTGCAACTACCAGTATCCTGGTGGAGCTTATCAGGAAAAGAAAAATTCCTGTAAGTCCCTTTGAGGCAACTCTTTTTGTTCTGGGAATTTACGAGGATACAGGCTCTCTCAGTTTTTCCTCCACCACCTCCTGCGATCTTCGATCGGTAGCTTATCTTCTGGACAAAGGAGCAAAACTTGAGTTCTGTTCCGGTTTTCTTAATCGGGGTCTCACTGAAAAGCAGGATATTCTGCTAAAAGATTTCCTGGAGAAGGCCCAGACTATCTGGATAAATGGAGTGGAAGTTGTAATAATAACCACACAGATAGAAGATTTTGTAGGGGGGCTCTCTCAACCTTTGCACAAATTTATTAATTTAAAAAATCCCGATGTGGTTTTTGCCATTGTAAGATCCAGGGATAAAGTTTATATAATGGCTCGCTCCCGTCTTTTCTCTGTTAATGTAGATGATATTCTCTCCCCTTTTGGAGGAGGAGGGCATAGTCTGGCTGCATCAGCTATTTTGAAAGGTGTGGATCTGGAAGATATAAAAAAAAAGCTCTACAGCGTTCTGGAGGAAAAAATCTCCCCTTATCTTACAGTAGAGAAGGTGATGTCATCCTCTGCAAGGTGTGTTTTTCCTGAGATGAAGGCAAAAGAGGTTAAAAAGATTCTGGAGGAGGAGAATCTGGAAGCTCTGCCAGTTCAGGAAAAAGGGAAAATAGTCGGGGTAATATCCAGACAGAAAGTGGAAAATATGATAAAATATAACTCCGGTGATATTTCAATTAAAAGTTACTACACAAAAAAGTTTGTTCGGATTTCCCCCTCTTTTTCCCTGAAAAAGGCGCAGCAGATAATGATGGAGGAAGAGGTGCCCTGGCTTCTGGTATTTGAAGATCAAAAGTTCCGGGGTATCCTTACCAGTCTTGATATCTTTGAGGCCTATAACAAAGATTTTCCCGGTGATAATTTAAAATTCCTTCTGGAGAAAAAAGTTCCCTCCCATATCATGGATATTCTGGTTGAGGCAGGAAAGCTTGCCGAAAAGATGAGCATGCCGGTTTTCATAGTGGGAGGTTTTGTGAGGGACCTGCTTCTGGGAAACGAGAATTTTGATATAGACCTTCTGGTTGAAGGAGATGGAATTGCCTTTGCCAGAAAATTAGCTGTAAAGTTAAAAGCCAGCCTTACAGCACATCCAGAGTTTGGTACAGCCACTCTTGATCTTGGTGAAGGATTCAGGCTTGATATAGCTACCTCTCGACGTGAGTTTTATCCCCGTCCTGCGGTTTTACCTCGAGTTGAAAAAGCTCCCCTGAGGGAGGATCTTTTTCGCAGGGATTTCACCGTTAATGCAATGGCTATCAGCATTAACCCGTCTGATTTTGGCAGGCTGATTGATTTTTTCGGGGGAAGGGAGGATCTTGAGTGTTCCAGAGTCAGGGTTTTGCATTCCAGAAGTTTTATAGATGATCCTACCCGCATATTCCGTGCTATCAGATTTGAGCAAAGATACGGATTCCGGATTGATAAGGATACGGAAAATTTGATTAAAGAAGCATTGAAGGCTGATATTTTCCGTCATCTAAGTGGTAAGAGGATAAAAGAGGAGCTGGTTCAAATTCTGGAGGAGGACAGGCCCGGAAAGATAATTGGCAGGATGCAGCAGCTTGGTGTTTTGCAGGTTATTCAGCCCGGGATCAGGTTAACATCGTTCAGAGAAAAAGTTCTTGATGAGCTGGTAGATGCTATTGCCAGATATGAGCTTTTAACAGGAACAGAGAGCAGGAGATGGCTGATGAGACTGGCTTTGCTTTTAAACGGGCTGGAAAAAGACAGGATAGATGATTTTTGCACAAGGTACAGTTTTACCCGGGAGGAAAGGGAAGCTCTTCTTGCAAGTATCAGGGGTGTCCGGGAGATAATAGCCAGGTTAAGGCTGCCAAGAGTTAAACCCAGTTCCATTTATTATCTTTTGAGCTGTTACCCTCCAGAGGCGCTTGCTGTCGCAATGGCAAAGACAAAAAGCAAGCAGGTTAAGAAAAGGATAATTTTTTATCTTTCCACGCTGCAGAAGGTTAAGGTCCAGGTGAGGGGAGATGATTTAAAAAAAATGGGCTTTCGCCCTTCACCAAAGTTCTCCCAGATACTGGAGGAGGTGAAGAAGGCAAAGTTAGATGGGCTGATAAAAACAAAACAGGAAGAGATGGAGTTTATCAGGAAAAAATTTTTGCCAGGGAGAAAAGGATGAGAGCTGTTGTTCTTTTGTTTGTTGTGGCGATCTTATTTTTTTCAATTATTCTCCACGAGATTGCCCATGGTTTGATGGCTGAACGGCACGGGGACCCTACAGCAAGAGTTATGGGGAGGATAACTCTTAATCCTCTTCCTCACATAGATTTTGTGGGGACAATACTTTTGCCAGGGATTATGATTATTATGAATCTTTTTGGAGCAGGTGCACCTATATTTGGATGGGCAAAGCCAGTTCCTATTACCCCGGGCAATTTAAATAATCCCAAAAAAGATATGATATGGGTTGCTCTGGCTGGACCGGGAACCAATTTTGGCATAGCTATTTTTCTTGCTCTTCTTTACAGGCTTTTGGGGATGCCGGGCAGTCTGGGTGGCATCATACTTTTTTACGGAACAACCATAAATCTTTTCCTTGCTTTTTTTAACTTAATTCCCATCCCTCCCCTTGATGGCTCACGTATTCTCTCCTGTCTCTTATACACATCTGACGCTGCCGACGAAGGCTTAGGTGTAGATCTCGGTGGTCGCCGTATCATT